>JBDTWO010000001.1:0-101191 GCA_040006635.1 Chloroflexota bacterium
CCGAACGTTTTATCAAGCCACAACCCGCCAAACACCGAAGCCAGAATAATGACCAGTGTCAGGCATCCCACCTGCCCGATCAACACGACCAGTAACGTATTGAGGATGCCGCGACCTTTTTGTTCGGATTGTGCCATGTTGCACGATTATAACTGACAGGCTAAAAGGCTGTCAAACTACAAATTCGGACAGCTTGCGCCGCCTCTTTCGAAGTCTTAGCCTGTCTCCACTTTCTGGAGTCTGTCAGCTTGCTGACAGCTACAATGACCTAGAACAAATTCAACGCCGCCGCATTTGACCAGCTAAACCACGGCGCAAAAACCGTACCGATCAAGATCACGCCTACCGCAAGGACAACCAAAGCGATGGCATACGGTCGCGTCAATGGGATGGGATGATTCTCTTCATCCTGATTCGGCATACGGTAGAGGTACACAGACTTCAGCACGTTCAAATAGTAGTACACGCCAATGATCGAATTGAGGATACCGACAATGACCAGCCATACATAGCCCGCTTGAACACCAGCCGCAAAGACAAACACCTTGGCAACAAAACCACCGAACGGCGGCATGCCAGTCAATGACAGGAATGCAGCGAGCATCATCAATCCCAGCAGTGGCGAACGCCGACTAAGACCGGAATAGTCTTTCACATCTTCAAGCCCAGTCACGCGGCTGAACGCCATCACAATACCGAAGGCAAGCAGGTTGGTTGCGATATAAGCCGCAAGATAAAAGATCACACTGGCTGCACCGAGTTGAGAAAACGCAACCACGCCGATCATGGCATACCCCGCGTGCGCTATGGATGAAAATGCAAGCAGACGCTTGATGTTGGTTTGTTGTATCGCAAGCAAATTACCAACGGTCATAGTAACCGCCGCAAGGACAGCCAAAGCTATCGTCCAGGATACGGCAAAACCTGAGAACGTCACAAAAAACAAACGGACAAGCACAGCGAAGCCAGCCGCTTTCGATGCCGTGGATAGAAACCCAGCGACCGGGGTCGGCGCGCCTTCATAAACATCTGGCGCCCAGAAATGGAATGGGACAATCGAAACCTTGAAACCAAGTCCCACCAGGATCAACGCCATCGTGCCAAGCGTAGTCACAAGCGGCAGACTGCCAGCCTTGAACATATCCGTCAGTTGGTATAGATTGGTGGTTCCCGTAAAGCCAAAGACCAGACTGAACCCATAAAGCATGATTGTGGAGGTCAACGCACCAAAGAGCAGGTACTTGAAACCAGCTTCAGTGGATTTATCGTCAGCTAGCATAAAGCCGGAGAGGATGTAAAGCGGGATCGAAGTAGTCTCGATCGCCAGATAGAGCATGACTAAATCAGCTGAAACAGCCATCAGGTTCATGCCGAGAAGCGAAGCGAGCAGGAGCAGATAAGCCTCGCCGCGATGTCCAACCTTTTCGTTGTCCATCAAAAGCAGAGCTGTAGCCGCAGCCGCGAACATGAAGAGCATCTTGAAGAAGAAGCCCAGCCAGTCAAAACGGATCATTCCACCCAACGTGGATGTCGGTGCGCCGGGTTGACCGAACAGGAAGCTGATCACCATGATTGCAAGCAAACCACCAGCGGTGAGCCAGCCCACATTGCGGCGTTTCTCTTCCTTCCAAAATGGCTCAACGATCAAGACCAGCATGCCAAGGACGAGGATCAAGATTTCGGGGAGGATGGAAGCGAACGTTGTAGAGGTAAACATTATGAACCTCCCAGTAAGCGTAGAACATTCTCAACGCCCGTTTGGATCATCGGGACCATGAAGCTTGGGAACATGCCGATGACGATCATGAACAGGCAGAGGGTTGTGATCGCGACTTTATCCAACACCGTCACGTCACCCATATGACCCTCCAGTTTTTCAGGCATCGGACCGAAGAAGACCTGCCGGATATTGCGCATGATGTAGGCTGCGGTGATAACGATCGAGATACTGGCAATGACAGCGACCAACCACTGCACCTGCCACACACCCATGAAAATTGGAAATTCAGCGACAAAGCCTGAGAAGAGCGGCATGCCCATCGAAACGAGACCACCGATGATGAAGCCGATCGTGGCGAACGGCATCACCTTGCTCATACCGCCCAGTTCAGGGATCTGACGCGTATGTGAACGATCATAGATCATGCCGGTAATTGCAAAGAAGAGAGCCGTCATGACGCCGTGTGAGAACATTTGAATGCCGGCACCCATGATGCCGTTGCGATTCAATGTGGACATGCCGAGCATCACCAGTCCCATATGCGAGACGGACGAAAAGCCGATCATATATTTCATATCTTCTTGGACGAAGGCGATGTAAGCGCCATAGACGACCGCCACGCCTGCGAACAACATGATGAGCCAAGACCAGGTATGTGCGCCTTGAGGTAGAAGCATAATACCCACCCGCAGCGCAGCAAATGCGCCCAGCTTCATCAACACACCCGCATGGAACATGGATACCGCAGTCGGTGCAGCAACGTGTCCGTCTGGCGACCAGTTGTGGAAGGGCCAGATGCCACCCAACACTGCAAAACCCAGGAAGACTGGCAGGAACCAGATGTTCTGGAAAGCCTGCGAGAAACCTGCTTTTTCCATTCCGATCATATCGAAGCTGAGAATACCGGTATTTTTATATTGCAGCCAATACATGGCAAGCACACCGACCAATGAAACCACTGAACCAATAAACAAGTACAGGGTCAATTTCATGGCGGCATATTCACGAGTCTGTATCCAGCCCCAGATCGCGATCAGCAGGTACATCGGGAAGACTGCGATCTCATAGAAGAAGAACAACATGAACAAGTCGAGTGAGACGAACACACCGAACACACCACCCGCCAACAGGAACAGAAAGGCAAAAAATTCACGCGGTCGATCCTGAATACCGGCAGAAAGATGTTTGCTCTCATCGAATTCGCCCCATGAGATCAACACACCCGTGAACATCACAACGCCCGTCAACAAAACCAGCGGAGCGCTGATGCCATCCACGCCGAAGTGCAAACTAATGCCCAAGGCAGGTAACCAGCTATATTTTTCAATGAATTGATAACCGGCCGTCGCCTGGTCATAGGAGAAATATACCCAGAATGAAAGGAGCAAAGCGAATGTCGCTGCTGCGAGCGCCACTCCGCGGGCTTCATTCTTCCGCTGGGCGGGCAGCATCAAAATGATCAATGCTGCGACCATTGGTGTAAATGTTATGACACTTAATACTGGAAAATTCATCATCCACCTCTTAGAAGAGCATGACCACGGCTTTGTTGATCACATCCAGGATCCACGCGGGATAGATGCCGATCCACAAGATCAATGCCATCAACGGGACCATCACAATGATCTCGCGCGCACTGATCTCGGTTAACTTATGTTCGCCGTGTGCCCAATGTTCATTCATGGGACCATGCAGGACTTTCTTAATGCCCTTCAAAATATATGCGCCCGTGAACAGCAACCCAAGCATGGAGATCGTTGTGAAAACAGTCAACACTGGGAACGCACCTCGCACTACCAGAAACTCTGAAATGAAGCCGTTAAGTCCAGGCAGGCCGAGTGATGCCATGCTGGTAAAGATCAAGATGCCGCCATATATTGGCACAATTGGGAACAAGCCACCGAACTCTTCGAGGTTACGCGTATGGGTCCGTTCGTAGATCACGCCGACCAGGAAGAACATGCCAGCCGCCGACAGTCCATGATTGAACATCTGGAGGATGGCGCCGTTCAAAGCGATGGTCGCATCTTGAGTGCCGATAGAGTAAGCGGCGGCGGCGATACCGAGCACGACAAAGCCCATATGGTTCACGGACGAATACGCGACAAGTCGCTTGAAGTCCGTTTGACCAAAGGAGCCGAACGCGCCAAAGACGATCGCCGCTGTGGCGAGCAACGCCAGTACGCCCGCGAACATCTTCGCTTCGACAGGATAAAGCGGAAGCACCAAACGCAGGAAACCATACGCACCTAACTTGAGGAGCACACCTGCCAAAAGCATGGAACCCGCAGTGGGCGCTTCGGTATGGGCATCAGGCAACCAGGTATGGAAGGGCCAGATGGGAACCTTGATCGCAAAGGCGATGGCAAACGCCCAGAAGGCGATGGACTTCACTGTATGAACAGACATGCCTAGTAGCATGGAACCAGCCTCCAGCGAATTCCAACGCTGATAGACCGTGACCAAGTCATAGGTCCCGAAAAGAACGCCGATCATCTGGATGGCAAGCAAGAGTCCGAGCGATCCACCCATCGTGTAGATCATGAACTTAAGTGAGGCGTAGTCCCGGTTGGCGCTCCCCCATTGATTGATGAGGAAGTACATCGGGATAAGACCGATCTCCCAGAACACAAAGAAGATGAGCAGATCGAGCGCCATGAAGACGCCGAGCATACCTGTTTCCAAAAACAGGAACAGCATCATGTAAGGTTTGACGCGGTCGCTAACGCTGAACGAAGCAAGGATCGCAAGCGGCGTGAGCAGCGTGGTCAACAAGACCATCGTCAACGAGAGCCCATCCACACCGAGATGCAGGGATGAACCAATCGCCTGATACCAGACGTAGGTTTCTTGAAATTGGAAGCCGGGCTGACTCGATTTGAATTGGAACCACGCAACCAGCGTCAGCGCAAATGGCACCAGACTGGCAACAAATGCGAACCAGCGGAAAAGTTTATTCTCATCTTTCGGCAGGAACATCATCACCACAGCCGAAAGCATGGGGAAGAAAAGAATGGTCGAGAGAAGATGAGTAGAGATGAAGTTCATCATATACTCCTTAAGCCAGCAGGAAGAAATAGATCGCCGCGCCGATGACAGCGAAGGTCACCAATGCGAACAAGAGGTACTGCTGGATGCGTCCTGTTTGAACAGCACGCAATTTGCCGCCAAACCAGTAGGTCACATCGGCCGTGCCATCACCAATGAAACGATTGATGAAGGGCAGGTCAAATTTGTTGCGGATGAAGGAACCGAGTCCGCCTGTTGCGGGACCGAAGATATGCAGGATACCATCGATCAAGCCTTTATCCATCCACGCGGAGACGAGAACTTCGGAAACCCAGATCGCAGGCTTGACGAAGACAACATCGTAGATCTCATCAATGTAGTATTTGTTCTTGAGGAAACCGAACTGTAGTCTATCTTCCGCTGGTGAATTGACGTTGCGATATACAAGCCAGCCGAGTCCGAGACCACCAAGTGCTACAACCAGAGATGTGAGGAGCGGTATCCAGTTGAATGTCAAAGCTTCAGGATGCTCAGCTAACGTACTGCCTACAAACTCATGGAACCAGCTTGGCCGCAAATGCAATCCCATAAAATCTTCAGGAATACCAACCCAGCCATACGCCATAGCGAAAATCGAGAGGATCACAAGTGGAGTCGTCATCGTCCACGGCGTCTCTTGCGCGTGTTCAGCTTCCTTTGTGCGGGGTTCGCCCAGGAAGGTCAATGTGATCTGGCGCATGGTGTAGAACGCGGTCATTAATGCGGCGACGGCAAGTGTCGCAAACACAATGAAATGACCATTTCCAAATGCGTCCGCAAGAATCTCATCCTTCGACCAGAAACCAGCCGTAATAAGCGGGAAGCCAGAGAGCGCAAAGCCGCCAATGAGGAAAGTCCAGAATGTGATCGGCATCTTCTTGCGCAGACCGCCCATATTGAACATATCCTGCGGATCTACTTCATGATTGCCCGTGTGTAATACGCCGTGCTCCATGCCGTGAATGACAGAGCCGGAACCGAGGAAGAGTAACGCCTTGAAGAAGGCGTGAGTGACTAAATGGAAAACTGCTGCCACATACGCTCCGATACCGAGCGCCGCGATCATGAAACCAAGTTGCGAGATCGTGGAGTAAGCCAGCACGCGTTTGATATCGTTTTGCGCCACCGCGATGGTCGCGGCAAAGAGCGCCGTGAACGCGCCGACGAATGCCACGATCGTCATGGTCTTGGGGTCAAGGCTGATGATCGGGAACATGCGGATGACCATATACACACCCGCCGAAACCATCGTCGCTGCATGGATCATGGCGCTGACCGGTGTCGGACCTTCCATCGCGTCTGGCAACCAGACATGCAACGGGAACTGCGCCGATTTACCGACCGTTCCAATGAAGAGCAGTAAACCGATCAAGCCAGCCGCCGAAAGACCAAGCACTCCGCTTGGAACTGTAGCGAGTGTATGCAAAACCGTTTCCGTAAAAATCGCGCGGAAGGAAAGCGTACCGGTCGCTGAGTATAAATAAGAGATACCCAACAACATGAACACATCGCCGACGCGGGTGGTCATAAAGGCTTTGACTGCCGCATTACGTGCGGAAGGTTTGGCATACCAGAAACCAATCAACAGATAGGAGCACAAGCCCATGATCTCCCAACCCACAAACAAGGTGAGTAGGTTATCGGATACCACGAGTGTGAACATGCCAAACGCAAATAAGCCAATGAAGGCGAAGAAGCGCGAATACATCGGTTCGATCGAAGGCACAACATGGCTGTGTCCGTGTTCTTCAACGGTTGCGCCATGCGGCGGCAAGCCAGCATGGTCATGATCGCCAGCCGGTTGACCATAGTTGTGATAGCCAACGCTATAGATGAAGATCATCAACACGGTCCATGCCACGAAGAACAAAACCACGGCCGAGAGCGGGTCGATCAAAACGCCAACCTTCAGCCAGGTATCACCGGTCGGGAGCCAGTTTATCGATGATTCAAATGGATGCTCGCCAAAATGCTCCGTGCGAATCGCATTCCAAAATACGACCATGCTTCCACCCCACGAAAGCAACGCCGCGCCCACCGCAATGGTGTGACTCAGGGCTTTGCTTCGATTGGTGAACAACACAATCAAAAAGAAAGCCAGCACCGGCGGCAGGGGGATTAACCAGATAAGTAATTCTGTCCTCATCAATCAGCCTCCAATATTACGTAGTACGAAATACGCAATATGAATTACCACTTCATCAAGTTGATTTCATCTGCGATCACCGTATTGCGACGGCGATACACAGAGATTACCAAAGCCAGACCTACAGATACTTCTGCCGCGGCGACCGCAAATACAATGATCGCGAACACCTGCCCCGCCAAATTCATAACGTCCCCGTAACGCCAGAACGCCGCCAGGTTGATGTTCACAGAGTTCAGCATCAATTCAATACCCAGCAGGATCGCAACCGCATTCCTGCGCGAAAGCACGCCGAACAAGCCCACGCTAAAAAGCGCGGCTGACAAAATTAGATACCAGGAAAGTGGAACCATGTGCGTCTCTCCTATTTCCGATTGAACGCGACGTAGACCGCGCCCACCAACGCCGCCACCAACAGGACGGACGCAACTTCGAACGGCAGGACATATCCGTTGAATGAAGTGAGCGCATTACCCAACTCACTCACCGCATCAAACCCAGACGGGATGGCTGCTACGGTTTTCGATAAGCCGCTCCAACCCTGAAGCAATCCAAACAGCCCGCCAAAGGTCAGCACTGCCAGCAACGCACCCACCCACCAATTCTTATTCGTCTGCGGACCTTGGTCACGCATATCCTTGCGCGTGAGCATCACTGCAAAGATGAATAAGATGGCGATCGCGCCGATGTACACGACCACCTGCACCACCGCCAGAAAACTTGCGCTAAGCAAGGCAAAGGTCACTGCCACCCCGAACAACGTCGCGATCAACCACAATGCGGCATGGACAAGATTGCGCGTCGTCACCACCATCAGGGCTGAACCCAGAACGACAAGCGCTACTACAAGAAAAGTGATTTGTTCACCAGTCATTTTATATCCTCCGTAGTAACGACTTAAGTCGTTGCTACACCCTCCACTTTTTCACGTTCTCTGCGGCTGTATGACCGTGCGATCTCAAGCGCCACCCACGCAAGCACTACGTTCGACAGGAACATGCCCGGGACGTAGACCCAGTTTGAAGTCCCGCGAAGAAGCGCATTCATAAAGGCCGTCACTATCAAAAGCGCAAAAGCCAGCGGCGTCAGGAACTTCCAGTTGAAGGCGAGCATGTGATCAATGCGGATACGCAAGAGCGTGTACTTAATCCACATGATGACCCAGTAACCCAGCATGGCTTTGAAGACCAACACTGCGATCGCCAGCAATGGGTTCACCTGCTCAAGCCCAAAGAAGCGATAACCACCAAAGAATAGGATCGACCAAAAACCGCCGAATGTAAAGGCGTGTAAAAGTTCACCAGCATAGAACATGCCGAACTTCATGCCTGAATATTCAATGTTATAACCAGAGACCAATTCCGATTCGCCTTCCGCCATATCGAAGGGCGCACGTCCCAGTTCAGCAATGGCAGCGATCAGGAAGATCAACGCCGCCAGCGGGGCCAGGAAAACAAACCAAATCTTTCCCTGGGCTTCGGTGATCGCGCCCATACCCATTGAACCGGCGAAAATAGTCGGGATCAACAACATCGTCAACATTGGCACTTCAAACGAGATCATCACCGCCACCTGACGGAAAGCGCCGATCAATGCGAATTTATTATTCGATGACCAGCCCGCCATAATGATCGAGAGCGTACCAATGGCACCAGCCGCGATAATGTATAACGCCCCGATATTCAGATCAACACCGAGCATCTTCGGGGCGATCGGCACCACCGCCCATAAGACCAGGACCGACATCATCGATAGCATCGGCGCCAGGTTATACACAACCTTGTCCGCGCCGCCGGGAGTGATATCTTCCTTGATCAGAAGCTTGATGATGTCAGCAAAGGGCTGGATCAAGCCGAACGGACCAACGCGGTTGGGACCGATGCGGTCTTGAAAACGCGACACCACTTTGCGCTCGATCCATACCAGAAAAATATCGAGCACCATCAATATGGTAATCAAGAGCAAGATACCGAGGAAGCCAATCAAGATCTGTGCGGCGATCTCGGGCATACCCCAGCCCGCGAATATACCGGACAACCAATCTGCGGCTACTTTAAGAGGGTCGTTCCAAAAATTCATACTTCGCTCCTAAATCCCCTCATCCCCAACCCTTCCCCCGAAGGGAAAGAGAGTGATTCTCCTCTCCCTTTGGGAGAGGCAGGGTGAGGGACAAAGAAAAGGCTGAATGGATTTATTCCAATCAGCCTTCTCTATTACTTCATAAAATTTACGCCCATTCCAACATGCCTTTGCGCCAGGTATAAACCAAGCCGACCATCAAGATGAGGATGAATACGATGCCTTCCAGTACGGCGAACATACCGAGCGAGCCAAGCTTCACAGCCCACGGAAAAAGGAAGACTGTTTCTACATCAAAAACCAGGAACACCAGGGCAAAGATGTAATACTGGGCTTTGAACTGCACCCATGAATCCCCAACCGTTTCGATACCGCACTCATACGTTGTCATTTTAATGGGATTGGGTTTCTTGGGTCCTAAAATCCAAGCTACAGTAATTGCACCCACCGGGATGATCAAACCAACAACAATGAACAAAATAATGTAAATCCAGGGGCTCATAGATTACTCCATGCGAAATATGTCGTATGTATGCCGTAATAAACGGTATAACGGGCAAAATTGTACCATAAAGAACAATCACCCCGTATTGAACGCATGTCCATGTTTTAGGTGATTTTCGTCATATATTATGAGGCTTTGCGCTTCGGTCGCTTCTTGAAAAGGAACTTGACAATATCCTCAAAAAACGGGAAGCCGACGACTGCCCCTACAACCGACCCCACCCCACCAACAGACCTCACCAACTTAGCCGGGACTCCAAACAGATTCACCGCCTCGATCTCGACCATTTGAGCTGATACTGCTCTTCGGCTTTCCTCCCCGCTGACTTTATCCACGAACCGCAAAAACAACCAGACCGTCCCGCGATACGTTCCCACTTCAGCAGGTCGAATGCTCCAGAAGAATTGGATGGATTGTCCCGGTGATAAGGTTTGACTTGTCGTATCAGGTGGCGAGATTTGCATCCCAGCCATATCAAATTGCGCTTCGGCAACGACATGGTGCGTCTCATAAAGATTGGGGATCTCGATCACTTCACCGGTGACGACATTTCCATCCACAACCGCGGTCGGTGTGATATTGCCTGAGTCGTCCATCTTCAACGTCAAGCGGACTATATCCGAATCGCCCGCGCGAATTTTGGGTGGAAACTCAAGCGCCAGAAAACGTCTCTCAGGGATGGACGGTATACCGGTTGCTTGAATACCTGGCGCAGATGTTGACTCGGCTGCGGCTTGTGTCGGTGAAACTGCAGATTGATCTGGCGGCGCACTAGCGACTCCACTACATGCCAGAATCGCAAGCACCAACATCAACAGGAAAAAGCTGAGGGGCGAGAATATTTTTCGACTCATAGAGCAAGCCCCGGGTAATAAGCGACGCGTTGCACTTCATCCAATTGGAAAGAAGTGGGCGTCGGCAATTGCATTTCAGAGGGCGAAATATTTTGAATGCGAGTCTCGCGGCGTGCAGGGACGATTCCCCAGATCAATAAAGAAAGGGAGATAACGAAAATCAAAACGCCTAAAACGATGCGGAGTTTGCGTGACATAGTTTCACCATCTAGACTCAGCCAGCTTGCTGGCGTAATTCAGGGAACAAGCTCCCTGAATCCAGAATTTATTCGATCGGTAACAACTCGCCCGCCACCAAACCCGGAAAAGCCGCGCGCAGTTTTTCATCTATTTCAGGGGAGATCAGCGCTGTAGTATTACTCGCCATAATGTCCTTTACTTTTTTCATGGCATGCGCTTGCGTATCCATGGAACCTTTTCTTTCCCAGGCAACGCGGGCATCACGGTCGGCGATCTTGGTCATCACGGCTTCGGTCTTCATCCTGCTCATCGTGTGCTTGGCGACAATGTATGAGCCGCCAGGACCAACCTGTTTGATCAGGTCAACTGCCAGGTCTTCTTCATTGAACGAAATACCGCGCTTAACACGCTTCAGCATTTGCGCCACTTCATCGTCAATAACCGCTTTTGCAAAATCAAACGTTTTCAACGCATCGATCAAACCACCGATATTGAACATATCCATGCCGCTGACCAGACCACCCATGCCAGACATTCCGGTTTCATATCCAGATTGCGCGTCGTTCAATTTGGAATTGGTCAAACCAATATAACCACCGCAAGGCACATTATAAAAACGCGCGATCTGTGCGAACGCCATGTGCAACATACCGCACTCAATCGCGCCGGAGGTATAAGCTCCCGAACGCATATCAGCGACAGTGGCAAGTGTGGCGTAAATGGTCGGCGTGCCTTCTTTCACCATTTGCGTCAACGCCACCGTGGCAAGATATTCCGCATTGCCCTGCACCAACGTCCCCGCCATGGACATCGGCGAAGTGAGACCTGCATTCGGAACAATGGTTGGATACACGGGCAAACCCTCGCCTGCAAAGTACATTACATTCTCAGTCGAAAGGTTATCCATGGAAAGCGGAGACACGGTAGGACAATAGTGATGCGTGAGAAAAGGATGTTCTTTATACGCTTCTTTTCCGCCTGCGACAATATATGCCATTTCCATCATGGACAATGTGTCTTTGTGATCGGTCGTGGTGGCGCGGATTGGCTTGAGACAATATTTGAGCGCGGGATACAACCTGGAGATCGTGAATTGATCCTTGGGCGCATCATCTGCCAGCGTGGAGATGGAAAACATATCATAGCCGGGCAGTTCATTGATGAGATGCGCGATGCGTGCGATATCACCCGACTCAGCGCGTCTTTCCTTACCGGTCACTGGATCGATAATATCGGGCGCAGAACTCGCCGTCACAATGACCGGGCTATCGTTTGGAATCGTTTTATCGAATTTGGGGTCGCGACCATGAAAGGTAAAAGTTGACGGCGCCAGCTTGCGATATTTCTCCACCACGTCCCGTGGAAGTTTAACCCGCTCGCCATCCACGGAACAGCCGTGCCTGGCAAAGACCGCGCGCGCGGGCTCATAACGGACTTTCAAACCCACTTCTTCAAGAATTTCCAACGAGGCTTCATGAATACGTTCAACTTGCGCTTGTGTAAGAAGTTCTGCAAATAACATGGCTCACATCCTTTAAAGTATGATATCAAATTGCCGGTATGCACTTTTTAATTTTTTATTGCTGTTACTGCGCTTGCTTTCACACGATTTTTCGCTTCGTCTTCACCTGCGGGCTTTCAGCACTACGACCATTTTGCTTTTGAGGGATTCGCAATTCGCGCAAGATCGTTCGCTGGGCGCGCTTACCCTGGACAGCTACCTGGTGCGGGAGATCAAGAATTCTATCGATGATCTCGAAGCGATTGTCTTTGAGCACCCAATGCTCCACGCGCAATTGATTAGCCAACTCTAGTATTTCAGTCACGGGAAACATCTGCAAGCCTGCATGGGTCACTTTGAGGGTTGCCGCGGCAGTCGCAAACCGCGCAGATGCCTCTAGCGTCCAGCCTTTCAAGTAACCATAAATAAACCCCGCTGAGAAAGTCGCCCCCGCGCCGCAGGCATCCACCGCTTTCACTTTGGGCGCGTACACTCGCACGATCTCATCGCCTTGCGCTACAAGGCAGCCGCCTTTCGCAAGCGTGATGATCGCGGTCTTGATTCCAGATTTCAATAGTTTCTTCGCAGTGCCAACCAAAGCCTGCTTGCCGCCAAGTTGCGCGGCATCGGTCACTGCCTGGCAGATCGTGGCGCGCTTTGCATATTGCTTCAAAACATCCGGGTCTTTGTGTCCATGTTCCAAGTTCACAAACACAGGGACATTCAACCGTATGGCTTCATCCATCGCGCGTTTGACGGGATCGCCATCGTACCAATCTACGTACATGAGTCTCGAACCACGCAGCATGGAAAGATCCGCTGTATACAATGTGCTGAGGATCTGCGGTGTACGCTGCCAGAAATATGTGCGCGCGCCTTTTCGATCTGAAACATTGACTTCAATGGGCGTTTTATATTCCTTTGTAAACCGAACCTTCCCCTGCACCCCCCACTCTTTCAACTGATTCGCCAGCATATGCCCACGCGGATCATCGCCAACCGCCGTGCCGATCATGCCAGATGTCACATCCCACTGACGCAGCAAACAAGCCACGATCGCGGCATCGTCAAAAATAAATTCATTGACTTCGGTCACGATTGCGCCGGTATTATGCTTCGGAAGATTCTCAAGCACCATGATCTCAACTGGTGTGAGCATCCCAAAGCCGACATATTCAGGAGGGGATTTTGACATTGGGGTATTATACGACGTTCTTTTTTTAACACGAAGGACACGAAGCGCACAAAGGGTTAAACATAAAGCTTTAATTCCTTCGTGTTCTTTGTGCCCTTCGTGGTTAAGAATCATGCCCGCAGCTTCTCGCCTTTGGGATCATACAACACAGTCGCGGTCACTTCAGCCATATATTTGCCTTCGAGCAATTCAACTTCCACGCGCGAACCAGCTTTTGAAAGCTCAATCGGTAAGTACGCGTACAAAATATTTTTCTTCAAGGTATATCCGTAGCCACCGCTGCGCACACGTGTGATAACTTGCCCTGCATGGTAAATTGCTTCGCCGCCATAAATCTGCGTAAAAGCATCATCATCCAATACCAAGGTGCACAACTTGGTCGCGAAGCCATTATTCTTTTTCTCGACCAACGCATCCTTGCCGATGAAATCGCCTTTATCAAGATGCACACAAAAACCCAAACCAGCCTCGTAGGGAGTTTCAAGTGGCGTCACATCGGTTGTGTAATAGCGATAACCTTTCTCGAGGCGCAGTGAATCCAGCACTTTATAGCCGCCCACTTCCATGCCGAAGCCTTTGCCCGCCGCACGCAAAACATCCCAGACCACTTGGGCGCGATTGTTTGGGATGTATAACTCCCAACCCATCTCGCCGACGTAACTGACGCGCTGCGCCCACACGCGGACACCATTGATCGTGATGAACTTTGCTGTCAGATATGGAAACGCTTCATTCGTGACCGAATCCTGCGTCGCCTTCGAAAGAACCGGTCGTGCCTTCGGTCCCCACACCGCCAGACAAGTCCACTCTTCGGTGATGTCACGAATCGTCACGTCATCATCCAATTGGCTCTTCATTTGCAACCATGCCAGATCGTTGGCGATAAATCCAGAACCGGTGATGACCCAGAATTTATCCTGCGCAATGCGCGTGACCGTGACATCGGCTTCGACACCGCCCCGCGTGTTCAAGAACTGCGTATACATCGCACTGCCAACGGGCTTATCCATATTGCTATCGGTCACACGCTGCAACAGCTTCAACGCATCACGACCCGTCACTTCGATCTTGCCGAAGGAAGTCAGGTCAAACAATGTGACACGCTCACGCGTGGAACGATGTTCTTCTTCGATGCGATCAAAATACGGCGGCTTGTTCCAGCCCCATTCTTTTTGATCGGCACCTGCGCGCCGCCAGGGTTTGTTCGGGTCAAAATAAAGGACACGTTCCCAGCCAAATTTTTCACCGAACACTGCGCCCAATTCCTGCAACCGATAATGGACCGGACTCACACGATGCGGGCGCACCCATTCATTTTCATCGTTGGGGAAACGCATGGCATAGTAATACTTCACGCCTTCACGCGTGCGCTCGGCAGCGTATTCGGGGTTCTCGAAATAATTTCCGAAACGTGTGGCGCGATAGGCATACACATCCTGCGGCGCTTCACCGTTCACGATCCAATCTGCCATGAGGCGACCCATACCACCCGCGCCGCCGTAGCCATTCAGCGACATGCCCGCCGCCATCCACAAACCACGCGCGCCAGCGACGGGTCCGAGCATGGGCTGGCAATCAGGCGTATACGCACCGGGATGACAAGTGATGTCAATAATGCCCGCATCCTTCAAAAATGGAATACGTCGGATCGCGCCTTCGAGCAGCATCTCGAAGCGGTCATACGAAGCAGGCAGAGTCGCGTTGCTGTGTTCCCACGGCACACCATCGATCCAACGCGCTGGCGGGTTCGGTTCATAACCACCGATGACAAGCCCGCCCTGTTCTTCGCGCATGTACACCAAATTATCGGGGTCACGCAAACACGGCGTGTTCTTCGGAAATTCGTGTCCAGTCACAGCTTTGACGGCAACATGTTGGTGGTCAACGGGAGTCGTTGGCAAATACACACCGACCATTGCGGCGATACGCGGCGCCCACATGCCAGCCGCATTGACAACCAGATTCGTTTTGATCGAACCTTTATCCGTGATCACTTTTTGGATCTCACCCTTGGGCGAAAGCTCCAGCCCGGTGACGCGCGCATGCGTATTCACATCCACGCCCATCTCTTTGATGAGACGCGCCATGGAAGTGGTTGTATCGTATGGCGAAAGATGTCCATCGCGCGGTAGATAGATCGCGCCGTACAAATCTTTATCACTGATCTGCGGCATGACCTTGACCGCTTCAGATGGCGAGATGACTTCCACGTCCATGCCGATGGCTTTCGCACGACTCACGCTTCTTTCCAACTCTTTGAGTTGTTCCTTGCTCGACGCGACTCGCAAACTGCCGACGTGGTTGAACAAACCCAATTCGCTGTAGAGTTCGATGGAATATTTCCTGAACTGCATCATGGTCTTGGACGTGGCGAACTGCGTCACCACCCCCGCCGCATGTGACGACTCGCCGCTGGCGATCTCGCCCTTTTCCAAAAGGACAATATCCCGCCAACCGAGTTTGAACAAGTGATACGCGATATTCACTCCATAAATTCCCCCGCCGATAACTACTACATGCGCTTGATCTTTCATGGGGTCTCCTGTTGATGTACACAAGTAGACAGGTAGACACGGAAACAGATAAATACGTGTCTACTTGTTTACGTTCTCCATCCACCCCTCAAACTCCGCCGATTCCATTTTCTCCACTGCCCTGCCCCAACGCTCGATCGCCCAGCCCCAGAAATCGAATTCAATCGTGGAGATGTTTTCCTGGATCGCCGCCCACAATCCCCAACCCACATCCGACATGATCATGTTCAACTTCATACGGGCGATCATGTTCGGTTTGGCTTCACCGAAATACGCCACGCAAACTTCGGCGATCTGCTCATCATTGAATTGCATTTCCTGGCAGGTATTGCCCAACTCGAAAGTCGGGTCGTTGTTGCCGCTGTATTCGTAATCGATCAACCAGAGTTGTTCGCCATCGTCAATGTAGTTTTCGGCGAGCAGGTCATTGTTACAGGGAACAGTATCCAACGGATTCACGTTCATCGCTTGTTCAATACGCTCGATGGTTGGGATCCTGTCCAAGTAACCGTCAGGAATTTTGATATCACGTTCCTGGCACAGGCTGAGATAATATTCCGTGAGGCGGAACATGTTGAAGTCTTGTAGGAAGCGCGGTCCATTATTCAGCTTCTGGATGGCTTCTGCCATACGCGTCGGCATGCCGGGTTCGTTCAACGAATCCTTTGACATGGTCAAGCCGTTGATGAATTCCAAGACCATCACGTTGTATTCCGGCAAATGGTGAAGTACCTTGGGTCCCACGCCTGCGACAAACGCCGCTTTGGAGTTGTGGACTTCGTTGTCGCGATTGATCGCGAGCAAATCCGTACTCGCCCCCGGCACGCGGACGAAATACGGCACATGATCCACTTGCACTTTGAAGTTGGAGTTGGTCAAGCCACCTGAGAGTGGAGTGATGACAACGTCTTTGCCATTCCATTCAGGAATTTTATTTACAACTTCTTCAATAAGGGACATGCAGCCTCGGGAAAAGTAGACAGGTATACAGGTAAACAAGGATACACGTGTATACGTGTTTTCTTGTTTACCTATTTATTTTCACGCCGAACCCAAAATCAAAACAGCTTCCTTCGAACAGGTCACTTGATCCTTGTCGCCGATCTTGGGAAGTTCAAGGAAGGGGTTGTTGAATGTATCCATGTTGAATTTGGTGTTGCCGATCTTGACTTGAATACGGACAACAGAACCAAGGAACATGATATTTTCGATGGTGCAATCTACAACATTGACCTTCCTGAGTTCTGCAGCAAAACTGAAACGTTCCGGTCGAATCGCAATGCGGACCTTATCGCCCTTGTGGAGATTGTCCATGTTTTCAGCGGAGATAAACTGCACACCGTCCATGCTGAGAAGTCCATTGGCAGGGTCAGTGACTTCCGCCACCGCCGTGTTCAACGAACCGACGAAGTTTGCCACGAACTGCGTCTTGGGGAAGTTGTAAATCTCAAACGGTGTACCGATCTGATCTGCCCGACCTTGATTCATCACAACGATCCGATCTGAAATGGACAGCGCTTCTTCCTGATCGTGTGTCACAAAGATGGCGGTGATGCCCAGGCGTTTTTGAATGGCGCGAATTTCTGCGCGCAATGAAACGCGGATCTTTGCATCCAAAGCAGAGAGCGGTTCATCAAGCAGCAACACCTGCGGACGATTTGCCAGTGCCCGCGCCAGCGCCACACGCTGTTGCTGTCCGCCGGAAAGTTGGTAGGGATATTTATCGGCATGTTTTTCAAGATTGATCAAATTGATCATTTCCTGTACACGCTCTTTGATCGCCGCTTCGGGTTCTTTGCGAATGCTCAAGCCAAAGCCAATGTTTTGCGCGACGGTCATATTGGGAAATAAGGCGTAGGCTTGAAAGATCATACCAACGTTGCGCTGGTTGGGTGACTGGTTGGTAATATCGTTTCCGCCCAGCACGATCTTCCCGGAGGTGGGCGTTTCAAAACCTGCCACCATGCGCAAAGTGGTTGTCTTGCCGCAGCCGGAAGGTCCAAGAAAAGAGACGAACTCACCCTTCTCTATATCAAGGTTGAAATCTTCCACTACGACCGTATCACCGAACTGCTTTGAGATGTTTGAAAGAGTTAAGTATGCCATTTTGATTTCTCACTTGATAGATTTAGTGTGCGCCCACGGTTTGACCCTGACCGCCACTCACCAATTGGATCAGCCCCATTGCTATCCAAGTTAATATGAAACTGGTGAATGAGAGAGCGGCAGGTTGATAGGCAAGATGCTGTCCGAGCAAAAAGAGATACGGTCCAAAAGCCGGCACACCCAGGAACGACGCGATAGTCACTTCTCCGACCACGATCGCAAAGGTCAATAAAGCGCCGCTCAATAAAGCGGAACGCAGGTTCGGGAAAATGACCCGAAACATAATAGTTCTCCAATCCGCGCCCAGGCTTTGTGCGGCTTCAGTTAAGGTGGCGACATCAATCGTACGCATCCCGGTATCTACTGAACGATACATATACGGCAAAGCTAAAACTGTATAGCCTGCAACCAGCAAAAGAGTCGTGCCCACCTTGAAATTTGTCAGTGGAGGGATTACTGTTATGTCTGTAAAGGGAACATTGAGCGGCGAGCTGTAGATGCGAATCAAACCAAACACCAGGATGATCGCGGGCACCACAAAAGGCATCAAGGTAATGAACTCGACAATCCTGCGAGCCTGCGGCAGGCGCAACCGAATCCAATAGGCAGTCGGGATCGATAAGAGCGCACTCACAAGGATCGTGAGGAAAGCCACCAGATTCGAATAACCGAACGTATGCCAGAATTCCTTATCGGCAAATGCTTTTTCATACGCCAGAAAACTCAGCGCACCGCGTTTCATCTCGAGCGAAAAGGTGAACGTGGCGTACAGGGGCAAAATAAAATACAACGCTCCCAGCAGATACCAGATCCAGCTCCAGAATGGAAATCTTCGCAAACTCATTTCAGCCACCTTTCGCTCTTTGACTGAAGCCAGGAATACCCAGCCAGCGAGATCGCCATGACCACCACCATCCCCATCGCCATGGCATATCCCAAACCGGGATTATGCAGAACGTCGCCTCGAATCTGCGCCCCGATCTGGATCGTGACAATGGGCAGCGCCCCACCTGTGAGCGCATACGCTGTCGCATACGCACCGAAGGCGTTCCCAAACAACAAGATCATGGATCCCAAAATAGACGGAAGCAAAACCGGTAAAGCCACCCGCCGCCAATATTGAAACTGACTCGCGCCCAAGTTCTCAGCCGCCTCGCGCCATTCACGTTTCAAACCATCGAGTGCCGGGGTCATCACCAGCACCATCAAGGGAAATTGGAAATACATATAAGTCAGACTCAAGCCCAGGAAGCTGTATAAATTAAAACCTGTCTTATAGATCTCAACCCCAAAAACATCTTTCAAAATAGCAGTAATGATCCCCGTCCGCCCCAGCGTGGCCACAAAGGCAAACGCCAACGGCACACCGGCAAAGTTGGAAGCCACGCCCGAAAACGTGATCAGCATAGATCGGAGCGGCTTTGGCAAACCTCCCACTGTCACAGAATACGCCAGCAGGAAACCAAAGATGCCGCCGCCGATGGCTGTCACGGCGCTGATCCGAATACTCAGCCAGTATGCGCTCAGGATGGATTGCTGTTCAAAAAGTTGAAGAATGTTATCAAATGTGAATTTACCTTCGTTGTTCGTAAAACTCCCAATGAACAACCTCAGAGATGGCAAAATCAGAAAAAGAATTGCAAACAAGAAGAACGGCACAACACCCACCCACTTTCGCCAAATGGAAGGAGCTGCGGAACTAGCAGAGATGGTCGTATTTGCCATAGGGAGCCACCTTGAAGCTATAGTATTGTAGTGAGACCCTGCCTTATGGCAGGGTCTCACTATTTATTGATTGGTATTTACTTATGGAGCGGCTTTGACATCAGCACCGACAACGCTGTCCCATTGACCAGTGATCAGTGTCTTTGCGCCGTTCAACTGAGCGAGGGTCGGGAACACTGCGCCAGAAACATCGGGCAGCTTGGCGAGCAAGTCAGCAGGAATGACCTTGCGAGCGCGCATATCGGCTTCGCGGATCGGGTGGCAGTAGCCTTTCATCCAGAGCAATTGACCTTCGTCTGAATACAGGAAGTCCATCCATAATTTGGCGTTATCCAGATTCGGAGCATAGGCGCTGATCGCCTGAACATACACACCCGCGAAACGACCATTGGCCGGGATCACAACCTGAGCGGCAGGATTGCCAGCGAAGGAATCGATCGCGGCCAGCGCGTTATAGTCCCAAGTGATGCGGATGGGGGTTTCGCCCTTCGCCACGAGACCATTGTTCGCGATCAACGGCACCAGGTTGCCAGCGCTGTTTACCTTGGCGAAGAAATCAAGACCAGCCTGAGCATTATCCAGCGAGCCGCCATTGGCAAGCGCAGCAGCGAAGACGGTTTGAATAGCCTGATTGGATGTGCGCGGATCACCAGACATCGCAATCTGTCCAGCGTATTCAGGCTTGAGCAAGTCAGCCCAATCCTGCGGGACGTTCGGTTGAACATCGGTGTTTACGAGGAAGGAAAGCACGCCATAGTAATCGCCATACCAGTAGCCGTCCGCATCTTTCGCATCGGCAGGGATGGAATCCCAGGTCGGGACCTTGTACGGCTGGATCAACTTATCGGTTTTGGATGAATCACCGAAAGCAAAACCTACGTCAATGACATCGGGAGCCTGAGGACCTTTGTTGTCCTTATTAGCTTTGATGGCTTCAATCTCGTCGCCCGAGCCAGCATCGGGGTTCAATTCATTTACCGTAATGCCAGGGTATTTTGCTTTGAATGCATCGATCACGCCGCCATAGTTGCACCAGTCATGGGGCAAGGCGATCACATTCAATTGGCCCGCAGCTGCCTTGGGTCCACAGGCAGATAACAACGTGGCCGCGATCACAAACAATGCGAACATATTATACGCAAACTTTTTGGTACGCATACTTCTCTCTCCTTTTGTGATTTGGTTGGATTCTTGAGAGCACCGCACTCTCAATGAATTTATTATATACCGAACATTACAAACAGGGTTAAGGTTTTGTAAAGTCCTCTTTAACGCGCGACTTCCTCAACCTCTTCATACCAGCGGACGCGCGTCCCGACTTTATCGCGCATCTGCCACGCAATCGACTTGGGCATCGTTTCGAACACCTGCAGGATTTCACCCACGCGCTGCTGAATTACCCCGCGTTCTGCCTCCGTCAAAGGGACATTTGTCTCGCTGACAATTTTTTCAACCCGTTTCAGGTTGATCGAGGTTGTTTTATACAAACCCCAGTCAGCGCCGCATAGTTGCGCAATCCGCTTCAGATTGATCGAATGCTCATCGCTGGAACCAGTTTCGGCGTAGAGTAGAAGCGAAGCGATATCCAGCGCGTCCTTGTGATTCAATTCGGCGATCTGCGCCTTCGTCAACAACAACTCCGCAAGCGGGATCGTGATCGGATGCAGGTGCAATCTCCCGATCAGCGGAATTTTGTGACACATCGAAAATGTATCCACAAAGATATCGATCTTCATCTCGGTTTCGTTGTGATAATAGATCTGCCGCTCACTGCCATTCAACAAATTGAATTGTTTATGCGGCGAATAGCCCGCCTGCGGCATAAATGTCTCAAACTCACGGCGCTGTTTGCCCGCCACCACAAAATCCAGATCACCATACTCACGCGCAAATGCGGGATGTTCAACAGTGCGATGCACCTTGATCGCCAGCCCGCCCAACACCCGCATTAGAATGGACTTCTCATTGGCGGCTGTGATCAGGCGCTGCATCTCAATTTGGATATCAGGTAAAATGGTCATAAGCTGATTTGATTCTAACCGCAAACCCGTTCAACACGGGAGGATTCCAACAATGACAAAAACTGTGAAAGATATCCTGCACCAGGGCTTGATCACCTGCCTCCCTAGCACATCCCTGGGACAGGTGGCAGCCCTGCTAAACGAACGCCATGTTCACGCACTCGTCGTCGCCGAACAAGCGGAGGTACCCCTGGGCATCATCACTGATTTTGACTTACTCGCCGGTGAATGGCTTTCGGTGGATGAGGAAAGCCTGAACACCATGCGCAAGCTGACCGCGCGTGATCTCATGACCGTTCCCATCGAAACCGTAGAAGCGGACTCACCTGCAGAGGCAGCCGCAAAAAGAATGGCAGAGAAGAACATCCAGCGCATGTTGGTCACTGAACTTGGTAAACCCGTGGGCATTATCTCGGTCTCAAATTTTGTGGCGGACATCGCCGCTCAAGAACCAGTCAGACGCGCTACCGTGGGCGATGTGATGTCAGATACATTTTTAGTATGCCGGGAAGACACCCCGGTCATCTCGGCAGCACGTACGATGACTCAGGCGGGCTGGCGCTCGATCATCATCGTCAATTCCAAAGGGAAGCTGCAGGGCGTGATCTCTGGAAATGATCTGGTCCATCTCGCTGGCAACAATGTAGATGAAAATCTAAAAGTCAGTCAGTTCATGAATCAGAATCTCATCACGACCGACATCAACTCCAGCCTACAACAAGCCGCGGACTTGATGATCCAAAACCACCGTCATCGCGTGGTCGTCGTGGATAAGAACGACCCCGAAAGTTTTCCGTTGGGCGTGATCTCATCCTTTGATATCGTGGCAGAGATGGCAAGACCCGAATCCATCTGGCAAAGATAAAGACCAATACCTGATAATCAAAAGGGACAGGCGCGAGTTGCGCCTGTCCCTTTTCCGTTTCTATAAATTACTCAACCGGGATTTCAGTCTGCACCTTGTCCATATCGATGCCGCCTTTTTTACGATAGGACTTGAAACCGTAATAGATCGCGGCAGACAACACATAGCAGGTCACAAGGAAGACAATGGAATTTGTATTCTTAAAGCTGATGCCATACAAACCCGCCCCTTCGCCGCCCGTGTTGAGCCAGGGGTCAAACATCCATTCCACCAACAGGAAAGCCAGGAAGCCGCCAAAGATCACGCCCGCAATGGTGATCAACGGGATCCCAGCCACTTTCATCTGGGCAATTGGGGAAGCCTCGAAGAGGGCTTTCTTCTTATATGGCAGAACAATCGCAGCGAGCGCCGTACCAAAGTACATGAACGCAATGCCTTGTGTAGCAGCCAGGGTGATAGAAGTAAAGCCGCCGACATTGTACGCATACAGATACGAAACGAGCAACGCAGGTACTACCATCAACAACATCGCATTGACTGGCGTACCGTTCTTATTCAATTCAGCAACCTTCTCGGGCAACAGGCGGTCAAATGCAGCCGCAAAGATCACACGGGTGGAGGAAAGGAATAACGTGCCAGCCCAACCAAACCACCAGAAGGTCATCAGAACGATGACGATGATTTGAAGGAACCGGTTACTGGTCAGGAAAATTGCGAGCAAGGCTGGGTAGGGCCATACAGGCAAAGGCACTGTAGCTCCATACCAGAAAGAATTCCACCAGGCGCCGTTGGATTGCATATAGAAATCCCAACCAATGGTCTTATTAACACCCAGGAAGAAGACAATTCCAAGTACGGTTACTGCGCCAAGCGCCCAAGCCATGCCTGAGAAGTTGCGTTTGTAATCTGTAGCGCCGCGCACTTCACCATACAAGGTCGCGCCCCAGTTGGGCCACAAGTTAAAGAACACCAGCCACGGGAGCGTGAGCAAAACCAGGTTAAAGCTTCCGCCTTTGAGAGGCGTGGTCGCACCAGCATCTGTTCCGGCTTGAACGGTGGCATCATATGCTCCGGGCTGGGCGCCGAACATAGCCGTCGCATTTGCATCATAGCCGGCTTTGAAAGCCTCACGAGACCCGGTAAAGAGCAGGACGAGTACAATCAACAAGCCCAACATGCCAGCATAAAAGGAATACTTTTGAATGCGTGCATAGGTCTTCATGCCGAGCATGATCACGATCGCGACAAACCCAAGCGCGATCAGGGTGCTGACAAACAAGGGCGTACCGGCACCTGCAAACCACACCGCCGAGTCCTTCATGCCAAGCACGCCAAGCAAAGGCACCAGCACAACCTGACGGAACATGTCGCCATACACGGGTGTCCATAACCACAAAGTGAACCACCAACCTGTAATGGCAAGGATGAAGCCAACGCCTCCACCAAAGATACGCGTCATCCAAACATAGTCACCGCCCGAGCGCGGCATGACAGCGATCAATGAGGCATAGACAATGATCTCAAAGATCAAAAAGACGGCGCTCACGATCAACGCATTGATCAGGCCGCCGCCAAAGAAATACATCTGGCTGAAACTATAGAAACCCAGGGTCACAATATTGATCGAAAAGAATGCGTAGACGAACGCATCAAAGACCGACCACGAACGTACCATACCGGTCGCTTTACGGACGAACAGGTTGCTCATAAGACTTCTCCTCTTTTGAATTTACTATGTAATGCGACATTTATGTCGCTTGTATGGCGAGATAAATCTCGCGTTACAGGTTGCTAATATTCATAACCCTGAAACAGCGTGAGAGTTATCCTGAAGTCAACACGTAATTTTCGATTTTATTTTTACCCAGACTCACAATTGTCCCCAACAAGGTGCCCTGCTCATACATCGAGCCGGGATTGATACACAGCGTTTTGCCGATGCGTGTGGTACCGCGCCCTTCGTGGATGTGTCCGTGCAAGCCCAACAGCGGCTGAGTTTTTTCAATTGCCGCCCGCAACGCCTTCGACCCAACCGGGATCATCGAGTTACCCGCCAGCACCGGACGCAGGTCTTTATCCAACTCAGGCGCCTCATCCAAACCGGATTTATACGGCGGCACATGGATATCGAAGACTGCATTATGCGGATCTTTGAGCTTGGAGATCATCGCTTCATACCTAGCCGCAAGCTGATCCTCGTCCTCTTCTCTTTCCGTTGCCCAGGGCGTTCGGTTGCTCCACCCGGAGGCGATCATTTCATGATGCGCATCCACCTGCGTGACGACGCCCTCGACAAGCTGCACTCGTCGGGACGAACGAATGATGTCGTCCACTTCATCCATATCATCATTGCCCGGCGAGCAAAAGACTTTCAAGTCAGTGGCATCTAATTTTTTATCTGCCAGATCCATCCATTGCTGAACGACTTTCAAGACTTCCTGCTTGAAGATCTGATGCACTTTATCCGGGTCTTTATCCAATTCACTGATCTCATCGGGACTCGTCAAATACGGATAATAGCCGCGGCTGCGTACACGCTTACGCATGTCAGTTAGTTCATCTTCGTTGGTGAGTTGGAAATCCTGTTGCAGTAACGTGACCTTGTAATTTGCGCCGCCCTGATGAATGAAAGGCACAACCGCCTTGCCTGTCATATCGCCGCCGAGGATCAACACATCGGCTTCATAGAATTTCCCCGCGTTCAAGAACTTGCTCCAGCAAATATCCGAACCGTGAATATCGGTGGCAAAGAAGAGTTTTGTCACGGGTTTATCCTTAGGCTGAATTTTGAGGCAGGCGAACTACCTCATTTGCGATTATAACCCCCGACTCAAAGTAAAGTTCTATATTTTTAGCGCCATAATCAGTTGATATACACCCGCCGAGAGCACGGCAGAAGCCGGAATGGTGATTGCCCACGAAGTGAGAATATCGCCGACCACGCCCCAGCGCACTTTGCCAAAGCGTTCTGATGCGCCCACCCCCACGATCGCAGAACTGACCACTTGCGACGTGCTGACCGGCACGCCCACCAAGGATGCCCCCAAGATCACAAAAGCGGAAGTCAATTGCGTTGCGAAACTATGGATAGGTCTGATCTTATAAAACTTCCCGCCCAGAGTGCGGATAAGCCGCCAGCCGCCAAACCCGGTCCCGATAGCGATACCGGCGGCACTGACAACGATCACCCAAAATGGAACTTGAAACGAGGGCAGCGCTCCACCCACCACCAGACTCAATGTAATGATGCCCATCACCTTTTGAGAATCGTTCGTGCCGTGACTTAGCGCCAATGCCAGCGCCGTGAAAAGTTGACCATTGCGAAAAAGGTCATTGATACGCGGCGTGGCATTCCGCGCTAAAAAATAAATGATCCGCGTGATCAAAAAACCAAAAGCAAAACCGATCAATGGCGAAGCCAGCAAAGCCAGCAGGACTTTATACAACCCGCTTAATTTGATCGCATCCAAACCAACGTGGACGATCACCACACCGATCATGCCGCCGATCAAGGCATGCGATGAGCTGCCGGGGATTCCCAAAAACCAGGTGAACAAGCCCCAAATAATCGCACCCAGCAGACAAGCTGTAATGGCGGCTAGGTTCAACGCGCCCGATTGCACAACCTGATTGCCGATCGTATTTGCAACCACCACCCCGAACAAGAACGGACCAAAAAATTCAGCGACCGCCGTGATGCCCAAAGCGATATGCGGCGGAAACGCACGCGAAGAGATCATGGTCGCGACAATGTTGCTAGAATCGCGCATACCATTGAGGAAGTCAAACAACAATGCCAGTGCAATGACGAAGATCAGCTCGCGTGACATGGATTACATTTTTTTCACGACAACATCAGCGATGACATTGGCAGCTTCATCCCCGCGGTCAGCCGCATTGGAAAGGTGACGATATACTTCGCGCAGCTTCAACATTTCCACAACATGGTGTATGTCTTCGGGACCGCTAAACAGATCAGCCAAGGCTTCGCGATACACACCCTCGACGCGATTCTCCAAAGCCTTGGCGCGTTGGGCATGATCGATCGCCACGTTGGGATGCTTATGCAGACGCAGCACCGCCTGATATAGCTCATACGCTGCGTCTTTTAACAGCGTCGCCATCCTTAACATATAGGGCGTCGGCTTGACGTTGAGCGTCACCATCTCACTGACGGTACTATCGGCATAGTCCACCACGTCGTCGATCGAGCGGGAGAGGGTAAAGATGTCCTCACGATCAAAGGGCGTGACGAAGGACCGATTCAATTCGTCGATGAGGATGCGGCGGACTTCATCCGCTTCTTTTTCTTTAAGCGCCAACTGCTCGGCGATTTCGGGGTCTTGCGTTTCCAGATATTTGACCAACAACCTTAAACCATCATAGGAGATCGAAGCTTGTTCTTCAATCAATTTGTTAAACACTTCTTCGCGCTTCTTGAAAAAACGAAACATAAGTTACCTCTATCTTTTCAACTGATGCATACTGCAAATCATACCACTTGTAACCAAGACGAAATATCCGACAATATGTTATACCCAAAAGCGGGCATTATATGTGCTATAACTGGGCGAATTAATACGAATGAGGTGTTATGAAAGAACCGATACTGATCAGCATTTCAGGCATGGACAGACCCGGCATTACGGCTTCGATCACGGCCGTGCTGGCTGAATTCGATGTGAACATATTAGATATTGGACAATCTGTGATCCACGATTCACTTTCGCTGGGCATGCTGGTGGAAATCCCTGAACATGTTGAGAATGCCCAACTCGTAAAGGATGCCATCCAAAAAACGATCGGAAGCCTGAGCCTGACTGTCCGTTTCGTGGACATTGGCTTAGCGAGTTACGAGAACTGGGTGGGACAACAAGGCAAGGCGCGGCATATCGTCACCTTGCTGGCAAGGCGTATTACGGCGTATCAGATCAGTCGTTTATCGCGCCTCGTGGCAGAGAATAATTTGAACATCGATAAGATCACGCGTCTCTCCGGCAGAGTCCCGTTGGAAGCGATCGGCAGTGACGGACAAGCCTGCGTGGAATTTTCCTTGCGCGGACAGGTCGCGGACCTGCCGACCTTGCGGCGTCAATTCATGGAACTTGCCGATGAAATTGACGTGGATATTGCCTATCAGGAAAACAACGTCTATCGCCGCAACCGCCGCCTCGTAGCTTTCGACATGGATTCGACGCTGATCCAGGCTGAGGTGATTGATGAACTCGCTAAACGCGCCGGGGTCGGCAAGGAAGTATCCGCCATCACTGAACGTGCCATGCGCGGCGAAATGGACTTTAAAGAGAGTCTGTGTCAGCGTGTGGCACTGCTCAAAGGATTGCCCGAATCAGCTTTGGCTGAGGTGGCAGCGACTCTCAAACTCACGGATGGCGTGGAGCGTTTGATGTCCACATTGAAAAGACTCGGTTACAAGACCGCCATCCTATCCGGCGGGTTCACCTATTTCGGGCGCGCGCTGCAAAGAAGATTCGGATTCGATTATGTCTTCTCGAATGATCTTGAGATCGAAGATGGTATCATCACCGGCAAGCTTGCCTCCGAGATCGTGGACGGTCAACGCAAGGCAGCGCTGTTGGCAAGCATCGCACAACACGAAGGTTTCTCGCTGGAACAAACCATCGCGGTCGGTGATGGCGCAAACGACTTACCGATGTTGAGCATCGCCGGTTTGGGGATCGCCTTCCGCGCCAAACCGATCGTCAAGGAATCGGCGAAGCAATCGTTGAACACACATGGCTTGGATGGGATCTTATACTTGATGGGACTTTCCGAACGCGAAACGAAATCTTCATGACCTTTGATAGATAGCCAGAACCTGATTCAGTTGTAGAATTTACAAAAAGGAGTACGCCATGAGTGACCAACGCAAAGAAGAACGCCGGAGCCTAAAGGCATTCACACCTGTTTATGGTTTACGTCCAAAAATTTTATTGGGTTATATGGAAGACCTGACGCTGCACGGCGCGATGCTGATCGGCGAAAAGCCCGTGGAGACCGGCAAGCAGCTCACGATCTTGATCGAAATTCCCGGCGCACTGCCCGAATCGACCGTGCCCCGTTTGATGCTCCCGGCGCGCGTGGCGTGGTGCCGATCTGAAGACAAGCCGAATTATTATGATATCGGACTGGAGTTCTCAGACCTCCAACCTGACGAGATCAAAATGATCGAAGCCATGCTGCGACGGTACGAGTTCCGCCGCCAGGTGCCCACTCGCAAAGTGGAATAAAACCAATCCTGGGGAAATCACAATCTTTATGACATTTGTTATGCAAGCATAGCTGGGTTTGGTTGTAAAATACTCCTGCCAAGGGAATCCTTCTCGGTAGGAGAATCTGTTCCATGCCAAAACTACAACGCGACGAAATCCAGACCAGGCTGCAAACAGCAGTTGATTCATTTCCTCATAACCAGAATGTGTGCAGCACCTGCGAGTGTTTTCTCGCCTATACTGCCCAACTCCGCATTGACACAGACTCAGCGGATAAAGACCTCTTCACCCCCTACAAAATCAACCGCAGCGACATGCATCACTGTCTCGGCTGTGATCCCTGTCCGCCCGGGGATTTGTATGCGGAGGATATGAAGATAAAACAGAACTCCACGCTGATTACGCTTTAATATCCCTAACCAGAAAATCAACTTATGACAGGGTTATAATTGTGGCAAGGATTAAGACAATGCCTGCGCGAACTCTGAAGAAAAGCAAGTCTGCTATATTGAAGAAGAAAGTGGGGGAAACACGCTCTGTCTATCAGGTGCGTCCTAAACTCGCGTCTACGCCCCGTCGAAATTTGATAGCTCAAAAATGCAAAGCTGTTTTGGCGAATTATTATGGCAAGCGCCTCAAAAACGTGATTCTCTACGGCTCTACCGCGCGTGGACAAGCCAGCCGCACAAGCGATATTGATCTGCTTATCCTTCTCACTCCTCCCTTGGATTATTTCACGGAATTGCGCCAACTCGTGGATATTCTATACCCTGTTCAACTTGAATCAGAAAAATTAATCTCAGCAAAGCCTGTATCGGTAAAAGATTTTGAATTAGGAAGTATATCTTTATATCGAAATGCAAAACGGGAAGGGGTA
This sequence comes from Chloroflexota bacterium, assembly GCA_040006635.1. GTDB lineage: Bacteria > Chloroflexota > Anaerolineae > Anaerolineales > Villigracilaceae > Defluviilinea. Next base: position 29,587 of record JBDTWO010000001.1, read on the forward strand.
GCCGTATAATGACCCATAACTCTGACGAAATCAACGCCAACATACAACGCGCCCGCACGACGATAAACCGTCGTGCTACACGTACAAAGTCCGCTCAAAGCGGACTAGCCGACTTCAATCGGCTTCGTACCGCGAAGCGTAGCATGGGCGTTCACGTCCGTGCGGACAAACGCCAATCACAAATTACTTGGGCAACAAAGAGGCAACCATGAAAGTCTTCCTCAGCTCCACATACATTGATTTAGTTGAACATCGCAAAGCCGCGCACGAGGCATTGGAACGGCTCGGACAAGAAGTTGGGCGCATGGAAATCTTTGGTGCACGCGATGGCGAAGCAACAACTATCGCACTTGACCAACTTGAAAAGAGCGACCTTATCGTTGGGATTTACGCCTATCGTTACGGATTTATCCCTGAAGGTGCGGACATTTCCATCACGGAGCAGGAGTACGTTCATGCCAAAAGCAAAGGCAAATCTGTTTTATGTTTTGTTGTAAACGAAGACCACCCTTGGTCTCCTAAAATGATGGAAAAGGATGCGGGGAAAATCAAAAAGTTGGAAGATTTCAAAGCAAAGATCTTGAAAGAGAAAGTTGTCGACTTTTTTACTACTCCTGCCGACTTGGCAATGAAAATCGCTACCTCAGTTCATAATTATCTTGAAGAACACAAACCACTTGTTGATCCTCAACCAGCAATCACCAATCACCTATTACCCAAGCCCACAGGTTCCACACTCCCTCACCAGGAATTTTTCTTCGGTCGCGCGGACGAACTCAAAACCATCGCCGCTGCTCTTTCACCAGATACGCGTGCATGGGGCGCACTCATTGACGGACCTGGCGGCATCGGAAAAACCGCGCTCGCCATCAAAGCCGCGCACGATGCACCTAAAGAACTATTCGAGCGCAAAATTTTCATCACCGCCAAAGTACGCGAACTGACCGCCGAAGGCGAAGCCAAACTGACCGACTTCACCCGCCCGACCTACCTCGCCATGCTGGACGAACTGGGCAAGGAATTGGGCACAGACGGACTCGAAAAACTCGCGCCCGATGAGCGTCCCAACGAACTGCGCCTCGCGCTGGCGGGCAAGAAGGCGCTGATCATCTTCGACAATTTGGAAACCCTGCCCGAAGAAGAACGGACGCGCCTGTTCCAATTCATCTCGCGCCTGCCCGAAGGCAACAAAGCCATCGTCACCTCCCGCCGACGGGCAGACGTGGACGCGCGCATCGTGCGCCTCGACCGCCTCGCCCGTGACGAAGCCCTGCAACTCATCGCCGAACTTGCTACAAAATATCCGCGCCTTGCCCGCGCTTCCCAAAAAGAGCGCGAAGACCTGTACGAGATCACGCAGGGCAACCCTCTCTTCATCCGCTGGATTGCGGGGCAGTTGGGGCGCGCAGGCTCACAATGCCGCACCATCGCCGAAGCCTGCGTCTTCATTGACAAAGCCCCCAAAGGCAACGAACCGCTCGAATACATCTTCGGCGACCTGCTGGAGACCTTCACCGCCGACGAGACGAAAGTCCTCGCCGCACTGACGTATTTCAGCCTGCCCGCCAAACTCAAGTGGATCGCAGATATGACGACCCTGCCCGAACGCGCCGCCGAAACCGCGCTCGAAGATTTAACAGATCGCTCGATCCTAATATCGAATATCGAATCTCGAACTTTCTTTTTACCCCCGCTGACAGCGAAATTCATCCGCACCCGCCGTCCCGAAGCCGTGTCCCAAACAGGCGACGCCCTCACCGACCGCGCCTACGCCCTCGCCATGCAATACGGTGGAAACGACAATTACGAAGGCTTCCGCACACTGGACGTTGAATGGGATTTCGTCTCCGCTGCCCTGCCGCGCTTACTGATTGGCGACAACGACCGCCTGCAAACGGTGTGCTATCAACTCTTTCGCTTTCTTTATTTTTCGGGCAGATGGGATGATTTGATATGGCTCAATGAACAAGCTGAAACGCGAGCACTTGCCATCAACGCTAAAGAGCAGGCTGGCTGGCGGGCAATTCAAGTGGGATGGGCTTTTTTCCTTCGCGACCAACCTGCCGAAGTTCTGGCTTGCGCGGCGCGCGCTACCGAACACTTGCAAGACAGTTCGCCGCATAACAAAGCAAGTGCCATCCAAATGCGTGGACATGGTCACCTAATAGACGGAGACAATGCTGCCGCCATTGCAGCATATCGCGAAGCATTGGAAATACACCGTTCTATCTCACCTGAAAGTGACAATGTCGCAATTGTTCTAAACTGGCTAGCTAATGCAGAAAGCAACCACGGAGATTATGATGACGCCGAGCGCGACTACCGCGAAGCCCTGCGCATTGCGAAGATCATCAAAAACGATGAGAGCACTGCCATTTATACAGGCAACTTGGCAGGACTTGCCCTCGACCGCGAACAATGGGCAGAAGCCGAGTCCCTTGCCCGCGAAGCCCTCACACTGGCAGAAAAAGTTGGGCGCCAAGAAGAATTTGCTACAGAGAGTCACCGCCTCGCCAAAGCCCTGCTCGAGCAAAGTAGGTCACGCTTCCAGCGTGACGAACCGCCCGATGAAGAAGAAAAGTCACGTCAAAGACGTGACCTACAGGAAGCCACCCTGAGCGAAGCCGAAGGGCTGTCCCGCCGCGCCGTCGAGATTTACACGCGCCTGCGTCATTCCAGTTTGCAGTCAGCGCAGAAAATGCTGGAGGAGATCGAGAAAGCAATGAAATAATGTCGTTGCGAGGGCGGTGCTCTTCCGCCCGAAGCAATCTCCAAATTAATGGGGGGTTGCTTTGTCGGGCTGTGCCCTCCTCGCAACGACATCGAATTTCATGACATTTGTTACAGAACGAAAATGGGGATTGGTCGTAAAATTGCCTTGTCATTGGAGACCGAATGGCAACACACAGGGGCACACGCCAGGCTCGCTACCCAAAATTTGACGCATACTCAAATTCATGGAGAAAAAATGACTACGATCTATCCACCCGAACCGTTTCGTATCAAAGCTGTTGAATCGATCCGCCTCATTCCGCGTGCAGAGCGCGAAGCCGCACTCCAAGCCGCGGGCTACAATCTCTTCTCCCTCAAAGCCGAAGACATCTTCATCGACCTGCTCACCGACTCAGGCACCGGCGCGATGAGTGCCGAGCAATGGGCGGCGATCATGCGCGGCGATGAGTCCTATGCGGGCGCGCGCTCGTATCAGCGCCTCAAATCCGCGGTGGATGATATTTTCGGTTTCAAATATTTCGTCCCCACGCATCAGGGACGCGCCGCCGAAAACATTTTGTCCGCGTGTCTGGTCAAGGCCAATCAATGGGTGCCGAGCAACATGCACTTCGACACCACCGATGCCAACATCCGCGCGCGCGGCGGTCGCCCCGCGAACCTGGTCATCGACGAGGCTCACGATCCCGCCAATCCGCATCCCTTCAAGGGCAATATGGATATCGCCAAACTCAAAGCCTTCATCGCCATGTACGGGCGTGAGAAAATTCCCTTCGGGATGATCACAGTCACAAACAACGCGGGAGGCGGACAGCCCGTCTCGATGGAGAATCTCAAAGCCGTAGCGGATGTCTACCACGCCAGCGGAATCCCATTCTTCATCGACGCGGCACGCTACGCCGAAAACTGCTTCTTCATCAAACAGCGTGAACCTGGCTACGAGTCGAAATCTGTCAAAGCGATCGCGCACGAAATGTTCGCACTTGCGGACGGTATGTGCATGTCCGCGAAAAAAGATGCCATCGTCAACATCGGCGGCTTGCTGTGTTTGAACGATGAAAAGATTTTTGCCGACATCAAAAACGAATTGATCCTGCGCGAAGGCTTCCCCACCTACGGCGGACTCGCCGGACGCGATCTCGACGCGATGGCAGTCGGTCTCTACGAAGGCTTGGACGAAGACTATCTCGCGTATCGCCTCAACCAAACGTTATATCTCGCCACACGCCTCAACGAAGCCGGCATTCCCACCATCCAACCCACCGGCGGACATGGGGTCTATATCATTGCAAATGAGATTCTCCCGCATATCCCCAACTACGAATTCCCTGCCCAGTCACTGGCTGTCGAACTCTATCGCGAAGGAGCGATTCGCGGCTGTGAGATCGGCTCGGTCATGTTCGCCTGCCTCGACTCTGAAGACAACACCTGGCATTACCCCGCTCTTGAATTACTGCGTCTCGCCATCCCACGCCGCACCTACACCCAATCCCACATGGATTATGTTGCCGATACACTCATCAAAATAAAATCGCGTGCCAATGAACTACGCGGCTACAAATTCACATATGCGCCTGAATTGCTGCGTCATTTCACTGCGCAGTTTGAGCCACTCTAACCTTCGCCCAGAGCGGAGTGACGAGCGACAGCGAGGAACGCAGTCGAAGGGCAGATAACGAAGAGCGTTTTCTTCGCAATGACATAGAATCTGAATGTCAAACGACCTTGACTTAATGTCAAGGTCGTTTTATACTACAAGAAGTCAAGTTTACTTTACATAAATCAAAGGAGAAAATCATGAACAAACTAAACATGGGCACAGCGATTGCTCTCGGAGTTGGGATCGGAGCCGCAATCGGCGTGGCAATTGACAATCTTGGGGTGGGAATCGGAATTGGTGTGGCGATTGGCACAGCATTCGGTGCAGGCTTGTCAGCCCAAAACAAGAAATCAGACGACGAGTAATGGAGCCTCCCATGAATCAACAACAAGTTACGAAACGTTATTTCAAGGAGTTCGGTCTCTCCATGGGAGCGTATGTGATCACGGTGATCGCAAGTTCCCTGGTTCTTACAAAGAATGAGTTTTCAAAAACAGTACAGGTCGTGATTGTCCTCACCCCGATCGTCCCCATTATCTTTGTGATCATCGCCATCCTGCGCGCGCTTCGAGACAGCGACGAACTTATCCAACGGATTCAGCTGCAGGCGGTTGTGTTTTCTGCCATCACAACGGGACTGATCACGTTCACGTACGGCTTCCTTGAAAATATTGGGCTTCCCCCATTCCCCACCATCTGGGTTCTTCCAATGATGTTCGCACTCTGGGGCATCAGCCTTGGATACTTCAACAAGAGATATCAATGAAGAACAAACTTAAGGTCTTACGCGCCGAAAGGGATTGGTCGCAGGCGGATCTTGCCGACAAACTCAACGTCTCGCGTCAAACGGTCAATGCAATAGAAACTGAAAAATACGACCCAAGCCTGCCGCTCGCATTCAAGATCGCAGAATTATTCAAGATGAAGATCGAGGAAATATTTATTCCGGAAAAAGTCAAGTAATTGAGCATGCATAAATCCGACCTCCTTACAGGAGGTCGGATCTTTTTCACCAAGTCGCCGCGTGCGTTTACTCTGTATACTGTTCCAATTTCGGCACCGACTGCAAATACATAAAGATCGCTTTCAACTCATCATCGGTCATGTTCTTATATTCCTTCCACGGCATATGATCGCTCAGTTGATGTCCGCTCGGCGTGGTACCAGTTCTTAAAGTATTGATAAATTGCTCTTCCGTCCATAAGCCTAGTTCTCCGCCAGGGGTCAGGTTCGATGAGATCAATTTAATCGTCGGGTCAGGGAACGGACCGCCATTCAGGTTGGGACCATGGCACACGCGACAATCGTACGTGTTCACCATATATTCCCCATACTCCACACTGACACCGCGTGCCGGAGCGGTCACATGCGTATCATGACTCACAACCTCCACAGGGAATTTAGGCAGCACTCCCGCAACCAACAGTATCTTTGCCAATGGCGTGAAATGTTGTCCGCTCGTCTTATGATCCACCGGCGGAACAGATTTGACGTAGGCAATGATCGCGCCCAGGTCTTCGTCACTCAAATACGCCGTGGAGACAACTGCAGGCATAAAGATCGGTTTGCCTTCAGGGTCGATCCCGTGGCGGATGGCTTTCACATAATCCTCATCGGACTTGACCTCCAGACCGAATCCGCCTGCGCCAGAGGTCAGATTCGCCGAATCAATTGTCCCAAGCGGACCCGCATTGAACCATTTTTCAATTCCGCTCAGATCGGTACCATGGCAACCCTCGCACAACGTCTCTGCGCGGTGTTTGCCATATTCGATACTCGCCGCATCTGTCGGGATGGCGATATTGGATGGCGGGAAGTCGTAGGTCTTATTTTGACGGGCGTTACCCATCAAATACATCACCACACCTACAACCAGCACCAACCCGATCAACGCACCAAGCACGATCCCGATCCATTTGAATACCTTTTTCATTTTCACAACTCCTTTCTAAAATAGAACCTCTTTGACACAACAATAAAATAGATCAGCCTACTTTCGTTCCGACTTCCGTATCACCAGTTTCAATCCCGACCACACTTCACTCACCGCGCAAACCTTGATATCTACAAAGCCCAACGGCAGGGCGATCTCACGGATCGTATCTTCGGTAATATCGGTTGGAACTTCCGAAGCTTTCTTGGGCCACGATATCCATATAAACCCAGTCTGCTTTAGTTCGTTGCGTAATTTTGAAAGTGTCGCATCCAAAAATAAACTTTCGGTTGTGAACACATGCACAGCCTCAATTGGAGGCACAGCCTTTGTGACTAACTTCACGCCTTCAGGTAAATCGCCAAGCCACACTTTATATTCCTGCGGCGCGTTGATCACCACCAACTTCATGGGTGCTTGGATGCCAAGCTTCTTTGCCAGCGGGGTTCCAGAATAACCAAGTTCTGCCATGCATAAAATTATACAATCAAACTTGACACATGACACCTGAGACGTGATACTTACGACAATGACTCGCTGGCTTGACCCTCACCCCGTAGACGCTGCGCCTCTTTCGTCCCTCAACCTGCCTCCGCTCATCGCGCAGACTCTCATCCGACGCGGGATTCTGACTCCCGACTCGGCGCAAGCTTTTCTGCACCCCGATACACTTCCATCTACACCCTTCCCCAATATTGAATCAGCCGTCGAGATCATCCACGAGGCTATCCGCAAGGACGACCTGATCTGCGTCTGGGGTGACTTCGATGTAGACGGACAAACCTCCACTGCCCTGCTCGTGCAGACTCTACGCGCGTTGGGAGCCAATGTCGTTTACTACATTCCCATCCGCGGCAAAGAGAGTCACGGTGTTCACATCGAGAGTCTCAAACCGATCATCGACAACGATGCAAAACTCATTGTCACCTGCGACACCGGCATCACTGCCGACGAAGCCGTTGACTATTGCAACTCGCGCGGTGTGGATGTTGTCATCACCGATCATCACGATCTCGGCGAATCACTGCCCAACGCCAAAGCGATCATCAATCCGAAGTTATTACCAAGAGATCATCTACTCGCAAATCTTGCGGGCGTTGGCGTCGCATATAAACTGGCAGAGGCGTTATTAGCTTTTAGCGATCAGCAATTAGCTGTTAGCCCGCTGGCAGACGTTGATTCTCTTTTGGATCTAGTTGCACTTGGATTGGTCGCCGATGTTGCCCTGCTCAAAGGCGAAACGCGCTCCCTCGCCCAAAAAGGGATTCAAGCCTTACGCAACACCAATCGCCTAGGCTTGAAAGTCATCGCTGAACTTTCCAGTACAAATCTCGAATCGCTGACCGAAGAAACCATCGGCTTTACATTCGCGCCGCGCTTGAACGCACTCGGCAGATTAAGTGACGCCAACCCCGCGGTGGAATTACTACTGACCAATGACTCCGCCCGTGCCCGCGTGCTTGCCGCACAAATCGAAGGACTCAACGCCCAACGTAGGTTGTTGACGAGTCAAGTCACTGAAGCGGCAGAGGCGCAACTGCGCGCAAACCCGGAATTATTGACTGAACCAGCGATTATCCTATCCCATCCCAACTGGCCCGGCGGCGTGGTGGGCATCGTAGCAAACCGCCTCGTGGACCGTTATCACAAACCGGCTTTACTATTTACCGAATCTGAAGACGGCATTTTGCGCGGCTCAGCGCGTTCCGTTGAGGGACTTCACATCACCGAAGCGATTACCGCGAACAAAGACCTGTTACTCAATTTTGGTGGTCACCCGATGGCGGCGGGTATGTCACTACAAAAAGATAATCTCCTGTCCTTCCGCAAAGGCTTGGGACGAGCCATTGAAAAACAACTCGGCGAAATTGTCCGCGAAGAACCGACACTGCAAATTGACGCCTGGCTCAGCCTGGACGAGATCAATCTCGAGCTAGCCAATTCGCTGGAAATGCTGGCGCCCTTCGGCGCAGGGAATCCGTCTCTGACCATGGCAACACGCGGCGTGAAGATGAAATCCGTTTCGACGATCGGGAAAGCCAAAGAACATCTGCGATTAAATGTCGAAGATGAAAGCGGGAATGTTCAAGGTGTTTTATGGTGGAGTGGCGCGGGTGAAACTCTGCCCGAAGACGGCAGCACCTTTGACATTGCTTATTCCCTGCGCGCCAGTTCCTTCCGCGGGCAGAAACAAGTCACATTACAGTTTGAGGAGTTTCGAGGGAGCGAAGAAAAGCCGGTTGAGATTCAATCTGTAATGCGAGAAGTTATTGATTTACGCTTGAACACTTCAGCGTTTGAAAGTTTGAACGTTTCAATGTTAGCATGGGCAGAAGGTGCAGATAAAGCAAAGGGAAAATCACGTTATGAACTTACCAGGTCAGATGAGTTTGCAATCTACACGACTCCCCCATCACTAGCAGATTTACGTTCTGTACTTGAAATTGTAAAACCGAAGAAGGTGTATGTTTTCGGCGTTGACCCCAAATTAGAAAACGTTACGTCAGAGTCAAAATCTTCCTACCCTTATCGCATCACTGATGATTTTCTTACGCGCTTAGCTGGTATGGCAAAATATGCCATCAACCACAAAGATGGAAAAGTTTCCATCCATGAACTGGCAAGCATCACAGCTCAACGCGAGAACGCGATCCGTATTGGTTTGGAATGGCTGGCAGCTCGAGGTCATGTAACAATTTTAGGGGAGGACGATTCGGCTGTCTTATCATTAGGAAACGGCGAGATAAATTATTACCTATTAAAAGAGCTTTATCTTGCGGTCCGTGGGATCATCCAAGAGACCGCCGCTTATCGCGCATATTTTTCACGCGCCAACATTGAATCAATTATTGGGTGATGAATTTGAGAACGTAGGTGTGGCTGTAGGTGCGATCGTAGGTGCTAGTAGAGGGGCAGTTGTGGGTGTTGGGGTGGAAAGATCAATGACCGCAATCGAATCAAGATTGATCGAACCACCACCGAGGTGCGTGATCGTCACGGAATGCGAAGAGAGGGTCAGCACCGGCGATTCCCATTCTGTCTCAAGAGTATCCGGGGCAAATTGATCGAACGAAAAATCCACGCCATCGAGTTTGATCGCAACGGTGCCAAGACTGGGTCCCGCCTGATATGCAAAGAGAATCTTTTGCCCCACAAAACTGAGCTGTACTGAATCGCCGATCGTGTTCGAGACATGCAAGGTGTTTTGGTATGCGTCACTAACACCGCTTTGAGCGATCCAGGCACCGGTGTAGTTAAATTTAAAATCCGCATCGTCATATTTAACACCCAACGCCAGTGCGGTTGGGCTTGGGCTGACTGTGACCAACGCCTTCGTCACATTGGGCACGACAATCAGAGTAGGCACATCGGTGGGGAACAATGTTGGCGGCAAGTCTATGATTTCGAGTGTCGGGATTTCGGTGGCGGTCGCAGTACCGGGCGGCGCATCAGTCGGCACAGCAATGCCAGGTTCGGTGGCGAGGTATTGATACTTCAACGGGGTTGCAGTTTCGCTGGTCTGCACCGTGCCGCGTGAAGCCCCAACCCGCGCCGCAAATAACACAAGGCAGATTCCCACAACAGAAATAAAGCCGATGAAGATCGGGATAAGAAAGGAACGGTCGAGCGCTGGTTTGTTATCCATATGCAAAACTGAACGGAGTATGGTATATGATGTTTCCGTTCATTATCAAATAAAAGGATACCACAACTCATGCTCAATCTAATCCCAAAGCCAGCCTCGGTCACACCTTCTGCGGGCGGCTTCACCCTTTCAACCGCAACGAAAATCATCACGCCCGATGCAGGAGCGGTCGGCGAACTGCTTGCAGGACTCATTGAACAATACGCAAATTTCAAACCGGTCGTCACGGACAGTAGTCCAGAAGCAGGCAACATCCACCTCGAGTTGATCGAGAATTCAAACCTGGGCAACGAAGGCTACGAGCTATCCATTCAATCGGACTCGATTCACTTAAGCGCGAATCAGCCAGCTGGATTATTCTACGGGGTCCAGACGTTTCACCAGATCCTATCAGCGCATCTCACTACCCTGAGCCTGCCCGCTGTATCCATAACGGACTCGCCCCGCTTCCCCTGGCGCGGCGCAATGCTCGACGTGGCACGGCATTTCTTCAGCGTGGAAGATGTGAAACGCTACATTGACCTGATCTCACACTACAAAATAAATCGTCTGCATTTGCACCTCACCGACGATCAAGGTTGGCGCATCGAGATCAGATCTTGGCCAAAACTCACCGAGATCGGCGCGCAGACCCAGGTCAATGGCGGAGGCGGAGGATTTTATACACAGGAACAATATAAGGAAATCGTTGAATACGCTGCGAGCCATTATGTGATGATCATCCCTGAGATCGATACGCCGGGACATACCAATGCCGCGCTGGCATCGTATCCCGAATTGAATGTTTCTGAGGAAGCGACCAAACTATATGAAGGTACAGAAGTCGGCTTTAGTTCACTTGGCATCAACATGGAAATCACATACAAATTTCTGGAGGATGTTGTCCGTGAACTGGCTGCGCTTACACCCGCACCCTATATTCACATCGGCGGCGATGAGGCAAGGTCGACATCCAAAGAAGATTACAAAATATTTATCAAACGCTTTCAAGAGATCATTGCATCTCATAATAAGACCACCATAGGCTGGGGCGAAATCGGCGAAGCAGAATTAAATCCAACCACGCTCGCGCAATATTGGATAGACCAGGGTTATCAAGGCGCCAAAGATCAAGGCACAAAGATCATCCTTTCGCCCGCGACCAAAACCTATCTGGATATGAAGTATGCTGCCGTATCCCCGCTCGGCTTGGATTGGGCTGGACTCATCCCCGTGAAGGCTGCCTATGATTGGGAACCCACCAATTATATGGCCGGCTTGGAAGAAAAAGATATTCTCGGCATCGAGGCACCGCTCTGGACTGAAACCATACTTACGATAAAAGATATTGAATTCATGGCTTTTCCGCGCCTACCAGGCATTGCTGAATTGGCCTGGTCACCAAAAGGCTTGAGTTGGGATGAATATAAACTTCGGCTTGCCAAACACGGCAAGCATATGGAAGCATTGAATATAAACTTCTTCAAATCACCAGATGTAGATTGGGAATAGAAAAGTAGGACGAGATAACCCTTCGATAAACTCAGGGCAAGTATTTCGTCCTACTTTTTTGCCCAGCTAATAAATCGCCAATTTTTGAGACGTGCCAAATAGCCTGTCTCAAGATTTAACAGGATAATATTACTATCAGAATTTAACACAACAATCTTACCATCTGGTGAAATCTCATTCATATAATATCCTGTTGTCGTGAAGCAATAATCTGTAAAAAGCAGGTAATCTATCCGTGGGTCAATCACAGGATGCTCTAGATCTAGCAAGAAGAAAGCATTTTCAATCTTTTTGGGTTCGGAGTCGAAATCATTATTTACAAAATCCGTATAGCTCATACTTAAGATCAAAGAGTTAATTGACGGATTCAAAGCTATAAAGGAAAAATCTAATTTGCCAAAATAAATATCAGTCGCAACTCTTTTCATCAGGGCATCATAAGGAGTGCTTTGTGTCAGAGCTTCTATCGAAGAATCAACAAAGCCAAGGTCATAGCCATAAGACTGCTCAACTATCATGAAAATCTTATCTAGATCGAACTCCAATCCCAAGTTAGTACCTACATAGGGATAGAAAAAGATTCGATCCTGTAGCCACGGCAAAGCTCGAATCTTTTGGCGGGTTGAATAATCGTAAACATAGAAGTCAATATAGTCATTTCCAATGTTACCTGCACTATACAGCGCAAAATAATTTCCTTCGTCCACATAGAATGCCTGATATTCATCATAAGGCTCACTATCTACGTCGCTCACATCCACCAGATCTCCGGTATAGGCATTGACCACATAAAGAGGAGATCTTTGATATGAAATATTATGAATCAACAGGTCTTGAGTTGACAACCATGTAAGACTTGGCATAAACCCATCCCAGTTCTTGAAAATTGACACCTCGCGCTGCGTGTTATTCGCTAAATCATATATCCAAGTTGAGGATGAAAGATCAGGATTCCAGATATTATAAGCAAGTAATTTTCCATCCGGGCTAATGGATTCGCTTATCCATTTATCTAACGCCAGTTTTTGAATCAATTGAGGCGATGGGTTTTCCACGTCTAGACTCCATAATCCTGTTTGATTTGAGTCGGAAAGAATAACTTTCAAATTATTGCTGATGCCAAGTTTATCAATAGAGACTTCTCTGTTTTTAGGGCAAAGTTTCTTCACCTTCGGATAGAAAAAGTGCAGGGAAGGAGTTGCTGTTGGAACTACTGAGGCAGTTGGAGAAGGAATGGATGTGGAACTCGCAGTACTAATTGGCGATAGAGTTGGAATAACTGTCGGCTGGGCAGAAATGGTTGGAGCACAGCCAAGGAAAAACATAAATAACAACCCGTAGGTCAAACAACTAGATATCTTCGTGTTCATATTTTATTTCACAACTTTATCCGTAATCTCCAGCGCTTTATCCAAAATATCGAACCCATCTTTTAACTGTTGCTCGGTAATAATCAACGGCGGGATGATCAATACTGTGTGCCAGTGTGTATACAAGAACAACCCGTTATCCAAACAATATTTTTTGAGCGCGGTCATCTCAGGCGATGACCCATTCCACGGCGCCATCGGTTCTTTCGTTGTTCGGTCTTTGACCAATTCCAGAATCCCGAACAAACCAATACTGCGGACTTCGCCGATTGAAGGATGCGCTTCGCCGAGATCGGTCAACATCCGCTTCAAAACTGGACCCATAGCTGCCGCGTGCTCGACGATTTTATCTTCCCGCATGACATTGATATTCGCCACAGCCGCCGCCAGCGAAATGGGATGGGACGTGTAGGTTAGTCCGCTTTCGAATGGAGTATTGTCGAACGCCGCCGCGATCTCAGGCTTCATCGCCACTGCACCTAAAGGCGCATACGCGGAGGTCAGTCCCTTTGCCATGGTGATGATATCAGGCACAACGTCCCAGTGTTCGATGGCAAACCATTTACCGGTGCGACCAAATCCGCTCATGACTTCGTCCGCGATCATGACGATTCCGTATTTATCACACAAGGCGCGCACGCCCTGCATATATCCATCGGGCGGAATGATGATGCCGTTCGTGCCGGTCACTGATTCCAGCAGAACAGCCGCGATCGTTTCCGGTCCCTCGTAGTGGATAATTTCTTCGAGGTGGTTGACATAATCGCGCGCGAATTCCGCTTCGGGGATATCCGGATTCGTGCGATGGAAAGTGGAGCGGTAACGGTACGGGTCAAGAAAATGCACGATGCCAGGCATCAGGTTCGGTTCCCAGATGACGCGGCGCGGGTCGCCAGTTGCCGCCATCGCTCCGGCTGTCGCGCCATGATAAGAACGGTAGCGAGTCAAAATTTTGTGGCGTCCGGTGTAGCCCCGGGCAAGTTTCATTGCGTTCTCGTTGGCATCCGCACCACCGAGCGTGAACAACACCTTCGTGAGGGCTTGATGCGGAGTCACATCCGCCACAGCTTTGCTCGCCAACGCGCGGATCTTGGTTGTCATTCCCGGCGCGGCATAAGGCAGTTCCGCGGCTTGGTCCTGCATGGCTTTGATCACGCGTTCGTCGCCGTGACCAATGTTGACACACATGGTCATCGAGTTGAAATCGAGATACTGCTTGTCATCCACATCCCAAAAGTGGACACCTTTGGCGCGCGCCACGGCAATGGGATTCACTTTCGCCTGGGCAGACCAGGTGTAAAAGACGTGTTCTTTGGATAGGGACAGGATTTCATCGTTGGGAAGGTCAAACATGGGGTTCCTCTTTTGGGGGCGTATACAAGTACATAGGTATACAAGTAGACAGGTAGATATGGAAACACAACATTCACTTGTTTACTTGTTTCCCTGTTTACCGCCACCATTATAACCTCCCCAAATTTCAATGAACTGTGATAAACTTCGCCCGCTCAACTAAATAGGTACGTCATATACGTGCCTTTCCGTTCCCGGCAAACCCACGGTTTGAACAGGAACAATTCCATGGAAAGGAGGAATCTCTCATGCGCAATTACGAATTAGTTTGTATCTTCCAGCCCGAACTGGATGAAACCGCTTTTAAAGGCGCGGTCGAACGCGTCTCGAGCTGGGTTACTGAAGCCGGCGGTAATGTGGACAAATTGGAAATTTGGGGACGCCGCAGATTGGCTTATGTCATCCACAAGCAGACCGAAGGTCAGTATGTTCTGATGAACATCTCGCTTGACCCCAAAGCCGCCAGCGGTGTGGAACGCAATATCCGTTATCTTGAAACTGTCATGCGTCATTTGTTGACTGTTGTCTAATTTCTACTGCTTTCGTGTGTAACTCGGTCTGCTTTAAAACTATAAGGAGAAACCTATGAGCCGAGGCTTAAACAAAGTTCAAATCATCGGTCATCTTGGCAAAGAACCTGAAATGCGCTACACCCCTTCAGGCAAACCTGTCACAACTTTTACGGTGGCGGTCAGCCGCTCCTGGAACACCCTGGATGGCGAACGTCATAACGAGACCGAATGGTTCAATGTGGTTGCCTGGGGTAACCTGGCGGAGATCTGCAAACAATATCTCACCAAGGGTCAACAGGTCTACATTGAAGGACGATTGCAAACTCGCCGCTGGGAAGATAAAGAAGGCGGCAAGCACAATAGCGTTGAAGTTGTAGCCAATGAAATGATGATGCTGGGCGAGCGCCGTGAGCATAACAATCACGCTGCCGCAGCAGATGCAGTTCCTGAAGAGAACAACATCGCAACCAATGAAGATGAGTTCCCATTCTAAAGAATTATCACAGAAATAACCCGAGGTTATTTCTGCCTTTGAAATAAAAACTGGAGTACCAAATGGCTGACGATCGAAGACCATCAGAAGGCGGAGAGCGCGGCGGCGACCGCCGTTTCTTTGCAAAGCCCAAATTTTGTCAATTTTGCGCAGATAAGACCCTGACGATTGACTACAAAAAGACCGACCTTCTCAGAAAATATATTACTGAAGAAGGCAACATCCGCCCGCGCCGCCAAACCGGTGCGTGCGCCAAACACCAGCGTGTGGTAGCGCAGGCTGTTAAACAAGCCCGCCACATCGCCCTGGTTCCTTTCACCGGCAAGCAGATGGAAGAAACCCGCTAGTCCTTAAACAAGCAAAGGCGGGGCATGTGAATCGTGCCATTTCGTGCACCGCATGCCCCGTTTTTGTTTTATGGAGTATTTCGAATGGCAAAACAAAGTCCTACACCAAGAATCGTTTCCAAGAAACATGTTGCCCGCCTTGAACAGGAAAGACGACAAGTAAAACTTATTCAGACGATCTCGATCGCAGCGATTGTGATCGTTGTTCTGCTGGTTGTTTACGGAATTTTTGACACCACCTATTTGAAGGCACGCAAACCGGTCGCTGAAGTCAACGGCGAGAAGATCCTGCTTAATTACTGGCAGGAACGCCTGCAGCTCACCCGTCTCAACATGGCGAACAACCTGCAGCAATACCAGTATTATCAACAGAACTTCGGCATGGATATGTCGCAGCAGATCCAGCAGTTACAGTTATATTTGCAGATTCCTGAAACGTTGGGACAGCAGGTCCTTGACCAATTGGTCAACGAAGCCTTGATCCGCCAGGAAGCTAAAAAACGCGGCATTACCGTCACCGCCGCAGAAGTCGAAGCCAAGATCCAGGGTTCCCTTAATTTCTACCCCGACGGAACACCAACACCCACTGTCACACCCACTGGGATCAGTTTCCCAACATTGACCACTGAGCAGCTCTTGCAGTATCCGATAACTTCCACACCGACTGAGGTGTTGACAGCCACTCCTGCGCCTACTAACACGCCCGATGTTGCCGCAGTAGCCACATCCGCTGCCTCACCTGCCACACCGACGTTCATCCCCGAACCGGCCACTGCTACAGCCACACCTTTCACCCTGGATGGCTTCAAGACAGAATATGGAAAGTCACTTGATAATCTCAAAGGCTTTGGGATCAGCGAAGCGACATTCCGTTCCGTGTACGAAAACCAACTGTATCGCGAAAAAGTTCTGGCTGAGATCACGAA
Source organism: Chloroflexota bacterium (assembly GCA_040006635.1). GTDB lineage: Bacteria > Chloroflexota > Anaerolineae > Anaerolineales > Villigracilaceae > Defluviilinea. Next base: position 45,988 of record JBDTWO010000001.1, read on the forward strand.
GGATGCCCCAAGCACAGAGGAGCAAGTACTAGCGCGCCACATTCTCGTGGATGATGCCCAACTGGCAGGCGCCATTTATGCCCTTGCGAACAGCGGACAGGATTTCGCCGAGCTCGCCAAAAAGTATTCTAAAGATACCGGCTCCGGCGCCAACGGCGGAGAGCTTGGTTGGTTCGGAAAAGGCGCGATGGTTGCTGAATTCGAACAAGCCGCTTTCAGCCAGCCCATCGGTGAGATCGGAAAGCCTGTAAAAAGTCAGTTCGGCTATCACATCATTCAGGTCATCGCGCGCGAAAACCTGCCTGCAAACGCCACCCAAATCGAGCAGAACAAGCAAACTGCTTTAACCGACTGGCTGACCAAGACCAGTGATGATGCCAAGGCTGCTGGTGCTCTCACCACTTATGATGATATCTGGAAAGGCGCGATACCTGCGCTCCCAGATGCACTCGCACAACTGCTTCAACAACAGCAACAACAGCAGCCACCAGTCCAATTACCAACACAACAGCCGTAATTCAAATGCTAGATCGTTGAATAAAAAATTGCCCGCTCAAATGAGCGGGCAATTTTGCATCTATACCACTGAATCATCCCCGCTTCAACATATCATCGGTGACTTGGTCCAACCGGAGGCTAATCATCTGACTTGCCGAGTCGCGTCCCATCGTGATACCGTAGATGATGTCCGCGACCTGAACGGTATTGCGGTTATGTGTGATGACGATGAACTGTGTCTCTTTGCTGAGTTCTTGTAAGAGATCACGGAAGCGCCCCACGTTCGCCTCATCCAACATCGCATCCACTTCATCCATCACGCAGACGGGTGTCGGCGAAACTTTGAGTAACGCAAATACTAATGCCACCGCAGTCAGACTTCTTTCGCCACCCGAGAGCAACGCCAGTCCCTGCTCACGGCGACCCGGCAGACGTGCTTCGATCTCAATACCGGTTTCCACTAAGTTATCGGGGTCGGTCAAAGCCAAACGCGCGGAACCGCCGCCGAACAACCGTGTGAACATCGCCCGGAAAGCTTTGTCCACGGCGTCAAAAGTTTTGGAGAACTCCTGCTTGGTGAGGTTATCCAATTCTGCGATGACTAACTTCAGATCTTCTTCAGCCTTTCGCAGATCATCCACTTGCGCGCGCATGAACGAATAACGTTCCGACTCTTTCTCGAACTCCTGCTTCGCTTCGGGATTGATCGGACCCATGCGCCGCACCTGTGTGCGTTGACGTGCTAATTGTGATTCAAGTTCTGGTGAAACTTCAGTCACCACCGGCAGCTCTTCGACCATGCCTTCAAATGGCAACGGCACCGGACCCGAAACATCTTCGGCATAATCGAACATCACTAAACCAAAATCATCCGTGATCTTCTGGCGCAAATTATCCAGCGCTTCCTGTTTACGCAATTGCTCCAACTGCACTTGACCCGCTAAACGCTCGGCCGTTGCCAGCGCGCGCTGGGCATTGGCTTCGCCATCCTGCAAACGCACTTCTTCAACTTCGGCAGTTTCCAGATCTTTTTCAGCCGGGTCAACATACACACGCAAAGCTTCGATCTGTTCACGCAACAAACCTTCGCGCGCATGTAATGTACTTTTATTTTCATCCAAACCCACCAGCGAAGTCTCAGCTTCATTCAGACGTGTCGTCAACTCAAAACCGCGCGTATCAAATTTCTCGCTGTCTTTCCGGCGTTCTTCTTTTCGCGCTGCCGCATCTGTCACAGCGCGTTCGGCAACTGCCACACGCGTACTCCAATATGAAGACAACCCTTGCGCTTCCACCAAATCAGCTTCGCCGTATTGTGTCGTCAACATACGGACTTCTTCGTTCGTCTTCGCCGACTCAGCTTCCACTTCAGTTTGTGACTGCAACAGATTCATGCGGATCGAAGCCGCATCATCCGCTTCAGCCTTCAACTGGACATACTGACTCTTCTGCCACTCCAACTCACGCCGCACCGATTCAGACTCAAGACTAGCCTGCTTCTCGTATCCTTCCGCCTCATCCAAGCGGACACGGGTCTCGCGCACGGCAGACTCGGCACCAGTCAATTCACGTTGTGCGTCAGTGATCTGAGCGGAAAGCACATCCACTTCACCGTTCAGGGACTCGATCTGCGCGCCCAAAGAGGCTAAGGATTCGGTCAATTCCCGTTTTTGGCGCGGACGACTTAAGGCTGAGGAAGAAGCGGACTTCCCAGCGATGATCAAGCCATCACCACGGAAGACCTCTCCCAGCAACGTCACCACACGCGCGTGAGTCGGCATATCCTTAATTAATCTACGAGCGGTTGTACGATTACGAACAACCAAAGTTTGACCCAGCATCAACTGAACAGCCGCGCGCAAGTCTTCGGGTGCGTTAACGAGTTCGGAAGCAACGCCAAGACAATCCTCATCGTTAGGCTTCGCAAGCGGCTGACGGCTGTTCTCTTCAAGCGGCAGCAGAACCGCCCGCCCCACTTCTCCAGACTCAAGCAACTGCAGGGCATCTTCGACCTCGCCCGCATCGAGCATTACAGCATCGAGCGTATCACCCAGCGCGGCGGCAATTGCGACTTCAAGCTCAGCGGGGACATCGAGCGCCGCGCTCAAGGCACCGCGCGCACCCTTGAGACGGGACTGACGTGCCGCATCGAGCAGGAAGCGTGCACCCTCAGCATAACCTGCTAGTGATTGTTCAGCCTGCTCCAGGACTTCGAATTGCGCATTCAAACGCGTGTGTGCCGCCAGAAGATTCGTACGCTCTTCTGATCTGGCACGCCGCTCACTTTCAAGTGTCTCAACAGCTTTCTTGCTGTTTGCTTCTTTTTCTTGCGCCAGCCTTAATTGCGATTCTATTTCTTCGCGCTTCTTGCGGGCATCAGCATATTTATCACCCAGATTGCGCGCAATTGCTTCAGCAGTTTCAATGGCTTTGTTCGCGCCATCCAAGCGGACCTGCAAACTTTCCAAACGCGATTTCAATTCATCCAAACGCGCCTGTGATTCGGCACGTTGGGCATTTCGTTTTTCGATTTGAGCACGCGCGGCTAATAATTTCTCTTCGATCTCCGAGCGGCTGGATTGTTTAATCTGCAATGCTTGTTGAGCATCGGCATATTGTTTTCGGGCTTCATCGTATTCGGCTTGTAAACGCGCGGCTTCCTGTTCTACTTCGGCAAGGCGTTCGCGCGCGACCTTCTCTTCGTCAGAAGCGCGTTCTTTATCAGCAACTACTGAAGATTGGATCGTCAACAATGAACGGCGGCGTTCTTCGAGCACTGCCAGCTCACGACTGACTTCTTCACGTTGATTATGCAAATCAGCAGATTGACGATGCCAGGCATTGAGTTGGGCGCGCAAGCCGGTAAGTCTTTCACGGAAGGTGTTGTATTCTTCTTGTGCCTTCGTATGAAGTTCGCGCGTCTCTTGCAAACGTGCTTCCTGCCCTTTTACGACTTCGCGCGAATCGGTCAATTCGCGTTGGGCATGATGCCAGTGGTAACCATACCATTCACGTAAAATAATCTTGAGATCGGCTTGTGCGCGCCCGAACTCAATGGCGCGTTTCGCCTGACGCTCCAAACTGCGTAAACGCGGTTCGAGTTCAGAGAGGATATCAAGCACGCGTTCAAGATTATGTTTCGTGCTTTCAAGTCGTTTGACAGCTTCTTCACGGCGAATACGATACAGACCCACCCCGGCTGCTTCTTCAAATAACTTGCGACGATCCTCAGCCTTCAAAGCCAGCGACGCATCTACAAGTCCCTGACCGAGGATGGTATAGGTGCGATCCGCCAAGCCTGAGGCAGCCAGCAATTCATTGAGATCGCGCAAGCGGACATTCTGACCGTTGAGCAAATAATCGTTGTGACCATCACGATAGGCGCGGCGCGTCATGGCGACTTCGGTAAAATCCACGGGCAGCCAGCCATCGGTGTTATCGAATGTAATGTGCGCCGAAGCCATACTCGCGCGCGCGCGGTGCTCGGAACCGTTGAAGATCATGTCTTCGGTCTTTTTGCCGCGCAATAATGAATACGATTGCTCACCCAATACCCAGCGCAGGGAATCAGCAACGTTCGATTTGCCGGAACCATTGGGTCCGACGATGGCGGTGATCCCACTCGCGAACTCGAAGACTGTCTTCGTGGCGAATGTTTTATAACCTTGTAGTTCGAGTGATTTTAAGCGTAAAGGCATATAGTTATTTCAATTCGTTGCTTCATTAATATTTAAGATGTTTTCCTCGTCCACTATTATTCCTCTTCGGAGAAGAGAGTCATATATCCACGCTACTACTCCAATGAAGAGATAACCAATGGCAATCGATGCTGGAAATATACATATCATGATAGAACTGGGAATATCGTCGCCAAGATAATTTATTTTAGAGAACAAACCAAAATATACTATAAGAGCATAGAGTACGGTTATCAACAAAGCCAAAAAGATAGGTGCCCACATAAATACTTTATATATTTGCGATTTTTCTTTTTTTAGACTCCAAGCCCAAATGAAGACAGCTAAGATTGTATATGGGAGTAACCAATATGGCGCGCCTAAAAAATAAATGATACAAACTATCATTAATGTTCCTAACAATAAACCAAACACAAACTGAAATACTTGAATAAATACCGGCAAATCTATAGGGGCTTCAGAATTAACGTAATTGGAGCCAATATTAAAAGAAAAAAAGGGAAACAATACAATGAGAACAAAATAAGGAATAAGCAATGCCAGCCTATAAAATTTTGGGGATGAAATTTTCATTGCTACAACCCTAATTTCTTCAAAGCATCCATTGCCGCGGCATGTTGGGCAGTGTGTTTACTCGTGCCGCGCCCAGAGCCAACCACGCGCTCGCCGATCACAACTTCCACTTCAAATTCTTTGGCATGGTCGGGTCCGGTCATGCTGACGGTGCGATAGTGCGGGGCGCTCATCTTTTGCGCCTGTGCCCATTCCTGTAATTGGCTTTTGGGGTCGTGGATCTTGGTCAGGACAGATTCGCGCGCACCCTCCAATAATGGACTGACGAACGCTTCCACCGCACCCAAGCCTGCATCCAAATAAATGGCTCCGATCACCGCTTCAAACGTGGACCCCAACAAACCGTCGCGGTGACTTCCGCCTGTGGCAAATTCTCCACGCCCGAGGCGCAGGGCATCACCCAATTTCAGGTGACGGGCAAAGACTGCGAGCTGGTCATTGCGGACAATCGCTGAGCGCATCTTGGTCAGGTCACCTTCGGGCATTTCGGGGAAGCGGTTATAGACCCATGCGCCGACAATGAAATCGAGAACAGCATCACCGAGGAATTCGAGGCGTTCGTTATCTTCGGGCGAGGCTGGATTCTCGTTGACGTAGGAACGGTGCGTAAGAGCACGCGTCAGCAAAGATAAATTTGAAAAGGACAGATTCAGGCGTCGGCTGAGTGCGGATGCGGATTCGAAATCCTGCATTTCGTGCTGATTCATTTCGTCATCTCCCGGAACTCAGGGAACATCAACCCCTCACCCCAACCCCTCTCCCAATGGGAGAGGGGCGAAGGGGTGAGGGAGTTCACATTCCATCAGTTCCAAATATTTAGCGAGCCGAATTGTATCATGAGAGCAAAATTAAGATACAATCAGCCGAATTTGGTGGAGGCATTTGTGACAGAGATAAGCAGTGAAACCCGCTTTTTACACGCGGTTGAAATGGGGCTCGGCGCCTGGCAATGGGGCGACCGGATGGTCTGGCAATATGGACAGGGCTACGGTGACGAAGATGTGCACAAGGCGTTTTTAGCCAGCGTGAATGAGGGCATACGCTTCGTAGATACGGCTGAAGTGTATGGGAGCGGGCGGTCAGAACGCTTGCTGGGAGAGTTTCTCAAGCAAACCGATCAACCGATCCTGGTAGCAACAAAGTATGCGCCCATGCCCTGGAGATTCGGGAAGAAGGCTGTGCCCAATGCACTGAAGGCAAGTCTTGAGCGGCTGGGTGGTGAAAGTGTGGATTTGTATCAGATCCATTTTCCCGGCATGACGATGAGTACCGACACACTGATGGAAGGCTTATCAGAGTGCGTAAAGAGTGGCATGACGCGGACCGTAGGCGTCTCAAACTTTGGGCAGACACTCATGCTGGCGGCTTACTCGGCACTGGCACGGCAGAATATTCCGCTGGCTTCGAATCAGGTCCACTATAGTTTATTGAACCGCACGATAGAGAAAGACGGCACGTTGGCACGCTGTAAAGAGCTTGGTATCCGTTTGATCGCTTATAGCCCGCTGGAGAAAGGTTTGCTCAGCGGGAAATACAGTCCGAGTAACCCGCCCTCAGGTGTACGCAACCGTGAATATGCTAAATTGCTCACAAAGATCCAACCTTTGATCAATTTGTTGACCACGATCGGGCAGGACCATGGCGGCAAGACTAATGCACAGGTGGCATTGAACTGGACGATCTGTAAGGGCACACTCCCGATCCCCGGCGCAAAAAATGAAAGTCAAGCCCATCAAAACGCTGGCGCCCTCGGCTGGAAGTTAACCGATGACGAGGTCGCAAAACTGGACGAGGCTAGTGATCTGGTTATGGGATAGCAAAACCGCCCGCTGATTGCGGGCGGTTTTGCTAACTGTATCCGTACTATTCCTTCATTCTGGGTTTCAAGAACAACATAAATCCATAACCAAGAGAGGAAAGTGCAAAAAGCACGATCGGTATCCAACCATTGATACGGACTACGCCGCTAGCCGGGGAGACACCGATGATAACCACAACCAATCCAATAATTGAGCTGACGAACATGACCACGCCCATCTGTTTTTGAATATTGGCATCGGGGATATTTTTCGCAAACCACAAAAGTAATCCAATGGTGAAGGCTGCCAATCCAAAGAGACGCGCTACAAAGATCGTCGCCGCATACTTCTCTGTGCCAAACTGATCCAATCCAATAGCGGGGACAAATAACAGGGCTAACCCAACAACAATTGCAACAAGCGCATTCAGTACGAACAACACTTTATAACCCATTTGATTCTCCTTGTATGAAGTATGGGAACGACAGAATAAATATACAACATTTAAGAACGGATTGGAGACGGTTATAAAACAAAATACCTTACATCAGCCTTACATTCAGCAAGGAACCTCAAGTAAAATTAGTCAACTTTTATTCATAAGGAGAACATCTATGGATCCTATTGCTATCTTGACCGGTTTAGTAAGTGCACTTGGAGGTTTATTGGGTTTGTTTGGGGGATTATGTGCGTGCATTGTGCCGGTGGTTTTACTCATTGGCTTTGGTATATTCATGTATCGCCGCAATCAGCAGGGACAGGCGGCAAAACAAGCCGCACAAGCCTGGCCCGGTACAATGGGAACCGTGTTATCGTCCAGTGTGGAATCGCGCCGGACAGGCAACAGCATGTCGACGTATCCCGTTGTTGTATATCAATATCAAGTGAACGGACAGGTTTATCAAGGTCAAACAATTAAGGCTGGCGAACAATTCTTCAATGTGCGTGTGATCGGAGATGCGCAAGCTACCGCTGCGCGCTACCAGGTTGGTGCGCAGGTGATGGTTTATTACAACCCTGCCAACCCGCAAGAATCCGCACTGGAAAGATAATCCTGTGCTATAATGCCGCCATTATGAAATATGGTCTACCCTTCGCCAATAATAGCAATAATAATGATAATGACGATGATCCTTATCGTTGGGCGAAGCATTGCTAGTTGACGGATAACTCAAGTCACACCAAATCGCCCAACGCAAATCGCGAAGGGCGATTTATTTTATCTACATCACACTACCCGTCATTGCGAGAAGCCCAAAGGGCGACGAAGCAATCTCACCTTAGCGAGGAGATTGCTTCGGGCTAACGCCCTCGCAATGACAGACAAAACTCTGGAGGCAAACCATGTACAGAACACACACTTGCGGAGAATTACGCGCCAGCCATGCGGGACAAACCGTCACACTCGCTGGCTGGGTCAATCGTCGCCGCGATCACGGCGGAGTGGCATTTTTTGATCTGCGCGACCGTACCGGACTCGTCCAAATCACGATCAATCCAGATTTGTCAAAAGAAGTTTTGGATCAGGTTGTCAATGTCCGCTTTGAGTGGGTTCTGCAGATCGAAGGACTCGTCCAGAAGCGACCTGAAGGCATGTCGAATCCCAAAATGGAAACCGGCGAGATTGAGATCATCGCCAAGAACATCACGATCTTGAATCCTGCCAAGACCCTACCCTTCATGGTCAGCTCAGACGCCGATCTGCCCGATGAAAACACACGCCTCAAATATCGCTATCTCGATTTGCGCCGCGAGCGTCTGACTCGTAATATGATATTGCGTCACAAGGTCATCAAGTTCATGCGTGACTATCTCGATAAGCAGGGCTTCATCGAGATCGAAACGCCCATTATGTTCAAAGCGACTCCCGAGGGCGCGCGCGACTATCTCGTTCCGTCTCGTCTCAACCCAGGACAGTTCTATGCGCTACCTCAGTCACCCCAGCAGTTGAAGCAATTGCTCATGGTCGCAGGCATGGACAAGTATTTCCAGATCGCGCGTTGTTTCCGTGACGAAGATTTGCGCGGCGACCGTCAACCCGAGTTCACGCAACTTGATTTGGAAATGTCCTATGTTCACCGCGATGATGTGTTGGCGCTGGTCGAAGGTTTGTATACAGCGATGCTTCCTGAAGTCGCGCCACATAAAAAATTACTTTCTTCGCCTTGGAAAAAAATCCCGTATCTTGAGGCGTTGGATAAATATGGATCAGATAAACCTGACCTGCGCTTCGGCATGGAATTGATCAACGTCTCGGATATTTTTGCTAAAAGCGAATTCCGCGTCTTTCAATCTACGCTGGAAGCTGGTGGCGTGATCAAATGCATTATCGCCCCTCGATCAGCAGACATGTCCCGCAAGGAAGTGGACGCGCTCACAGAAGTGGCGAAGTCGTTTGGAGCGAAGGGTATGCCCACGTTGGCAGTAACAGCTGAAGGCGTGAAAGGAAGCGCGGCAAAGTTTGTGACGGCAGAAGAAGTCGAAGCATTGAAGTCCAAAACGGGGGCAGGAGTCGGCGATCTCATCGTCTTTGCAACTGATACAAAAGTTATCGCAAACAAAACGCTCGGCGGGTTACGTCTGTGGTTCCGTGATAAATTGGATCTGGCAGACAAAGATATGATGGCGTTCGCATGGGTCTTGGATTTCCCGTTCTTTGCGTACAATGAAGAAACGAAGACTTGGGAATCGGAACATCATCCGTTCACGATGCCGAAGATGGAAGACCTGCCGAAGTTCGATACTGACCCGGGCGCAGTGATGTCGGATGCATATGACATGGTGTGCAACGGCTATGAGTTGGCTTCGGGTTCGATCCGTATTCATCGCCGTGATATTCAAATGAAGATGTTCCAGATGCTTGGGCTGAGTGACGAAGATATTCAGGCGAAGTTCGGTCATATGCTCGAAGCGTTTGAATATGGCGCACCTCCACACGGCGGCATGGCGCCCGGGATTGACCGTCTTATTATGCTCCTCGCGGACGAACCCAACATCCGCGAAGTAATTGCCTTCCCCAAGAATCAAGCGGGACGCGATGTGATGGCGGATGCACCGTCTGCAGTTGAGCCGAAGCAGTTGAAAGAGCTGCATATTAAATTCGAATAGCGTCATTGCGAGGAGTTAATTCATGACAATCCGTGTTTGTCTCGCAGGTGCAACTGGATGGGCAGGCTCAGCCGTTGCACGCGCCATCGCTCAACTTGACGATATTACACTTGTGTCTGCGATATCACGCACTCATGCTGGAAAAAATTTAGGCGACGTGCTGGCAGAGCCGCGCCTGACTTGCAAAGTATATGCAACCGCGGAGGAAGCACTCTCAGCGCAGCCGTGTGATGTGTTCTTCGAGTTCACAAAACCAGACGCAGCAAAGTCAAATGTGTTGACCGCATTACAGCATGGAGTTCATGTCGTCATTGGCACATCGGGATTAACCGACTCAGACTACGCTGAGATTGCTTCAGCTGCCAAGCAGTCTCAACGCGGTGTGTTGGCTGTTGGCAACTTTGCACTAACCGTTGTCTTGTTGCAAAAATTCTCTGAAATCGCCGCTAGATTTATCCCTCAATGGGAGATCATTGATTATGCCAGCGACAGTAAAAAAGATGCACCGAGTGGAACCGTACGTGAAATGGCTTATCGGCTTTCAAAGATTCGTGAGTCGGAAATGACCGTTCCATTGGAGGAAACCAAAGGTGTTGTCGAAACTCGCGGTGCACGGATGACTGGCTCGCAAGTACATTCCATCCGCTTGCCGGGATATACTATCTCAGCCGAAATCATTTTCGGCATGCCAGATCAAAAGCTGACCATCCGCCACGACTCAGGTAGCAGCGCCCAACCTTATGTGGATGGCTCCCTACTGGCAATTCGCAAGGTCAATACATTTATCGGTCTGCGCCGCGGATTGGATAGTGTGCTTGATTTATCGTAGAGACCTGACAGGTCTCCGCGACAGCTTGAACATCTTGGATTTTTTGTCCACGCGATCATCACGGTCAACCAAGTAAACAATGAGACCTGTCAGGTCTTAGGAGTATGTATGACCCAAACAATAGACACCAAAACCGTCAAGCACACCGCCTACCTCGTCCGCCTCGGAATCTCCGAAGAGGAAGCGCAAAAGTTCAGTGGACAGTTCTCTTCCATCATTGACTACTTCAACATGCTCAACGAAGTGGATACAGACAACGTCCCGCCTGCCTCGGACATCGCCAATGCTGAGAATGTTCTGCGTGAAGATGTGGTCAAGCCATCCATGAGCCGCGAAGAATTTCTCAAGAACGCTCCGAACTCCGAACGCGGCTATGTCAAAGTGCCGACGGTCTTGGGCGATGAGTAAAAGATTTAAACACAAAGTACACGAAGTACACAAAGGAAAGAGCAAGGATTTAATCAAAAAGGTTTTCCTTAGTGACCTTTGTGTCCTTCGTGGTAAAGGTTTTTAAGTATGCAACTACATAACCTCACCATCCGCGAAGCACACCAATTACTAATTACCAAACAAATCTCCTCCGTCGAACTGACTCAGGCGATGCTCGACCGCATCCACGATATAGACTCCAAGGTCAAATCCTACGTCACCGTCACGGACGAGCTCGCGCTTGAACAAGCCAGGCAAGCCGATGAGCGTCTCGCCAAAGGCGACAACGTCACACCGCTGACAGGTATCCCCTTCTCGATGAAGGACTGCATCTCCACGCGTGATGTCCGCACGACATGCTCCTCGAAGATTCTTGAAAACTATGTTCCGCAATACAACGCCACCGTCACGAACAAACTCGCGGACGCAGGCGCTGTCCTCGTTGGCAAGACCAACATGGACGAGTTCGGTATGGGTTCATCGTGCGAAAACTCAGCATTCTTCAATACACATAATCCATGGAATCTCGACCATGTCCCCGGTGGTTCGAGCGGTGGTGCGGCGGCGAGCATGTCTGCCAGTCTCGCGACCTTTGCCATCGGCGAAGACACAGGCGGGTCAGTCCGCATGCCCGCGGGATTTTGTAACGTCACAGGCATCAAGCCCACGTACGGACGTGTCTCACGCTATGGTCTGATCGCGCTCGCCTCATCCTTCGATTGCATCGGACCTCTTACCCACGACGCCTATGATTGCGCAACTGTCCTCCAAGCCATCGCAGGTCATGATCCTCACGATAGCACCACTTACAAATTACCAGTTCCCAATTACATCGCAAACATTGACAAGCCCGTCAAAGGCATGAAGCTCGGCATTCCCAAAGAATATTTCGTCGCAGGCATGGAAGCGGGCGTCGAGTCCGCCATGCAAGAAGCCATTCGTCAATTTGAAAAACTCGGCATGGAGATTCACGAGGTCTCACTCCCCCACACCAAATACGGTCTGCCCGTTTATTATCTACTGCTCTTTGCCGAAGCCAGCGCCAACCTCTCCCGCATGGACGGCACGCGCTTCGGTCTCTCCGTTTCGGATGGCGCGAAAGATGTCATCGACATCTACCTCCAAACCCGCCACGAGGGATTCGGTGACGAAGTCAAACGCAGGATTATGCTTGGAGCATACGCGTTATCCGCTGGATATTACGACGCGTATTACTTGAAGGCTCAAAAAGTGCGCACGCTTCTGCGCCGGGACTTTGAGTCTGCCTTTGCCTACGTAGACGTTCTCCTCGCCCCGACCTGTCCCACCACCGCCTTCAAACTCGGCGAAAAGACCAGCGACCCGCTCGAAATGTATCTCTCCGATATTTACGTGGTTGCGACCAACCCTGCGGGTGTCCCTGCATTAGCGCTCCCCGCTGGCTTCTCCAAAGATATGCCTGTCGGCATGCAACTCATCGGCAAACACTTGGACGAACAAACATTATTCCAAGTCGCTCATGCCTATCAGCAAGTCACTGACTGGCATAAGCAGTTGCCAAATCTTTAGGAATAACAAGTATGCTATCCATCGAAAAATGTGCCGTTCCTCCACAAGCGCTTCTGTCGAAATATTCTCTCGATGGCATGTATGCGGATTCGTTCCGCACCGAAATTATAGGTCAGGTTCCCCTCGCTGTATTTGTATTTGCGTTTTACACAACCTGGCTTTTCAAAATCGAGCAATTCATTTTGGCTCACATCGCGCAACGACCATCCAATGATATTCAAGCCAGGGAATTGGCAGACGGCGCGATAAACAAGTTCGCCGCATGGAATGTCGAAAGCCGCAACGACAACCAACTCCTGATGTGTGACATGCTCGGACGCACACGTTCCTGGTTTATGGTCAATCATATGGCCACAGAAAATAACAAGAAAACGCATTTGTATTTTGGGTCGGCAGTCGTTCCAAAGAAAAAGCCAAAAACTGGAAAATCTTCGCTTGGGATTGTATTCCTAATATTATTAGGCTTTCACAAAATCTACTCGTTCCTGCTTCTGTATCTTGCAAGGCAAAAAGTCGCCCGCGCTTATCAACAAGTGACAGATTTGCATAAGCAATTACCGCCTCTTTAAATCTGTTTATCCGTTTTGCGAAGCAATCCGCTCGCCTACGGATTATCATAAACGTAGAAAATATAATCCTGAGATTTTGTCTCGACACCCAGATCATGTAATACTCTGAGAAGCTGAGCGCGATGATCAGTGGCATGATTGGCAACATGCAGAAGCACTTGCCACGCAATAAGATCTTTATCTTCATCAGGTTCTGTTATCGGTTTGGAAAACAACATATCGTCACGTAAGTCGTCGGCAAGGTACGCGCGGATCTTTTGCTCAACATCATCCCAATATGTGCGGATGGGATCTCGGTCATCAGTGTCGACGGCAGGCAACGGTTCCATTGGTCTGAAAGCACGCAGTTCGCTGAACCACATTTGTTCCGCGTCAATGAGATGAACGATTTGGTCTCGAACAGACCCGTGAGAGTAATCCACAGCTTGAGTGAACTGCTCAAAGGATAGCGTAGCGACATGCTTCCACACTACGCGGTTTTCGGCAAAGTGATAGTTGTAAAAATGACGGAAGGCATCTGCATTCATATGAATTACTCCTTTGGATGTGGTTAAATGAATTATAGCGCAAGTGTTCTAAAAAACAGAGATTTGATTATGTACAACCATGCTCCTGAAAATTATATCTGTCCCTTTTGCCTTCTTATTGGAGGTATAAAAAATAAGCATGTTCATTCAGTACAAAGCGATATTGTTTACCACGACAACTCCGTCACCGCTTTTATCGGTTCGCAACAATGGAAGAACAATCACGGAAACACGATCATCGTTCCAAATGAACACTTTGAAAATATCTATGACCTACCGGTAAAATATTCTCAAGATATTCATCGAGTTGCGAAGCTATTGGCGTTGACAATGAAAGCAGTCTACGCGTGCGATGGAGTTTCAACTCGTCAACATAATGAACCTGGAGGCAGTCAGGATGTCTGGCATTATCATTTACATGTCACCCCACGATACAAAGACGACAATTATTACGCCACGCAACGAGAACCCATGTCGATAAGCGAACGAGCAATGCATGCAGAAAAAATCAGAAATCATCTTTCAACCATTCAACTACGAGACTAACCAACTATGACCCAATACGAACCAGTGATCGGACTTGAAATTCACGGCGAACTGCTCACCAACTCCAAAATGTTCTGCAGTTGTTCTGCCGACTATGGCTCCGCACCTGAACCGAACACGAACATCTGCCCCACGTGCACAGGTCTGCCTGGCGCGATGCCCGTTGTCAACAAAAAGGCGACCGAGCTCGCCGCGCTCGTCGGGCTCGCGTTGAACTGTTCCATTAACAAGCACAATACTTTCGCGCGCAAAAATTATTATTATCCTGATCTGCCGAAGGGTTATCAGATCTCGCAGTATGAGTTGCCGATTGCAGAAAAAGGCTGGATGGACGTATTGGCTGATTCCGAGGATCAACTTCGGGTGAGAGTGAGGCGGGTTCACATCGAAGAAGATACTGCCAAACTATCCCACGAAAAAAATTATGCGCTCGTCGATTTCAATCGCGCAGGCGTCCCGTTGCTTGAGATCGTCTCCGAGCCAGACATCCGCACCGTTGAAGCCGCGCTCGATTACGCCACGAAGATCCGCGCCATCTTGCGTTATCTCGGCGTCAACTCGGGCGACATGGAAAAAGGCGTCCTGCGTTTCGAAGCGAACATTTCCGTGCGCCCCGTCGGCAGTGACGAGTTCCGCACGCGCACCGAAATAAAAAACCTCAACAGTTTCCGCGCGCTCACGCGTGCCTCGGCATATGAGATCGAACGCCAGATCAAAGTGTACGAAGCCGGCGGAACCGTGGCGCAGGAAACGCTCGGCTGGGACGATGTGCGCGGCGTGACCGTCTCACAGCGCGGCAAGGAAGAGGCGCACGACTACCGCTACTTCCCCGAACCCGACCTGCCCCCGCTCCAACTTTCGGATGCGTGGATCGATTCGATTCGGACTCAACTGCCCGAACTGCCCGAAGCCAAGACAGCACGCTTCATCACAGACTTCAGCCTGACTCCGTCCGAAGCGCGTTTTCTTACATCCGAACTTTCGCTTGCGGACTACTTCGAGAGCGTCGTCGCCAAATCGAAGAGCCCTGCCAAGACTATCCACTCTTGGATCGCAGGCGAGTTCATGCGCAACCTCAACGACCTGAGCATTGATATCGCAAACATCTCCGTTGACCCCAGCGACCTCGCCCAACTCATTGACATGACAACCGATAAGGTCATCAACAACAACGCGGGCAAAACTGTGCTGGCAGAGATGTTCAAAAACGGCGGTAAACCCGAGCAGATCGTCAAAGAGAAAAATCTGGCGCAGGTCTCTGATGAAGGTTTTATCAAGCAAGCGATTGAAAAAGCTTTGAACGACAATCCCAAAGAACTGGAACAATATTTCGCTGGCAAAGAGACTCTCCTGCAATGGTTCATGGGGCAAGTCGCCCGCGCCACCAAAGGCAAAGCCGATCCGAATGTGACGAAGGAGTTGCTGGTCAAGGCGTTGGAAGAGAGAAGAAAGTGACGCTCGATCATGTCATGCTGAATACTATGACCCTGTCAAGGCATTTTTTAGAGATGCAGACGCAGCGCAGCATCTCTACGATTATCTCAGAGACCCTTCGCTACCGCTCAGGGTGACTGCGAAAATAGTTCATGGGACAAGTCGCCCGCGCTACCAAAGCCTGTCCTGAGCGTGTCGAAGGGGCAAAGCCGACCCGAATGTGACGAAGGAGCTGCTGGTCAAGGCGTTGAAAGCAAGAAGCAATTGACCCTTATTCGCGAATTGTTTTGGGGAAAGTAAAAGCCTGGATAGTATGTTAGTATCACCATCTACTCAACGATGAAATTGTGTTTGTAACCTGGGAGAAAAACAATGCCACGTATTAATCTTCTATTTGTTCTAATCATGTTCTTGTCTGCGTGTAGCGCCAAATCTACTCCTTCGCCTGCAGAGCCACCTTCTACAGAGGCTCCAACCGCTCCACCATCTGCTACTGCAGAGGATGCAATAGTAATTTCTATGGAACCCGCAGGATATAAACCTATTTCCGAATCAACTCAACAGGGGATTAGGGAATTCTTTACCCCGTTATCAGTTGATGATGTCAAGCAGCTTAATCTAGAGGATCAAGTAATTCCAGATAGTCTTGCGGCGAGAGATGCAGAGATAACTAAAGAAATGCTTAGCAAGAAAGATAAAGTAGCCCAAATATGTGGAGTCCCAGTAAAATATTTGGGTGTTGTGTGGAAAGCACATGTTTCGACAGATCCTGCAACGGGAAACAAGCAATATCGCTGGACAAGAGTGTATGAAGCGGTAATCCCAGAGGGCGAAGAGATACCTTCAGGTGTCTATACATGTTGGACTCGAGATACTGAGACTGGTACCCTAAATACGTATCCAACAGTCTGGGATGCCAATGGTAAGTTGGAAGTAAATGATGGTAATTGTTTTGAAAGATTGGAAGGTGAGATGAAGTGGTCAGGCACAACTCCAGTGATCTATAATTCTAAGACGAAAAAGTTTGCTATCCCTGGAGGAGGTACTAACGATGATTTCCTTAATGAATCTTCATGGATGTCATTAGAGAATAGATCAGTTAGCGAATCTGTCAACCCAATAGCAAACCCATTCTCTGCAGAGATCATGGCAAAAATAAGTGAAAGTGGGTATACCTATAGGGCAGATGGAAGTTTGGTAAATGCTTCGGGTAATGTGGCAGTTTCAAACGTAAATGGTAAGTGGTTTGATGGGGGTGGTGCAGAGTTTGACTTTCAAACTTTTAGAATAATTGAGACAGATGGAGTTGATTATCAGAATCGACCGCTTGTTGTATTGTCCTTTACCGTAAATGGAGAGGAGAGAGTATCTCTACCTAGTGGAGAGTCTGCTGTGCCGATAGATTTGTCTGCAAGTAGGGCAATGGTTGATGAAAATGCCATGACAAATCCGACTGCCTGGGAGTGGGGAACATTTGAAAATATCACATTTGATAGAATTCCGGTTGTTACTCAAGAATCTGTAGATTCTGGAATGTTGGATTTAACTAGAGCAATGATTTTAAGGCCATGGACTGATGAGATTCGACCAGCCGTCTGGAAGTATGTACCGATAAATTCTGAAGCAGGAATCTGGACTTTAACCCACTATAGAGATAGCGGCTTCGAGTTGGGGAATTATTCAGGGGGTCCCCAATATCCAGGTGAAGATCCAATTGTGTGGCAGAATGAAGCAATTGTTCCTTCTGACGTTGTTAAATATATTGATGAAAGTACGGGGAAATGGGTGATTAATAGTGGAATTCAGTATTATTATAATAAAGCTACGGGTGAAAGTTTGATTTTTAAATTTGAGTACACAGATGAGAGGGCTGATCCAAATAGTTCTGATTTTCGTCAGACTATAATGGGTTTGGGTAATCCGTCATGGGTCGTAGTTCTTCCTCGGATAACTCAAAATGAAGCAATCTCTCCAGAGTTGCGAGCTAAGATAGAAAAGTATCAAGGTAAAACACAAGTGGGAAGTGATGTAACTGGAGTAGTCTTGGCCGGTGATGAACTAGCTCAATATCAAGAGTTTACATTTGTTCCATTAAATTATCTTCAACGTTCAATGGAGGGTTATTTAACAGACCCTGATGATCCTGAATTTGACTCAAAGTATCCACCACTTAATCCTTAAGATATCAAATTTTTGCTGGTCCTTGCATAGGTAGTTGATGACTGCTAGAGTTAGATTATGAAAAGAGTTGTTTATTTGAATATTTTGACTTTTGTTGTGTCTACACTGTTGCTATTTGTTGCTTTTTATATTTCACCAACTGTCACAAAAGCGCAAGTCTGTAATACATCAAACTGTAACTGTAATCTTTGCAAACTTCCTTCTGGTAGTCCTGCTCCTTGTACGGCTGATTGTGAGAGTGTCTATAGTTCAGCAGCACAAGGCTTTGTAGATCAATGTTTTACGACATGTAATGCAGCGTCAAATGTAACACAATGTCCAGATACCAGTTGGACAACTTGGGGGCCATGTGGAGGTGGTTATCAAGAGAGGTATTGTATGACCCCTAGCGAAGTTAATGATATACAAATCCAATTGTGTGAACCAACTGGACCCAGTGGTACTCCTACACCAGCCCTACTCCTCCACCAGGTTGTGTTGCAACTGCTCCAACAGCGGTAGCGCTGAGTTCACCAGCTAATGGGGCGAGTCGCCCGTACTGCCAAAGGCTGTTCTGAGCGTGTCGAAGGGGCAAAGCTGACCCGAACGTGACGAAAGAGTTGCTAGTGAAGACATTGGAAGAGCGAAGGAAGTAATTATTCCTTCCATGTCATAGATAAAAAAGAGTCTCAAGCCGAGACTCTTTTTGTTTATTCGGTATAATCCGCAGGCTTTCACTACAAAGCCCAAAGGACGTTCCGTCATGACATCCCTCACCGAACGCCGCAAGGCGATCCTCTTTCTTGTACTCGCCGCCATGCTCTGGAGCACCGCTGGGGTTTTCGTCAAGGCGCTCAACTGGGGACCCGTGTCCATTCTGGCGGGTCGTGGACTGTTCACGAGCATCTTGTTCCTGCTCTACATGCGCCGCCTCCCCACCAAGATCACACGCTGGACGTTGCTCGCGGCAGGTGGTTCGATCGTGACCCAATTCTTATTTGTGGTTTCTACCAAATTAACCACCGCCGCCAATTCCATCTTTCTGCAATATACTGCGCCCATTTATGTGGTTCTGCTCGCGTACTGGCTCCTCCGCGAAAAGCCTTCCCGTAATGACTTTATTGCGATGGGAATCATCTTTCTGGGAATGATTCTGTTCTTCGGCGATAAATTAAGCACCGATGGTCTCTACGGGAATATTCTCGCTGTGCTCAGCGGCGTAACCTCCGCAGTGATGATGGTTGCCTTCCGCGCCCAAAAGGACGGCTCACCGGAGGATAGCATCCTTATTGCCAGTGTGGTTATGGCGATCTTCGGCATTCCATCCATTATGAAAGAATCCTGGACGGTCACGAACTGGTCGATCATTGCCTACCTCGGCGTCTTTCAGATCGGGTTGGCGTTTATCTTGTTCACCAAGAGCATCAAACACATCCCTGCCTTGGAAGCAAATCTGATCGGCACACTGGAGCCGGTCTTCAATCCCGTGTGGGTGTATCTGTTTCTTGGCGAAAGCATGGGCAAGTCCGCTTTGCTGGGCGGGCTGGTAGTATTGACGGGAGTTATTGTCAGTACGGTTGGTTCGACTCACGCAAATCGGGAAACGCAATAATACGCTAAATCACTTCAACGAATCAAAAAGCGTCTCACGGTAGTGTTACCTCCTAGCTGTGGTCACTCCAGGTTTTTGGCGGGCAGCACTAGAATAATTTGGATATTTTTCTGCATGATTGTATTGTAGCCCCCTACTTTATCAACTCTCCCCACAACATAACGACCGCGCTACGATATAATCATTCGAACAAATCGGTTTCAAGGATTCGTAATGTCCTATCACTTCACACCCAACATGCTTCCGCTTGTTATTGCGGCGCTGATCGCCGGGATTCTGGCATGGTACACATGGCAACATCGCCAGTCGACCGGGGTCAGACCTTTTTCATTGATGATGCTGATCCTGTTCGAATGGGTATTTAGCTATATCCTTGAACTTGCGGCGACCGACCTAGACTCCAAGTTTTTTTGGACTCAGTTGAAATTTGCAGGCGTGATCGCAACCCCGGTTGTATGGCTGTTATTCGCATTGGAATATACCGGCAGAAAAGCGTGGACGACACGCACGCGCATCATTCTGCTCTCGATCCTGCCGCTTGTTTCAATGGGCATGATCCTGACAAATGACTTCCACCACCTATTCTGGCTGGGCAAAAGTCTGGCAAGTGAGGGCGGATTTTTATTATTGAGCACGATCTACGGACCCTGGTTCTGGGTACACGCGGCTTATACGTATACCCTGATCATGATCGGATTAGTTCTGGTCATACGAGCCCTATTGCGCTGGCCCGCTCAGTATCGTGGACAAATGCTCTGGATCTTGCTAGCCACATTGGCACCCTTGATCGCCAATGTCTTGACCATTTTCAAGATCGTACCAGCACTCCTAGATTGGACACCCTTTGCCTTTATTATCACAGGTATCGGGATGGCGTACGCACTCTTCCGGCATCGTTTGCTGGATATTGCTCCACTGGCGCGCGACATTGTGATCGACGGGATGAAAGATGGCATGATCGTGCTGGATGCCAACCAACGCATTGTGGATATCAACCCGGCGGCGCAAAGTATCATCGGGCTTTCTGGCGAAAAGCAACCCATTGGCAAATCGATGGCAGAGGTGCTGAGCCGGCAACCCGGCCTCATTGAGAAATATCGCGGCGTAGATGAGATCAGTGATGAGATGACATTCGGTGAAGGGGAAACACAACGTTGGTACGACTTGAATCTGACAACGTTGCGTGACGAAAACAAAATGGTACTGGGGCAGTTAATTACCATCCGCGATATTACCCAGCGTAAACACACTGAAAGTCTTTTACAGGAAAGCGAAGCACGTTTCCGCCAGATCGTGGAGAACGCCAGCGACATGATCTATCGCTTTGATGGAGAGGGACGTTTGACCTATGCCAACCCATCTGCCTTGCACACCATGGGGTTTGAAAATGAAGCAGATGCACTGGGCAAATATTTTCTAGACCTGACCACACCCGAGATGCGGCACAAACTCAAGCGCACCTATTTGCACCAATTCATGAGTAAAACCCCAAATACCTATAACGAATTTCCAGGGCTCACCGCTGACGGGCGTGAGGTCTGGTTTGGACAGAACGTACAATTGATCTTTGAAGACGATCAGGTAGTGGGATTTCAGGCGCTTTCACGCGATATCACCGCCATCAAACAAGCCTATGAAGCCCTGCGCATTGCCCGTGATCAAGCATTGGAAGCCAACCGCGCGAAAACTCAATTGCTATCGAAAGTAAGCCACGAATTGCGCACGCCGTTGGGTGGCGTTCTTGGTTATGCGGAATTGCTTCACGACAACACCTTCGGTGAATTAAATCTCGGTCAAAAGAAAGCCGCGCACGAGATCATGGAAAGTGCGAACTATCTCACCAACATGGTCAATGAACTATTAGATGAAGCGCAGGCTCGCACGAACATAACCGTCCTACAAGAAGCGCTGTTCGCACCAGCGATACTGATCCAACAATCCACAGCGGGGACGGAAGTGTTGGCAAAGAAAAAGGGCTTACAGCTGAACACCTCGCTCGATCCCAATCTTCCCCACGAACTGTACGGTGACGAACGTCGACTGCGTCAGATTATTATTAACCTCGTTGGTAACGCGATCAAATTCACCAAAGAAGGAAGCGTGAACGTCAAATTCCTGCGTCCCACCCATGAACATTGGGCGATCCAGGTTATGGATACCGGTGTGGGCATCCCCAGGGAGGCACAGGCGTATATCTTTGAACCGTTCCGCCAGGTGGATAGCGCCATCACGCGCGATAACCGCGGCATTGGGCTGGGGCTTTCCATCACGAAACAACTCGTTGACATCATGGGTGGTCGGATCACGCTTGAAAGTGAACCCGGCCAGGGCAGCGCCTTCACCGTATTACTGCCCATCAAAACAAAAACGGGAGAAACATCGTGACCAAGCCGCTCGCACTCATTATCGAAGATGACCCCCAACTCAACACCATCATGTCCATTACGCTTCAGGCAGATTTTGAAATTGAAACCTGCACCGATGGCAACGCCGGTCTGGAGCGTTTAAAGAAAACCGTTCCGAACGTTGTCGTATTGGACCTAAATCTGCCCGGCGCATCTGGCAAAGAGATCCTGCAAAGTATCCGCGCCGATGAACGTCTTTCAAAAACGCGCATCATTCTCACCACCGCTGATGAACGCCAGGCGGAGACCCTGCATGACGAAGCCGATATCATTCTGCTTAAACCTGTCAGCCCGGCGCAGCTGCGCGAATTGGCTTTACGCTTACGCCCAATCGGATAATCATGTCATTCATATCTGAATTCGAATCCCACCTCCCCAATAATTTACGCAATAAACTCAACCAACTCAATACACCTTTCGCTATCCAGAGATATTTAGACTCCCTGACGTACAACGGCGAGGAACGCGACCGCTCGCCGCTCAATGCGATGCTGGATAATCAATCGCACTGCCTCGACGGCGGATTCTTAGCCGCGCTCTGCCTCTGGCGAATTGGATTCAAACCGCTTCTCATCGACATTGTGCCTGATCCCGGTGTGGACGATGATCATGTGCTGGCGCTTTATCAGATCGAGGGACGTTGGGGCGCGCTGGCAAAGACGAACTATATCAATCTCGGATTCCGCGAGCCGGTTTACAAGAACCTGCGTGAACTTGTGATGACTTACTTTGAGCATTACGTCAGCATTCATCAAATCAAATGCCTTACTGGCTACACGCGTCCGATTGATGCTTCACGCTATACCCATTTGAACTGGGCATGGGACGAAGCCGGAGCGAATGTTTTGTATCACAAGCATTTCTACGGACGTAACCCAATTCCACTTATTACCAAGAGCATGGGCAAACGCCTCAGCCCAGTTACTGATAAGGCGTATGAGTCAGAGACACTGCACACGAATTTGAATGAGTCGTTTGGGAATCGGAAGTATTAATTCGTCCTGAGCGGAGAGACTGCGTGCTCTTTGCAGTCTCGCAGACGAAGGACAGCTTTTCATATAACCATTTACGTTTCGACTTCACTCGCCTGTCGGCTCGTTCCGCTCAACGCGATAAAGCACTAGATCTTCACGATCTTCTCAGTCGTTTCGATCACTTCTGCCTTCAACTTCCCCGCGGATAGTTCCTGCAATTCCTTTTGAAAACCTTCAAATGACTCAACCGGGAATTGTAGAGTCATCGTAATATCGCCTGCAAAATCTTCACCCACCACTTCCCCGCCATTACGCCCCACCATCAAGCGGACTCGCTCCAACAAGTTATACGGAATCGCCAGCATGGACACATGGACCTCAACTCTTCTTCCGCGTTCCACCGCATTAACCACTAACTGTGTGGACTCGGTATACGCCTTCACCAACCCACCAGTGCCCAACAACGTCCCACCAAAATAACGCGTGATCACAACTGCCGCATCGCCAAGTCCACTGCCACGTAGGACCGCTAGAGCAGGCTTACCCGAAGTCCCGCTCGGCTCTCCGTCATCCGAACAAAATTCTGCCACCGTATTCCCGCCGCCGATGATATACGCAGGGACGTTATGACTCGCATCCGCAAATTCTTTTTTGATGCGCGCAATGAACGCCCGAGCTTCATCCGCGGTGAAGACCGGTGCAAGTGTGGCGATGAAACGCGAATTGACAACTACATGTTCACGGCGGATTTCTGTGAGAGGGACGGAATAGAGTTTAGACATAAACAGGATTTTACTTGATTCAAGCCTCATGACGGGGCACATCGAAAAAACCGTTTTCATCCATTGCAACCGCAAGTCTCTCCTCCCATCACCCGCCCGACGATACCCTAACGGGCACACGTGAACCGTCAGGCTATTCTACAAAGTCCGCTCAAGCGGACTAGCCGACTTTCAGTCGGCTTCGTTTGACTAGCATGGACGTTCACGTCCATGCGACCACAGCGGTATAATTTCCATCAATCATGCAACCCAACTTTCCATCACCGCAGAAAAGAAGTCAACTCCATACCCTCTCCCCGCGGGAGAGGGACAAACCGACACGCCGATCAATCGTCACAATCAGGGTGAGGTCCTAACCCCTCGCATCGAAAAGACCGTTTTCGTCAGTTACCGCCACAAGAATATACCGTAGGTAAACATGATTGAGTCTCGTTATTGGAAAGATGATTTACTAAAACACGCCAAAAAGTTAAAACCTGTCAAGCATCCAAAACGGTGGTCAGAAAAAGGACAAGTCAATTTTGAAAAAGAAATCATAGTCTCATTCTTTAAAATCAGAAAGTTGTTTGAAACAAATAAAGTTTCAAGTATAAGCAAAAAGCATAAAGTGAAAATATTTCGCTACCCAATTGGATCCAAGAAAGTCAACAACATGAATTATTGGAATATTCATGAAATTTATGATCTAGCAAAGAAGAGCAACGTCGAGAAAAATATAGTTTTTATATGCAATCAATTAATTCACGGTGGAGCAACATTCGCATTTCAAGACAACGATAAAAACTGGGGAGGAATATTTACCTGTTCTGATTTTGAGCGAGGCAGATATATTTACGAAATCCCAATTGAAGAGATAATCACGATCTTCAACCTTGTAGGAAATGATTATCCCAATCATGTGACTTTTACATATTCGAAAGAACTTGGTGACTATGAAATTGAGACTGACTGATCATTATCCACGCCCTAAGTTCTCATCACCACAGAATAGAAATCAACTCCATACCCTCTCCCACTGGGAGAGGGACAAACCGTCCCGCCGATCAATCGTATCAATCAGGGTGAGGGCGGTATAATCTCCCTCAACCATGCAACCCAACTTTTCATCACCACAGAAAAGGATTCAACTCCATATCCTCTCCCACTGGGAGAGGGACAAACCGACACGCCGATCAATCGTCACAACCAGGGTGAGGTCATGACCGCTCGCATCGAAAAGACCGTTTTCATTAGTTACCGCCGTGCAAATTTACCATGGGCATTGGCAATTTATCAAAACCTGAAGAGCGAAGGCTATGATGTATTCTTCGATTATCTCAGCATTCCTAGTGGTGATTTTGAAAACATCATAGTCGAAAATATAAAAGGTCGCACTCACTTTGTAGTGATATTAACTCCTTCAGCTTTGGAAAGATGTAATGAGCCTGAAGATTGGCTAAGACGTGAAATAGAAACTGCAATGGATGAAAAACGTAACATTGTGCCACTTATGTTGGAAAGCTTTGATTTTGGCAGTCCATCTACCATCAAAGCGCTCACTGGCAGACTTGAGAAATTAAAAAAATACAACGGTCTGCGTTTGCACTCAGAATATTTCTTTGAGGGTATGGATAGGCTTCGTAAACAATATCTGAATATCTCATTAGATACTATCATTCATCCCATTTCAGAAGAAGCAAGACCCATCACAGAAGAACATCAAGTTGCAGCTGACGAAGTCAACCCCATTGAAAAAACAGAGCTTACTGCACAAGAATGGTATGAACGTGGATATGTATTTCAGGATGAAAAGAATTATGACGAAGCCCTGCGTTGTTTAACAAACGCCATCAATCTTAATGGTGACTTTGCGAGGGCATATTTTCTACGAGGGTCGGTAAAAGGTATACAAGGTGATTACGAGGGAGCACTTTCAGATGTGAACAACGCTGTACGCATCGAGCCACAATTTCTCGAGGCTTACGGAGTTCGAGCTGTAGCGAGAGAAAATACAGGCGATTTAGATGGAGCAATTACTGATTACACTAAGGTCACTCGGGATAAGACACTAGATAAAGATCTTGCCGCAGATACTTTTCACCGTCGTGGACTTGTGCGACTTGATAAAGGCGATCTAATTAAAGCTAACAAGGACTTTGATAAAGCTATACAACTAAAACCAGACTCTGCTGAATATTTTTTTAGCCGCGGGGTTGCTCACATTATCAACAATAATTTTGATAATGCAATGGCAGATGTTGAAACTGCTATTCACCTTGACCCAAATTATATTGACGCATACTTCAACCGAGCTCTGATATGGGAAAAAAAGAAAGCATATTCTTCTGCTATTGCCGACTATCAAAAATATCTTAAACTAGGCGGCAATAGACAAAAGGATGAACAAAAAAAGGTAGGACAGAAAATCAAGACCCTTAAAGGTAAATTGACCAAGAAAAAATCTCTGAAAAAGAAATAAAAAGGAGTGGACTTTGAAAGTCCACTCCTTTGCTTTTAGTAACGTCCTCTTTGCACCTCAACCTCCGGATTCGCCAACTCATCCTCCCGCGCCGGGAACACCTGCACCGCGCACGCCTTGAACTCAGGGATCAACGCCTGCGGGTCGAGCGCGTCGTTCGTCAACAGGTTCGCGGCGGCTTCGGCGAAATGCCACGGGATGAACACCACACCCACCGTCGTCTTCTCGGTGACGGTGGCGCGCAAAACAATTTCGCCGCGGCGCGACGTCACTCGCACGGGCATGTTATTCGTGATGCCGTGCATCTCCGCGTCCGCGGGGTGCATCTCGGCGCGCGCTTCGGGGTACGCCTCATTCAGCGCCGAGTTGCGCGTCATCGTGCCGCCGTGCCAGTGTTCGAGCAAGCGCCCCGTCGTCAAAATGAACGGATATTCGTCATCGGCTTGCTCCATCACAGGCACATAATCGAGCACGTGAAATTTTCCGCGCCCGCTGGGGAACGTCTCTTTGAACAGCGTCGGCGTGCCGGGATGATTCAAATCAGGCACGGGATAGATCAACCCGACCTTATCGATGCGCTCATACGTCACACCCGCGTAATCCATGTTGACGGACGCCATCTCACGCAGGATTTCCTCCGGCGACGCATAATCCCATTTGGATGAAGTGCTTCGCTTCAATATAAGCTCGAGCCTGCTCGCCAAATCGCAGAGAATTTTCCAGTCTGGTCGCGACTGTCCTCGGGGCGGTTGAGCCGTCCGCACCCGTTGGACTCGCCGGTCGGTGTTGGTGAACGTCCCATCCTTTTCCGCGAACGGAGTCGCAGGCAGGAAGACATCCGCAAACGCACCAGACTCGTTGATGAACAGATCCTGCACAACGAGAAATTCCAATTGCTGCATGTGCTTGCGCGTCTCGTTGAGATTCGGCTCAGACATCATCGGGTTCTCGCCCATGATGAACAACGCCCGCACGCCGCCCTCATGCGCGTGACCGAGAATTTCAGTGGTGGTGAGACCGAGTTTGCGCGAGAGACCGCCGGGTTCGATATTCCAGGTC
This sequence comes from Chloroflexota bacterium, assembly GCA_040006635.1. Taxonomy (GTDB): domain Bacteria; phylum Chloroflexota; class Anaerolineae; order Anaerolineales; family Villigracilaceae; genus Defluviilinea. The sequence goes on from JBDTWO010000001.1 coordinate 72,996, forward strand.
TGCTCCCATTTTTCGGCATTGGCTTCGTTATCGACGCGCATATAGCCGGGATAATGGAACGGCATCGAGCCCATGTCGCTCGCGCCCTGCACGTTGTTCTGTCCGCGCAACGGATTCAGTCCCGTGCCATCGCGCCCGATGTGACCCGTGAGGAACGCCAAATGGATGAGCGCCATCGCGCTGGCGGTTCCATGCGAAAGTTGCGAGATGCCCATGCCCCAATAAATTGCACCATTCTTCGCCGTGGCATACATGCGTGCCGCTTTGCGAATATCTTCAGCAGGGACGCCCGAAAGTTCTTCAGCATATTCGGGCGTGAACTTCTCCAGCGACTCGACGAAATCTTGAAAACCTTCCGTGCGCTTCGCGACAAAATCGTTGTTGACCAATCTCTCTTTCACAATCACATGCGCCATCGCGCTGAAGACCGGCACATTCGTCCCCGGCTTGAGCGGCAGCCACATCTCGGCGAAGTCAACCAAATCAATACGGCGCGGGTCAATGACAATCATCTTCGCACCGTACTTCTCCACCGCTTCCTTCATCTGCAGCGCGATAATGGGATGATTCTCGCCCGTGTTCGACCCTGTAACAATAAACACATCATTTTGGATCACTTGCGAAGCCGTGTTACTCATCGCCGAAGAGCCAAGTGCTTTTTGAAGTGCAACCACCGAACCCGCGTGACAGAGACGCGTGCAATGGTCTATGTTATTCGTTCTGAATAATGTTCGCCACATCTTCTGCAACAGATAATTATCTTCGTTCGTCGCCTTGGCGCAACAGTAGACCGCCATCGCGTCTGAGCCGTCACGTTGATAGATACGGGTGAGATTATCAGCAGTGATGTTGAGCGCTGTCTCCCAATCGGTTTCGACCCAGTCCCAAGGGGAGAGTGACGAGTGATCAGTCATCAGTGAGCGGTTGCCAAGTTCAGGCGCATCACTTCGACTCTTCCACTGTTCACTGTTCACTGCCAACTGATTACTCTCCCCCAACAAATATCTTCTTACAAGCGGCGTCGTCACACGCTTGGGATGATAGATAAAGTCATATCCAAACCGTCCCTTTACACACAAGTTGCCGTGATTGACCGGCGAATCAAACGGCGACGTCACCTTGAAAATAAAATCGTCTTTGACGTGTAACTGTAAATTACATCCAACGCCGCAATAGGGACAGGTGGTGGTAACAACACGGTCTGATTTAATAACCATAAAGCAAGTCTCCTGACCTATCCCCCTGCCCCCTTTCCTTGAAGGAAAGGGGGAGTCTGAGGGGCAGGCAATCTCCCCTTCCCTTTGAGGGAAGGGGTCGGGGGTTAGGTGCCTTTACACTCGTCCACAATCCTCTGCAAAACACTCTTCAAATTCTTGATAACATCTTCATTCGTAAAACGAATAATCCGAAAACCAAGCGCAATCAAATATTCTTCGCGTTCGGCATCGTATTCTTTTTGCAATTCATGAATTCCTCCATCCAATTCAACGATCAACTCGTGTTGATGGCAATAAAAATCAGGAAAATAACCATGAACAACCTGCTGTCTTCGAAAATGAAGACCATTCAGCTTATTGCCTTTCAATTCTTTCCATAATTTCTTTTCGGCAGGCGTCATTACACGGCGCAACTCTTTCGCACGCTCGAGCATTTCATCAGAAACTTTCTGTCCTCTAACAATATTCTTAATCGGCATAAGTTTTTCTCCCCTTCCCTTTCAGGGAAGGGGTCGGGGGATAGGTCAAAACAAAAACGCCCCACGCATTAGCCTGGGGCGTTCATGCGCTGAATTAATTATACTCTCTCGACTTTAACCGCGCTCACTTTATATTCTGGTATCTTCGCTACTGGATCAACGGCATCGTTGGTCAATGCGTTGGTTGGGACTTCGGCAAAGTGGAAGTTCATGAACACCATGCCGCGCGGAAGTTTATCCGTGAGGCTGGCTTTGCCGGTCGCTTCGCCGCGGCGGGAAGTGACGCGGATCATTTCACCAGTTGCAATCCCAAGTCTGACGCCATCTTCGTCATTGATCTGGATCTCGCCCTCCGGCACGATCCAATCCAACCCAGCCGAGCGGCGACTCATCGTCCCGCCGTGCCAATGCTGAAGGATACGTCCCGTATTCAACATGAATGGATACTCTTCATCAATCGCTTCCATGGGTTCACGGAATGTGAGCGGTGTAAACTTGCCGAGTCCGCGGGTAAATTTTTCTTTATGCAGGATCGGTGTGCCCGGATGGTCCGCTGTCGGGCAGGGCCATTGGATTCCGCCATGCTCAAGCTTCTTGTAACTGAGTCCAGCCATGGATGGAGTCAGCGAAGCGATTTCATCCCAAACGGCAGAGGCACCAGTGTAGTTCCAATTTGTTATGGAGTGAACAACGTCAGTTGAGTTTTCATCCGAAGTGGTCTGACTCAAACATTGACCCAGATCGCAAATGATATCGAGATCGCGGCGCGCCTCACCACGAATGGGCAAAGCCGTGCGCACACGCTGCACGCGTCGCTCGGTGTTTGTGAACGTGCCTTCTTTTTCCGCGAAGCTCACACCGGGCAAAACCACATGCGCGAGCTGCGCGGTCTCGTTCAGGAAAATATCCTGCGAAACCAAAAACTCGATTTCATTGAGCGCCTCTTTCACATGATTGGTGTTGGGGTCGGAGAGAATCGGATTCTCCCCCAGAATATACAACGCCTTCACGCGTCCATCGAGAATGCCGTTCATCAACTCAGTGATCGTGAGCCCCGGCTTCGCAGGAATCTTCACCACGGTTTGCCACGCATTCTCAAATTTCGTGCGCACGGCTTCATCAACAACAGATTGATACCCCGTGAGCACATTCGGAAGCCCGCCCACATCGCACGCGCCCTGCACATTGTTCTGCCCGCGCAGCGGATTGACGCCCGAACCGGGCTTGCCAAAATTACCGGTGAGCAATGCGAGATTCGCCAACGCCTGGACGTTATCCACGCCATGTGACGACTGCGTGATACCCATCGCCCAGAAGATGGCTGCGCTTCCCGCCCGACCGTAAAGCTGCGCGGCTTCGCTGATCATTTCCGCAGGGACGCCGGTTACGTCCTCACCCCATTGCGGTGTGCAATCCTTGACAGCTTCTTTGAGGGCGTCAAAGTTTTCAGTTCTTGTTGTAATGAATTCTTGTTTTACCAACCTTTGTTCAATGATGACATGCGCCATCGCATTGAGCAACGCCACATCCGTGCCCGAACGCGGACGGATATGAATCGTCGCAAAATCAGCCAGTTCAATTTCACGCGGGTCAATCAGGATCAACTTCGCGCCATGCTGTCGAATCGCCTTCTTCATCTCAAGGCTGATAACCGGATGTGCCTCAGTAGTGTTACTGCCTGTGACCAACAATACATCGGCAAGATGAATATCTGCGATGGAATTGGTCATCGCGCCTGAACCCAGTGTCGTTGCCAGACCGGCAACGGAGCTGGAGTGTCAGAGCCGCGCGCAGTGATCGACGTTATTTGTACCGATCAGTCCGCGCGCCACCTTTTGCAGCAGATAATTTTCCTCGTTCGTGCATTTGGCTGAGACGAGGAATCCAATCGAGTCGGGTCCATATTTCTCGCGGATCTCTAGCAGGCGTTCAGAAACATGACTCATTGCTTCGTCCCAAGTTGCTGGAACAAGTTCACCATCCTTGCGCATCAAAGGCTGGGTCAGGCGATCCTTCGAATGGATAAAGTCATATCCGAAGCGACCTTTCACGCACAAGTTGCCGTGATTGGCAGGCGAATTGAACGGCGATGTGGACTTGTACACAAAATCATCTTTGATATGCAAGTTCAGTGTACAGCCCACGCCACAGTATGGACAGGTAGTAGTTACGATTCGGTCAGGATTAATCATCTATTTCACCTTCTAGCGAAGAGCACTTAGGAGTCTCTTGCTAATCAGAAATCCTTCAAGCGAGCAAACATACATGATAGTTAAGCCAGCGATTATTTCATAAGAAAGGCGTTTATCCATTTCATGGATTGGAGGGATCAGGAATAAATAAAGGGGCAAAAGTAATATCACAATTCTACAAATTGAAACTACTTTTGGAAGAGCCTGAGTTAACTTTTGCTTTTCTTTAATAGACAAAGATTCTGTCCGTTTTTTATTTACCATGAAGTACACTACAACTCCATAGATAAATATGAACCCAACTACACCTAAACTTATTTTGAACCAAATGGAAGAAAAGTAATCCATCAACTATCCTACTCAGTTATTTATCTTTTCTGCGTTTACGTCCGGTATTCATCACACTTATTTCTTCGGGCTTCATCCCCTGCTCCAACTGGAATTGGCGTTTCGGTTTCAACGCGCCGGTGGGACAAACTCCCACGCATTGCCCGCACAACACACACGTCGTCTCAGGAATAGTCTTATCGAAGAACGTGCCAATCTGCGTCTCAAATCCGCGCCCTTCGAAGTTGATCGCATACGTATATTGCGCATCGTCCGCGCAGACTTGCACACAGCGCCAGCACAACAAACACTTCGAGTAATCACGGATAAACATCGGGTTGTCGTCTTTAATTTCCGACTCGCGTCGCTCCGCATCCGGGAAGCGTTCCGCGTTTGCGCCGTATTCATCCATCATCGTCAAAATTTCGGGTGCATCGGACAAATCCATCGTGGAGGCAAGCATCTCAAGAATCGTCTTGCGCGCGCGAACAACTTTTTCGCTCTTGGTTTGCACCTTCATATTATTTGCGGCTTCAACGATACACGCTGGCTGAAGCACGCGCATCCCCTCGACTTCGACGACACACATACGGCATAATCCATTTGCGGTTGTCGCTTCGTGGAAACAGATCGTAGGAATGTCTACGCCGTTTTCGCGTGCGGCATCCAAAAGCGTTTTGCCTTCTTCTACCGTTATTTCCTTGCCATCCATTTGAAAAGTGGTTGTCATGATTAACCTTCAACCTTTGACGTTTGACCCTTCGATGAACTCAGGGCAGCGCCTTCGACGAAAAGTTCTGGCCACAACTTCATCGCGGACAATACTGCACTCGCCGCCGTCTGACCTAAGCCGCATAAACTCGCATCCGTCATCGTCCAGCCGACATCTTGCAAGCGGACAAAGTCACCATCAACGATCTTGCCGGAGGCTACACGATCTAAAATTTCTTTCTGGCGTTGCGTCCCCATCTGGCAGGGATAACATTTACCGCACGATTCATGCGCAAAGAAGTGACCGAGACTCTTGAGCACCTGGCGCATATCACGCGTCTCATCAAAGACCATCACCACGCCCGAGCCAAGCGGAAGCCCAACTCCGCGCAGGTCTTCAAACGTCATTTTGACATCGAGATGTTCAGTCGTTGCGAACGCGCCTGCCGCACCACCAAATAACACAGACTGAAGTTTCTTGCCGTTCGCGACTCCGCCTGCCATTTCAAGCACTTCACGCAACGTCACACCAAACGGGACTTCGTACACACCAGTCTTTACAACATCACCCGAAACGCAGAACAGTTTCGGACCCGGCGATTTCTCGGTGCCGATCTTTCTAAATTCAGCCGAACCTTTCGCAACGATCAATGGAACATTGCAAAGTGTCTCAACATTGTTGATGACGGTCGGTTTGCCAAAGACGCCGTAAGTGGTTGGGAACGGCGGTTTCACACGCGGGAAGCCACGCTTGCCTTCGATGGATTCAAATAAAGCAGTCTCTTCACCGCAGATGTACGCCCCCGCCCCAACGCGGACTTCAATATCAAATCTTTCGTTCAAATATCCCGCCGCGCGCGCTTCGGTCAAAGCATTCTCCAACACCGGGACAATATACGGATATTCCGCGCGGATATAAATATAGCCTTTGCTTGCGCCAATCGCATACGCGGCGATGCACATGCCTTCAATCGTGCGATGCGGATCATCGAGCAAAAGAATGCGATCCTTGAACGTGCCCGGCTCAGACTCATCCGCGTTGCAAATAACGTACTTCTGATCGGCTTCGGCTTTGGCGGCACCGTCCCATTTGATGCCGGTCGGGAATGCCGCACCGCCGCGTCCAACCAGACCGGATGCTTTTATCTCGTTCACGATCTCTTCCGGTTTCATGGTCATGGCTTTCTTCAACGCAGCGTATTCACCGTATTTTGAAAGCGGCGTAGTGCCATTGCCGCAATTCGCGGTCAATAAACGGATTGAGCCATCCACTAATGAAGGCGGACGACCCAATTCATAGGTATTCTTTTCGAGGTTGATGTTAGTCTCAGCTTCATCACCGACCAATGCCACAGGCGCATGTTCACACAGCCCCAGGCAAGGACTCGACTCGATGGTGAGAGACAGGTCCGGCTTCGTCTGATGAAATCCCCTTGCGGGACCGGGTTTCAGTCCATGATGTTCACAGAGATGATTGAGAACGCCATCCGCATCTTTGAGGGCACACGCCACATCCGTACAGACTCGGATCACACGTCTGGCTGTCGGCTTATCATAGAAGAGGGTATAGAACTCAATGACACCATGCACATCGGCGAGCGGAACGTGCAGTGTTTTGGCAATTTCAGTTGCAACCGGCTCAGAAACCCAGCCATAAATTTTTTGAGCCGCGTGCAAGGCTGGTAACAACCCTGAGCGGCCCAAAGGAATATACGGTTCGATTGCAGTTCGGAGAGAGGCTGTTTCGGTGAGTGTCATACTTTGCTCCAATCGAAACAAAGTATAGACCGAAACAAATGGTCTGACAAGTCAAAATCGTCAGAGAGGGATGAAAGTCAAAAAATAAAGGTGCTTTTCTACGGGATAAATCATACAAGCTTTGCACAAACCCTGCCAAGAATAAAGTAATCTGCGCTAACACTTGCGTGTTGGTGCAAGTATTAGCGCAGATGAGTGGACAAAACTTTACGGGTTGTGTTTACATCACACAGTCAATATCGCAGTCGGCAAATAACGCGGCTGTCGGCGGTATTGTGTAGCTTGCTCAAAGGCATAAGCATATTTAATTAAATTTGCTTCCTGCCAGGCTTTAGCGAAGAAGGAGAGCCCCACCGGCAAACCAAATACATACCCTGCCGGAACCGTAATATGCGGATATCCCGCCACCGCCGCAGGTGACGTGCTTTCCATATCCCAGTTGATCGCATCGCCGTTTGCCAGATCGATCATCCACGCAGGACCACCGCTTGGGACAATGATCGCATCGAGTTTATATTTACGCATCACTGCATCGATCCCCGCTTTGCGAGACAGCCGCAAGTTTTTCGCCAGGGCATCTTTATATTTCTTCGAACTCAACGAACCTTTCTCCTGCGCAGTGACCAAACGCTCCTGTCCGAAATAAGGCAGCACGCGGTCTTCGTTCTCTTCGTTGAACTTGATCACATCTTCCATCGAGTGGACGCGCACGTTCGCATCCACCGTCTTGAGATATTTATTCAAACCGGTCTTGAACTCATAGTGCAGCACTTCGCTTTCGGTCTCGCCGAATTTGTTGAAGTTAGGCACATCCGCCGGGTCTATGATCACCGCACCCAATTGCTTCATCACCTCGATGCTATACTCAAAGATCTTGAGGATCCGCGGATTGGTTCCCGCCATATTTCGAGCGACGCCGATACGCGCGCCTTTGAGTCCATCTAGATCGAGATATTTTGCGTAATTGGATAAAGCCCGCTTCTTGCTTAACCTGGTAGCTGAATCGGCAGAATCGACTCCCGTCAACACCCCCAGCAGGATCGCTGCGTCGGCAACCGTCCGCGCCATGGGACCGGGCGTATCCTGGCTGTGCGCAATCGGAATAATGCCGTTGCGACTCGCTAATCCAAGTGTTGGCTTAATACCTACAATTCCATTTGTCTGACTCGGGCAAATGATCGAACCGTCGGTTTCCGTACCGATCGCAGCGACACACAAATTCGCCGCCACAGCCGCCGCCGAACCGGAGGAAGATCCGCACGCCGAACGATCCAACGCATATGGGTTACGCGTCAACCCGCCGCGCGATGACCAGCCGCTGACCGAACGCTTGCCGCGAAAATTTGCCCACTCGCTCAAATTGGTCTTGCCCAGAATCACCGCACCCGCTTTGCGTAATTGCTTCACGATGAAAGCATCTTTCGCCGCGATATTACCTTCCAACGCCAGTGAGCCCGCGGTTGTTTGCATACGGTCGTGCGTATCAATATTATCCTTGATCAGGATCGGAATGCCATGTAACGCACCGCGCAACTTCCCGGCTTTGCGTTCTTTATCCAAACCATCCGCAATCTCCACCGCATCCGGGTTCAACTCGATCACCGAATTGATATAAGGACCATTCTTATCCACTGCGTTAATACGCTGAAGATACAACTCCGTGACCTGACGTGAAGTCAATTCACCAGTTTCCATTTTTTCATTTAAATCAGAAATTGTCCATTCCGGTAAGATCATCCCGCTTGCTCCCATACTAGTTTTGATACAAGCGGGACATTCCCGCTCGCTCCTTAGAAATAGTTATAACGCTGTTTGTCATCATCGTCCGCCGCCTGTAATGTAATGTTCCAATTGCGAGATCACAAATTTTTGCTGGTCAACCATTTCCTTGAGCGCGTCGCGGGCTGAGATCAGCCCGATCAACTCTTCCCCATCGAACACCGGCAAGTGCCGGATGTTCTTATCGATCATGATCGCAACACACTCTTCCAAAGTCTGGCTGGCTTGCGCGTACAACACCTTTGACGTCATAATATCTTTCACTTTGGTCTCATGCGTAGTCCGTCCATGCAAATCGACCCTGCGCACACAATCGCGCTCCGAAAGGATACCTTGCACCTTGCTCCCCGCCAGCACCAGCAATGCGCCAGTGTTCTTATCCGCCATCACCTTAAGCGCTTCAAAGACACTCGCCTCCGGTTGGACTGAATAGATCTCGCCGCCTTTTTTGTGGACAACGTCACGCAAAGTCGTCATGCCAGCCTCCTTTCAGGATTTGGCAAAGTATAGGCTCAAATCCCATCTCTGGCAAGCAGGACTAAAGTTCCGCTTCATGCTTAATTTAGGTCTGATTCAGCCTCGAAAACCGCCGCCCAGCCCAAACCATTTCCCCAGCACAAGTCCCACCATCTCGTCCAAAGGCATGGAAACATCCAGAATCAAGGCATTTTTTGGCTCTTCAAGCGTAGAAAGCTGACTTTTGAGCATCTCCGGCTTCATAAAATGCCCCTCCCGCCCAGACATGCGCTCCTGAATCAGCTCATAACTCCCCCTGAGATAAATAACTTCAATCCCGTTTGTCCCCGCCAACAATTGCTGCCGATAGGATTCCTTCAACGCCGAGCAAGCCAGCACGGGGTGACGCTCCGCTTTCAGCACGAACAAAAGCAGATCGGATAACGAAGTCAGCCACGGGGTGCGGTCTGAATCGCTGAGCGGAATCCCAACCGCCATTTTGGCGATATTTTCCGGCGGGTGGAAATCATCCGCATCAAAAAAATCCCAACCTAATCTTTGAGCAAGCGCCTGCCCCAATGTTGACTTGCCCGAACCCGAAACACCCATGATGACAAAACCAGTTGGTTGCATATGCCAATTGTACATAAAATCTACCCATTTCCTCTGACAATGTACACATATGATTTATGACGCGGTATGGTTGACATGAGACGCCGTCCCGCCTATACTTTCCAAAAGGGATTACAAATATGAATGAGGGCACACGGCATCCAATAAGCATTTTTGATCCGATCCAAGACTTAGAACACGACCAGCTTGGCAGATTTCAATTTGCCAAAAGACTCCTCAAACGAGTCTCTTTGCCTGATTGCCCGTCAACAGTCAGACCGACCCAGTTCATCAAACAGTGCTTCATCAACGGGCAGGATTTGGAAACCATCTGTAAATCACTGGCAGGCACCATGCTTTGGCTGCGCCAGGCAGGTCTGCCCTAATGGATGGCCGACCCGCACGATCATGGTTCACGTTTTGGCAAAGGCTTTTCCGCATAGCGCTTTTCGCGGGAGTCTTATATAGCATTCGCGATAATCTATTCATATTTAAACAGGAACTTTCGAACTTATACCAAAACCATATGCCGCTATCAAACCAAAGCGCATATGTGGGCGAATTTGCACTGGAGGCGGGGGTATTTTTATTTATCACCTATGTCATTTTTATATTCTGGTTTGCTCAATTCATCCTGCCAGTTGCAAGTCTTGAGCAGCGACTTCAAGCGGCCTGGCGGCTATTCATCTATAGTATTAGCTGGGGTCATTGGCATGGTCCCGCCATTTTTGTACAACATGGGAAAAACAGCGACCCACTGGATGAGCGTGAAAAAACCAAACCGGGTGTGGCTTTCATCGATCTCAGAAGCGCCGTCACTATTGATCACTTCCGCGGAAAAGAGGTCGAAGAAACCGGCGATCCCTCGATCAAACCCCAAATCGTACATTTTCTGCCCTTCAGCAATAAGGGCTACTCAGCCAGAATCCGCGTGGCGGGTCCCGGACTCACGTTCACAAAAAAGAACGAAAAGATCACCGGGGTTGTGGACTTGCGCAATCAAAGTCGCACGCGCAAGGATGTCTTTGCCGATACGCGTGACGGTATCCGTATTAAAACAAATATTTCATGCAGTTTCACAGTAGGACAACCTCCCGAGGTTCTGGATGTATGGCTGGGCGGAGTAAATTCAGACCAAGTCTTTGTGGTCGAGTGGGAAACCCCCAACATCGAACCTCTCATCATCAAGAAATTAATTCCTAACGAACTGGCTCTCGAAGATGAAAAAGAAATATGGGAGTTTGCCCATAACAATCCAGACCCGATAACTGAGCCAACCGATGTTCCGGCTGCGCAATTTCCATTCACTTTCGATTCCAATAGAGTGAAAAACGCCATCTACACCGAGACTCATCTTAATGACCCGTCAAATAACCCCAACCTTCTGAAAAAATGGTTGGATTGGCCCCAAGATGTAGCGGCAGAAAAATTCCGCCTGCTTTTATCGAAACAGCCATACATGAATCTCTATGCTCCCGAAAAGCAGGAGACCGATGCGATGAAGCTATTCAAGCGGGCGCTGCTCGTCCAAGTCCGCAACATGGGTGTACTGGCATACCGCTTGATCAAACACCGCAATGGGCAGGCTTTGGAAGTTGGAAAAACCTATCAGAAACCTGATCTGATCATTTATCCAGCCCACAATCTAACCCGCTCTGATGTCCTCAGAGATCGCGGCATTAAAGTGCTTACTGCGGGTTTTTCAGAATTGGTTCCTCAAGATGAGACAGTCCGCCAGCGCCTGACCGAGGCATGGCTCTCAGCCAAAAAGAGAGAGGCAGCCATCAAGTTTGCCGATTACAACCTCGAAGCAACCCGCATCAAAAATCATGCGCGCGTCCGCACCCAACAAAACATGATCTACCATCTCACGCAATTACTTGAGAATCAGGAGTATCCACGTGAAGCGCTGGCAATGCTGATCTATCAGGAACTGGAAGCCGCCGCTGCAAACCCTGAGACCCGGCGCTTGCTTCCAGAGCAAACCTTGAATCTCATCACGGGCATCGGCGAATGGCTTTTACCGCATCCGAAAAATGAAAAACCCGATGAGCCGCCCTCGTTACACCTGGATGAAAATCATTGAGTCGAGAAACCCATAGGTACCCTATGTCCATATTTACTCGCATTCAACAGTTCTTCGTAGGCGACCAGCCCTGGGCGGGCCGGATTCGCTTTTTGATATTTTTTCTCATCCCGGTTGGAGGCTTGTCTTTCCATATCTACAACAGTATTAAATCCGGTGCGCCCTTTGCCATGGATAAGATCATCCTGTTGTATCTGCTCAGTTTTATCTGGGCGCTGGCTTCAGCGGTCTACTACATCCGAGACATTTACCAAACAGACACGGATACACCGCCGTTCCGATATTTTCTGGCAAGCTTCTTCGGCATCTTCGTACCGCGCGTAAAAATCAAAAACGGAACAATAGAATCTGAGCGGGATATGGTAGAAAAGATCGGCGGACCCGCTTATTTGGATATAGACGCCGGTTCGGCGGTTTTGACGGAAACCCTGACCGGACCTGCCAATGTTTTTGGTCACGGCAAAAAATACTTTATGCCAAACCACGAACGTATTGCTGAGATCGTGGACCTGCGCCAACAGGAAGGAGCCATCCCCGATCTGACCGTTACCGCGCGTGATGGCATTCAGGTTAAGGTTGAAAACGTAAAGTTCAACTATCGCATCTGGGATAATCGCTGGGAGAACCTGTACAAAGGTAAAACCGTGCCTCGCAATCCGTATCCTTATTCCAAACAGGCAATTCACAATTATGCCTACAATCGCGCCGTAAAGCTAAACAAGGCCGACCAACCTGAGCTAACTCCTTGGCTTGATGCAGTACGAGGAAGCATCATCGGAATCATCAGCGGTTACATTAGCGACCATAGACTAGATGATGTAATTGCCCCCAAAGAACAGGATGAAAAGAAGCATCCGCGTCAGATCATCCATGGCAAAGCTTTCCTCTCAGACTTTAAATCTGGCTTACAAAAGATCGGCACCATCCTAAACTGGTGGGACCCAGGCGAATTCAAATGCGAAGACCCCGATGTACAGCAGCGCTTTGTCACTAATTGGAGCGTGGATATCATGAGTACGATTGAGATCAACAAAGCCCACGGCGATGCGCAAAAACAAGCATATGAAGAATTGGGCAGAGCCGAGGCAGAAGCCGAATTGTTGACCAGCATCATCCATGCGCTGGATGGCGTCCACCTCGGAAAGAATAAGGCACAGACCCTGCAAAACCTCATTCTAATGCGTACTGCCCAAGTGATCAGAGCTTTGAATACGCCTCCGGCTGTAGATCAATTATCGAAATCGCCTGAAAAACCATCATCCGATAATGAACATAAAACAAAGTAAAGGGTATTAATTATGACTGTCCCCGAATCTACAATGAGCAATTTGAAAATCTGGCTAAAAGAATCCATTGACTGGCTCCACAAGGATGGTTCAAAGGAGATACTCCAGCACTCAAATCATAAGCTGATTGAGCTAATGAATGAGGATAAGGATAAGAACCTCACTGTCCGTGTTTGGGACAGGATTGATGAATTAGAAAAATTAACTCTACATTTGACAAACACATATGAACAAGGTGAAATTTATATTCTCTGTGCTAAAATGGCAGCCGATCTGGAGAACATCAAAGACGCATCGCGTCTATTCCAAGCCGCAGAAAGCAAATATAAATCATACCCGCATCAACGTGCAGTGGCACTTTGGATGTTAGGCTGCCTTTATTGGGTGACTAGCCAAACAGTGGATGCAATCTCATCATGGCAAGATGCTATTTCCCTTTTTGAAGAACGCTCTAACAGTGTCCAAGTCAGTCAAACAATGATCAATTGGTACGCAGACAAGATAAAAAAGTTAAGTGATTATTTAGACTTGGCTCTCACCCACGAAGAACTGCCTACGTACGCCCAAAATCCCATTAATCCTGCTGCCAATCATGCTAAACCCGCGGCATCAGCTCCAGAACCAGAACCAGACTCAGACCCAAACCCAGATCCCGACCCGGTACCCGAGGCGGAAGACCTCGACTCACTCCGCTGGCTCTCTTGCTTCGTGAGCGATTCTGTTCCAGCCGGAGGCTTTGGTCCAACAGGCTATGATCCAGACCCGGTCGGTTATCTTGAAATTTCAGAAGTTCAGATTCAAGATCAAGCGTATGAAATTCACAGCACAAAGACAAAATCCATCAAAAGAAACACTGTCAATATTGTATCTCTTACAGAATATCAGACCGTTCGCGTGACGGGCACGAGCATGAATGTCGCCAAGCCAGTGCCCATCGAAGATGGTGATTACATCCTCGTACACCGGCAGAGCAATCCCAACGACAGCGAAATCGTTGTAGCCGGAATCATCGGCGAAGACAACCTTGCCACGGTCAAACGGCTTAAATATCGCAACGGCAAAATACAACTACTGCCAGAAAGCACAGACGAGAGTCATTACAACCACCCCAACTACGAAAAAGAATGGACTCCCAATGAGATACGGATCATCGGCGTGGTTGAAGCCGTGTTCAAGAAAAAATGATCCATCCCCAACAGCCACGCTACTTTGATAGGCTCTTCAATACACCAGCCAACACCGCAACAGACTTGGCGTAATCTTCCAACGGAATATGCTCGTTCGGCGTGTGATCCAGAGTCGAATCGCCGGGACCATACACCACGGCTGGACATTTCCACACGGGCGCGACGATGTTCAGATCAGCAGTTCCCGTTTTATAGACAAAGCGCGGCTCGCCTCCATTTGACCTGATTCCGCTTAAGAAGCTGCGTACAAGCGCAGTGTTTTTCTCACATCCCCATGCGGGAACGGCGAATCCGGTTGGTTCGATAATCAAGTGACAGTCACCTTCAAGGTGACTGTCACTTATTATCTCATTCAACTTCTCATACCAAGCCCCCGGTGAAACTTCCACCGGCAAACGGACTCCCACTTTCAAGCGCGCCCATTGTTCGAAGTCATTGGAGTCTGATTCCATACCGCGCAGAGTCGTCAGTAATTTATCAAATATTTTTTGCTTGTTGGCATTGAACGAATCAACGTAGGCTTTTATCTTCAACCAAACTTCAACTGCGGCTTCGGCGGCGGTCTCTTCGCCGCTGGCGGTATGAGCCTGTCCGCGCTTGACGGTGATATTTGCCCACGCACTACCTTTATAGCCGAGCGCAACGCGATCCCATTGATTGGGTTCGCCGATGATCGCAAAATCTGGTTTGTATTGGTCGACGACAAATCTTGCGCCTTCTGAATTGCGCTCTTCTTCGACCGCGCCAATAACTACAAATTGCCAGCCTTCTTTTTTCCCAACCTGTGCCACCGCATCCACAAAACATGCCAACGGACCTTTCGCATCCACTGAGCCGCGCCCGTAAAGCGAGATAGTATCTCGCTCAACTTTTATTTCTCCCGGCACAGTATCAATATGACCGAGCAACACAACCTGCTTCGTTCCCTGCCCCATCACACCGACGGCATTGCCCGCATCATCAATGAATGCCTCATCATAACCAAGCGACTTCATCCGCGCGACGAGCCACTCCACTGCGCCGCGTTCCTGCCCGGAGGGACTGTATTGCGAAACCAATCCGATCAGCGTTTCAAAATCGCTCATTCGTTAAATCCGTTTATCCGTTATGCGAAGCCATCCGTTCACAATATCCGTTTGCCCAGTTAATTTTCCGCTACCAATTCTTCGGTCAACACTTCGGCAAGCGCATCCACAACCCGATCGATCTGTTCATAGGAAATTACCAATGGCGGCAACAAGCGGATAACGGTCATCCCCGCATTCAATGCAATAATGTGTCTTTCCTGCAACGCCTTGATATACGGCGCAACCTTCTGCTTCATTTCAATACCGATCATCAAGCCCATGCCGCGGACTTCACGTACGCCCGGGATATGCAAGGCTCGCAGTTTATCACGGAAATAAGCACCTTTGACGAGTGCCTGACGCGGCAGATCTTCTTCAACAATCACACCCAAGGCTGCAATTGCCGCCGCACATGCCAGCGGATTTCCGCCAAACGTCGAGCCGTGGACTCCGGGCGTCAGATTCTTCACGTTTTTGCCGATCAATACGGCACCCATCGGCACGCCACCCGCAATAGACTTGGCACACGTCAGCAGATCAGGCACAATATGAAATTGTTGAATCGCAAACATGCTGCCCGTGCGTCCAAAGCCGGTTTGGATCTCGTCCACGATCAACAGTGCGCCGCGTTCATCACAGATCCGACGCGCGGCTTGGATGTATTCATCTGTTATAGGATACACGCCACCTTCACCTTGAATAACTTCGAGGATCACAGCGGCGGTTTCTTCGTTCACGGCTTTATCCAAAGCTTCGATGTTGTTATAGGCAACGTGACTAAAGCCCGGCACGAGCGGTTCAAAACCTTCGCGATATTTTTTGTTATAAGTCGCAGAGAGTGAACCATACGTTCTCCCGTGAAAAGCTCTCATCGCCGCCACAATATTTTTTCGTCCGGTTGAAATGCGCGCAAATTTGAACGCGGCTTCCACGGACTCGGTCCCTGAATTGCAAAAGAAGACGCGGTCGAGTTCAGGGATGAAGGATGTGATCTTCTCCATCAACTCGGCGCGCTTATCGTTGGGGAAGGTCTCGAAAAGCGTTATCAGCGTGGACGCCTGCTTATAGAGCGCCTCGGCGATTTTCGGGTGAGCGTGACCGAGATTGGCAACGCCATGTCCAGATGAACAGTCGATATACTCCACGCCGTCCACGTCAAATAACGACGCACCTTGTCCGCGCACGATCGTCAATGTCTGCTTGGCATAGACGCCCGATGTGTGTTTATTTTCGATATCAATAATGTTTTGCATACTTACCTCTATTTATGTGAAGATTAAAAACAGCCCACCAAGAAGGCAGGCTGTTTGTGTTGATTTGTGCGCTTGTTATTTCATCATCCAACAAAAAGACCAACCTTCTCAAATAAAGCTGGCTTGGGACGACGGATACGCGGTAACACAAATTTCGGATACATACTGGGCGCAATTCTACTACCGATATGAAACGCGTCAATGGCTTTGGGGAAGTTCTCATTGAAATATTACCCAAATGGGTAATACGACCTGAGGTCGTTGTACTTTTGCTACGGCGGTTCTATAATTTGGTTTATTTTGCTATAAAATTCTCAACCTGCAAACCGACATCCTTAAAGCAGACTTGGGTATATAGTGAATGAGATGTGAGATCGGAATTGGTATCAGCAAAAAGGAATTTCCATTATGATGCTCATCTTGGCTGTGTTAGTGGTTGTTGCGATTATTGCCGCAATAACTTTGTACGATCATTTCAAAAGCAAATAGGCAGTATCCCACTATCCCTCAAGCGGACTTCCTCAACCCAGTCTCAGACACATCGCCACAGGGACAATCCCCTTGGATACGGCGCATGGCGAAGCGAGGGAGAAGTACTATAATGGTTCTATGACCCGCACTGTCTTCACTTATGTAATCAGTTCTATTATTGTCGGGATGCTCATATTTGGCGTGCGACGAATTTGGAACCCAACCTATACGAGTACGAGAACTATAACCACAGACGTGGTTCAAGGCATCCTTGTCGGCGTCGAGTTGGCTTTTATTACGTTAATCATTATCGGGAATGCCTACGTCACAAAGGTCAACGGCTGGACTACCATGTTCGGATACGGCAAACCCGACAATGGAATATTGAAGCGAGCCGCGTGCAGCGTTATATTTCTTGGACCTATAAACGTACCGCAAGAAGCGATGTACTGGACAACAAGCAAAGATGGCGCCGGACACACACTGAACGGCCGGCACGACTACATCATGCACTTCCCAGCGGGACAACTTCCTCCGAATCATGCGTTCTGGTCGTTGACGATGAGTGATGCGAAAAATAGCTTCGTGGCGAATCCAATCAATAGATACAGTGTGAGCGACCGCTCCGGTCTCGTGCCGAACGCCGACGGTTCCGTTGACATCTATATTCAAACCATTGCTCCGACAGGTCACGAATCCAACTGGCTGCCTGCGCCCTCCGGCAATTTCACTCTCTGGCTGCGAGCGTATCTACCCGGTCAAACCATTCTCGACGGCAAATACAAAGTGCCGCCGGTTGCCGAAGCACAATGGGGCCGCGCATGAATCAGCATTTGCTTATATTCGGTTCAGTCATGATCGCAGCATGGGTGCTCGGCACGTTCCTTCTCGTCTACTTTTGGCCGTACCTCGTAAACAATATCTACAAAAGAGCGATCCTCAATCAAGGATTTGGCGACGGACCCGTCCCGATCAATACGCTCTATACAGAGCCTCAAACTCTTTTTGCGGAGCCCCTTACTGCGCAGTCTGCCTCTGGCTCGAATTTGATGACGGTTGGCGTGAACCACGACACGCTCGCTACCGGCGGCTGGTTAGACCTCAGCAAAGAGCCGCAAGTCTTGCATGTGCCGGATTTCTCCGGTCGCTACTATAGCGTGCAGTTCACTGACCCGTTTAACGTCAACTTCGCCTATGTCGGTACGCGCACCACCGGGACACAGGCGGGCGACTATCTCATTACGGGTCCTAACTGGAAAGGACAGGTACCGAGCAGCATGATGCAGATATCCTCGCCGAACAACTCCGTACTTGTCCTCGGTCGTGCACTTGTGTACAGCGACAGTGACCTGTCGACTGCTTATGTCCTTTCGAAGCAAATACAACTGACTCCACTCAGCGGCTGGCATTAAGGAGAGCCCATGAATCTGCATGAAAAAATCAATTACGTTGAACTCCCTGCCAAAGATCTGGTAGGGACAAAAGCGTTCTTTCAATCCGTTTTTGGTTGGTCTTTTGTAGACTATGGACCCGAATACACGGCGTTTGAGAATCAAGGGCTGGATGGTGGCTTCTTCAAGTCTGACCTCGCTTCCTCCACGGAAAAAGGTGCGGCTCTGATTGTTTTCTACAGCAATCAATTGGAGGCGACACTTGCGAAAGTTGAAAAAGCGGGTGGTTCGATCCTTAGACCCATATATTCATTCCCTGGGGGTCGCCGATTTCACTTTACGGAGCCAAGCGGAAACGAATTCGCTGTCTGGAGCGAATGAGTGACTTGCCGTAAGCGGACTTCCCCCAACCCAGCCTCGGACCTATCCCCACACGGACAATCCACAACCAGCGCTCGTTGTGTTCCCATCAAAACGATTCTCCTCTCCCCGTGGTGACACAAACTACACCCTAGTTACGCCTGTTTTCGTGTCCAAATTTCTTTAGCCTCTTACGGAGATACCGCGATGAAAGTTGATGAAATCAAATTGCTATACGATTACAATGACTGGGCTGATGTACGCCTCCTAACAGCCTGCTCCAAACTGAGTCTGGAGCAGTACGCCGCCCCGGACTCCTATGGGCATGGAAGTTTGCGCGCCACGATGGTTCACATTATGGACAACATCTGGCAACAGCGGATCACACTCCAGGGGTATTACAAGGAACCTCTGGCAGACGAGACAGCCTATGACGCGACCGAGCTTCACGAAGACGCCTTTCCGACGTTCGTCGTTCTACAAGAGCGCTGGATGATAGAACAACAGGAGACGCGGGCTTATCTCGACACCTTAACCGAGGAAACGCTGAACAGCACGATCCGCTATGTCATCCCCGGTACGATACGCGAACGTTTCGTGTGGCACATCCTGGTGGATCTCATCATCCATGCTACACAGCACCGCAGTGAAGCTGCTATACTGCTGACCAGCTATGGTCAGTCGCCGGGTGACTTCGACTTCACCATGTCGCTGAATGAGGCTGCTTAAGGAAAAAACCGATCTCACCCCACATGGACAATCCTTAAACACCGATTGTTGTGTTTCCAAGGCAAAACCTCATTTCAGGGCGGTCTGGGCTTCTCCCTCCTTGGGGGAGACGGGAGAGAGGTCATTCCCTCGTTGTCTTTTCGTTGAGGTAGTTCTATAATGACTAGGTATATGGGTTTATACAGCGTGCTGTATAAATCTTATGTAGCCCATTCCTTACAGAATTATGTCAAATGAAAAAACAAAACTTACAATAAACAATCTTCACTTATCGACGATACAGACGACTCTGCACGCCTGGAAATTCAAGAATATCTTTCTGTCAGTCAACAGCGACGGCGGATTTTTCCATACCCAGCTTGTTTGGAATTTACATGAATCACTGGTGCTATAATTATTTTCATTATCGGTAAAGTAGGAGGCCCAGAATGATCGCCAACAAAAACATCCTCATCAGTGGGGCGGGGATTTCAGGTTTGACACTCGCTTATTGGTTGCAACAGCACGGATTTTGTCCGACAGTGATTGAGAAACGACCCAACTTGAATGATCGGGGCTACATGATAGATTTTTACGGCTCAGGTTATGATGTTGCGGAAAAAATGGGGATCATTGAACAGCTCCAAATCAAGTCGGAGCAGTATCCCATTTCAAAATTAGAGTTTGTGGATCGAAATGGCAAGCCGCGTGCCAGACTCGATGTCGAAAAATTTCGAGAGGTCTTGAATCAGCGTTATTTTCCACTCATGCGCGG
Source organism: Chloroflexota bacterium (assembly GCA_040006635.1). Taxonomy (GTDB): domain Bacteria; phylum Chloroflexota; class Anaerolineae; order Anaerolineales; family Villigracilaceae; genus Defluviilinea. Next base: position 93,111 of record JBDTWO010000001.1, read on the forward strand.
GGATTTGGAAACAGTCATTGGTGAGTCTATCAAGGACACAGTGCTGATCCGTTTTGGGACCAGCATCCGCAGGCTCGAGATTAAGAATGATGCAGTGCAAGTCGAATTTTCAGATGGAAAGAGCGAATCGTTCGATGTGGTCATTGGCGCGGGCGGGATCCATTCAAATGTCCGTAAATTAGTGTGGGGGGATGAAAGCCAATTCAGTCGTTATCTGGGCTTTTATGTAGCGTGCAGTGTTATCGATAATTTCTTTGACACAGATGATACGTTTCTCGGACATTTCGAGCCGAATCTACAAGCCAGCGTATATTCGATTGGTCAAAATAAATTAGCTACATTTTTTGCGTTCAGGTCGGATAAATTAGAAACCCATACACGTGAAGAACAAAAGGAGTTGCTGACCAAAAGGCTCGATGGTCTCGGTTGGGTAATTCCACAGTTACTGGAAGGCACAAAACAAGCAGATGATTTTTTCTTCGATGCCGTAGCTCAAATTCAACTCGATAACTGGTATCAGGATCGTGTTGCACTCGTTGGGGATGCATGTCAATGTTTGACACTGCTTGCGGGGCAAGGCGCTTCGATGGGCATGGCGGGTGCTTACCTACTTGCTGAAGAATTGCACAATGCGGATGGCGATTATAAAGTTGCGTTCCCAGCGTATCAACGGAGACTCAAGCCCGAAATTGACCGCAGGCAAAAAGATGCGCGCGGCCTGGCAGGCTCATTTGTTCCCAGGAATAATTTTGAAATCACGATGGCGCATCTCTTATTCAACGTCGCCTTACTTCCAGGACTAAGCTCTTTGTTTGCCAAACAGATTGGGGCGAAGAGTTTGATCAAGTGAAGTAGAAGATTATTAAAAATCCATAATCGACTCATCGCCAGAATCAGTAGAGACGGACCGCGCCTACGCTGATTGCGTCAATTTATGGAATAGTTAGTTAGCCCCTTGTAAACAGAAATGAGAGAAACAATGATTTCGGTTAGGATTTTCAGTACACCAGTCAAAATAAAAATTGTGGTCTTGCCCATGCTCATTGTTCTTTGGGGAGGCATTACCTGGTTAGGATTATATTGGCACCCCGAGCGTAGCTTCTGGCAAGGTTTGCTTATTGGGTTTGTATCAACTGTACTCTTATCCCTTTCAGATTTTGGACATCCTTTCGGCCACATCTTCAGCGCTCGCTATGCAGGAGCTCCGATGGATGAAATTCTATTATCAGAGGGTATGCCACGTACTCTCTATTGGAATAATGAGGTTTCACCAAATGTGCATCGGCTGCGCGCAATGGGCGGCCTAATTTTCAACCTGGTAGGTCTGTTGCTGAGCATTACCATATTTCAAATCGCATCAAGCCATTCTATTGCAAGAGAATGGATGGGATGGTCGGCATTCGGACACGGATTAATTTTTGTCGAGAGCCTGATACCATTACCGATGATAGATGGAGGCACAATCTTGAAATGGACGCTGGTTGCAAGAGGAAGGACAGAGACAGAAGCAGATGAGATAATACGGCGAGTCGATTGGGCGATGGGAATAGTCTGTGGAATAGTCGGCCTGGGGTTAATCGCTATGAAAATGTGGATCGCTGGTGCAGTATTGATAGGAATTGGTGCTGTTGTCATAGGCGTAGTGGCTGGCAAGATTCGATAGTTCACCTGACGGTTTGCACTCGGAGATCATTATGCAAGACAAGAACAATCAGGCTTCATCACAAACATCGATAAGAATTCCTCATCCTGCGGGTCTTGTACGTCTTGCCATGCGGTCGCCAATCCTTCTATACCGCCTCCGTCTTGGCTGGTTACTCGGAAAGCGTTTTCTTCTGCTAGAACATCGGGGACGGAAGTCAGGAGTCATAAGGCGAACCGTTATCGAAGTTGTGGATCACGACCCACAAGTTGGTTCCTTCGTTGTCGCAGCCGCTTGGGGCAACAAGTCAGACTGGTTCAAAAACATCTCTGCTTATTCGAAGGTTACCATTGAGGTTGGACTAAGAAAGTTTTCCGCCATTGCCAGGATGCTCCCAAACGATGAAGCAACTCATCATCTCACCGTATATGCCAAAAAACATCCGCTTGCTTTCAAGCAACTCGGTTCAATCCTTATAGGCTCAACATCCAGCGAATCCGAAAAGATCGTGAAGTCTTTGGTAGATTCTGTGCCACTTGTTCAGTTTATTCCTTCAAAGTAAGTCACCCTTTGCAGTATCCTATATATGAAAAACGAGACCGACGATATACTATGTTTGGGGCGGGAATTTCAGTAGCCCTCACACGCCGTTACGAGCCCGAAGCCAGCGGAAGTGGTATTCCACACTTGAAAGCCGTTCTTCATCGCTTTCACAAACTTGAATGGAAACGTGTTTTGCCCGTAAAGTTTTTCGGGGGCATTATTTCCATCACAAGCGGACCTCACCCAACCCAGCCGCGGACATATCCCCACATGGACAATCCATCACCACCGATTGTCGTGTTTCCAAGGCAAAACCTCATTTCAGGGACGTTTGGGCTTCTCCCCCTTGGGGGAGACGGGAGAGGGGTCATTCCCTTGTTGTGTTTTTGTTCAGGTGGTTCTATAATTCATCCACAGGCATATCAAAGTCCTTATGAAACAAAGTCACTTAACCAACTGGGAAGCAGCCAAAATCGGGCTTCTACTTTCCGCGGGTGTTGCTTTCCTGTTATTCATTATCTGGCCAGCCAGTCTGTCCTTCACAGTCTTTGGCACGAATGCCATGATCATCGTTTTTCTATTTGGCATCACAGGCGCCCTGATAGGCAAGTTTCTTTTGAAAACTCGGAAAGGAGCCTGGTTCGGTGCAGCAATCATGATCTTTCTTCTTGGGTGGTGGCTTTATATAATTGCATCTAACACGCCCCTTGATTAGTCACAGATCATCTTCTTTCCCCTCCAAGCGGACTTACCCCCAAACCAGCCTCGGACCTATCGCCACACGGACAATCCATAACCAGCACTTATTGTGTTTCCATCAAGACAGTCCTGTAGTGGACCTCACCCAGATGATGGTGATTGATCGGCATGTAGGTTTGTCCCTCTCTTAAAAGAGATGGCATTGAGTTGTCTTCTCTTCTGCGCTGATGGGTGTTGGGTTTCCAAGGATAGTTTTGTTCGAGGAGGGTCTGGGCTTCTCCCCCTTGGGGGGAGACGGGAGAGGGGTCATTCCCTCGTTGTTTTTTCTTCAGCTGGTTCTATAATTTTGTACATAAGTGCGAATATAGCGACGCGCTATATGATTCATAGTTAGTTCTGAGTAGGATATTCAAATGGTAGAAGATACCACGTTTTTGCGTAATGAAGTTGATCGACTAACGAAGGAAATTAGCTATATACGAGCTAGAGAAAAAGAATGGCAACGGATTGAAGCTAAAAGAAAGGAGCTACAGAAGCTTCGCAACGAAATAAGACTTTTTATGCTGAGATTGATGCAAGGTTACATCCCGTTTCAGGTAACTGCGAAAGTTTTGGGGAATAAGATAGATCAAGTTGAGCTACGTAAGCTCTATCACGCAGCGCTCGATCAACCGAGACATCTGTCGAGGCGCGCTTTAACAATCATATATCACCTATATGGAATAGGCGATAAAACTATTATGGAGTTTCTTGGGGTTTCTAGAAACCCAGTAAAGCGATATATTCGAAAATTTCAGACATCTGGGGTCGACTCCTTGCTTGATGTACAACACAAAAGCATTAAAAAATCTGATGACCCCAAACTGCTTGAAACGCTTCTTTCCATAATTCACTCACCGCCAAAGAATTTTGGCTATAACAGGACATCTTGGACAATAAAGCTGCTTAAGTTGACACTTGAAAAGCAAGGCTATAAAGTTGGCAAGAATAATGTTTCGAAATTAGTGAAGAACGCTGGTTATAGATTTTGGAAAGCTAAAGAAGTTCTAACCAGCAATGACCCGAATTACAAAGAGAAAGTTGATGCAATAGAAAAGATATTATCAAATTTAAAACCAACAGAACGATTTTTTTCAATAGATGAGTTTGGTCCATTTGCAGTGAAAGAACGAGGCGGCAGAAGACTTGTGCGTCAAGGAGAACATCCGACAGTGCCTCAATTTCAACCTAGTAAGGGTTCACTAATTGTTACAGCCGCACTTGAATTATCCACTAATCAGGTGACTCATTTCTACTCAAGCGGTAAAAATACTGATGAAATGATTAAATTGATCGACATTCTGATTAGACAGTATTCTGGCTGCCGCACCATTTATCTGTCGTGGGATCATGCTTCATGGCACGTGTCTAAATCTCTTTATGCCAAGATAGCAGATGTGAACAGATACGAATTTCGGAAGAAGGCAAGAACACCAATTGTAAAATTGGCGCCCTTGCCTTCTAAATCACAATTTCTGAATGTCATTGAGTCTGTTTTTAGTGGTATGGCTGTCGCAATAATCCAGAACAGCAATTATGAATCCCTCTTCGAGGCGAAGGATGCTATTGACAGATATTTTAAAGACCGAAACGAGCACTTTCTCAAGCATCCGAAAAGAGCTGGAAAAAAGATCTGGGGGAAGGAACTCGTTGCACCTCTTTTCAAAGAAGGACAGAACTGCAAGAATGCTAACTGGCGATAGCCGCGAGGGTTCTCGGCGTGCGCTTACCCTCCTCCTCCAAAATGACTCTGTAAATTTCGATGCTTCAACGCAGGGCTAAAGCCGCTCGCTCAGTACATGGAAGCCCTGCGGGCTGTTGAACGGAGTCGGCTTTTAGCCGACTTCCACGAACTGAGGCAGGGCTTCAGCCCGCCAAAACGAGCCTTTACAAAAAGCCCTGACAGGTTATCAACTAAAACCTGTCAGGGCTATAAATTTTCACTTCAACTAACAAACAAACGAAACCAAATCCGTAAGTCCGTTCCCGTCCGTGAGTCCGTGATAAAGTCCGTTACCCACCCCCAAAATGACTCTGTAAACTCCGATACTTCAACTCCTTCTTACCCAGCGCCTGAATCGCCGAGACCGCCGCCATCGCCGCGGAAAGAGTCGTCAGCAACGGGACGTTCATCGCAATCGCCGCAGAACGAATCTCCGCGCCATCCGTATGCGCGTGCGGACCCAGCGGCGTGTTCAACACCAATTGGATTTTCCCCGCGCGGATCAAATCCACGATTTGGGTGGAACCATCCATCGCCTTCTCGACAACTTCCACAGGCAAGCCCGCCTTCATGCACATGTCCGCTGTCCCTGGAGTCGCATACAGACTAAATCCCATACGGTGCAGATCACGCGCGAATTTCAAGCCTGCGCTTTTATCCATGTCATTGACCGTGATCAATACCGCTCCGCTTTGGGGCAAGCCAACGCCCGTTGCAATTTGTGATTTGGCAAAGGCATGGCCGAAGTGCGAAGCATGTCCCATCACTTCGCCGGTGGAGTGCATTTCTGGTCCGAGCAAAATACTGGAGCCGGGCAGTTTCTTGAACGGCAGAACCGCCTCTTTGACGAAGAATCCGTCCACGCGTGGTTCCTCGGTCACGCCGAGTTCTTCCAACTTTTTGCCCGCCATCACCTGCGCCGCAACATACGCCAGATTCAATCCAGTCGCTTTGCTGGCATACGGCACCGTCCGCGAGGCGCGCGGGTTTACCTCCAACACGCACACCACTTCATCCTTCAATGCGAACTGCACGTTCATCAAGCCGCGCACGCCCAGCGCCAACCCCAACTGCTCGGTGTACTCGCGCATAATTCCCTGATGATACGCGCTGACTTTATACGGCGGCAGGACACACGCCGCATCTCCCGAATGGACGCCTGCCTCTTCGATATGTTGCATCACCGCCCCAACCACGACTCGTTCTCCATCTGCCAACGCATCGACATCGATCTCGAAAGCGTCTTCCATAAATTTGTCAATTAATATTGGATGGCCAGGAGCCGCTTCAATCGCCTTTTGAATGAATCCTGCCAAATGAGGCTCAGACTCCACGAAAGCCATTGCCCTGCCCCCCAACACAAACGACGGTCTCACCAAAACGGGATACCCGATTCTTTCCGCGATCACCCGCGCCTCTTCGATCGAACGCGCGACTCCATTTTCAGGTTGAGGGATATCCAACTCTTTGAGTAGTTTCGCAAACTCTTCGCGGTCTTCTGACAGTTGAATCGCATGCGGCGACGTACCTAATATCTTCACACCCGCCGCTTCGAGTCCCGCCGCCAAATTGAGCGGAGTCTGCCCGCCGAATTGGACAATGACGCCAACAGGTTGTTCACGGTCAATCACATTCAACACATGTTCAAGCGTCAACGGCTCGAAGTACAAACGATCCGCCGTATCGTAATCCGTTGATACCGTTTCAGGATTACAGTTGTACATGATGGTTTCAAATCCCATCTTCGACAAGGCAAACGCCGCCTGACAGCAGCAATAATCAAACTCGATTCCCTGACCAATGCGATTAGGTCCGCCGCCGAGAATCAGGATCTTTTGTTTATCTGTTGGGCGAGACTCATCATCCATTTCATAAGCGGAATAAAGATACGGCGTCTGCGCCTCAAACTCCGCCGCGCAAGTGTCAACTCTTTGGAATGTAGGTAATATTCCTAATGATTTACGCAATTCTCTAAATGAAGAATGAAGAATGAAGAATGAAGAATTTAAGAGCCGCTCAAGATACGAATCGGCAAAACCTAGTTGTTTAGCATAACGCAACAATGGTTTGAGCTCATCTTCGGTTTTGCAATTCCTAATTCCTAATTCACAATTCCTAATTTCTCCCATCTCCGCCAGAAACCACAAATCATATCCCGCCGCTTTGGAAATTTCCTCCAACTCCATTCCATCCTGAATCGCTCGATAGACTTTAAATAACCTATCCGAAGTGGGTATGGAAAGTTCTTCAACCTCATAAGCAATAGGCTCTCGGTTTACACCGCTTCCATCCAAAAAATCCACCCCGATTTCGAGTGATTGCACCGCTTTTAGAAGCGCTTCAGGAAAAGTCCGCCCTAATGCCATCGCTTCACCCACAGACTTCATCTGCGGTCCGAGAGTCGGGTCCACGCCTGGGAATTTCTCGAACGCCCAGCGCGGAATTTTGACCACAACATAATCGAGCGACGGTTCGAAGGCGGCTTTGGTTTGCTTGGTAATATCGTTGGTGATCTCATCGAGGGTGTAACCGACCGCGACAAGCGCAGCAAGTTTGGCAATTGGGAAACCAGTAGCCTTCGACGCCAGCGCCGACGAACGACTGACGCGCGGATTCATCTCGATGACGACAACGCGACCAGTTTTGGGATCCACACCAAATTGCACATTCGATCCGCCCGTTTCCACACCAACGGCGGTCAGCACGCGATGAGCAAGGTCACGCAAAATTTGATATTCGCGGTCAGTGAGCGTTTGCGCGGGCGCGACAGTGATACTATCACCCGTGTGCACACCCATCGGATCAAGATTTTCAATCGAACACACGACAACAAAGTTATCAGCTTTGTCGCGCATCACTTCGAGTTCGTACTCCTTCCACCCCATCACAGACTCCTCAAGCCACGCCTGACCAATCGGCGACTCAGAAATGGCACTGCGGACGGCTTCACGAAGTTGTTCAGGTTCATACACCCACGACGCGCCCGTGCCGCCCATCGCAAACGAAGCACGTACCAAAACGGGATAACCCGTTTGCTTAACAAGCTCTTCCGCTTCTGCCAGCGAATACGCCGCTCCCCCACTTGGGACGGGGATATTATTCTTCTGCATCGTCTCGCGAAAAAGCAGACGGTCTTCAGCGGCTTTGATCGCACTGAGCTTTGCACCAATCAATTGCACGCCATATTTTTCAAGCACGCCGTTTTCACTGAGCGCCAGCGCGAGGTTGAGTCCCGTTTGCCCGCCAACAGTGGGAAGCATCGCATCCGGTTTCTCTTGTGCGATGATAGCTTCCAACGCTTCAACCGTGAGCGGTTCGATATATGTTGCGTCCGCAATTTCGGGATCGGTCATGATCGTGGCAGGATTGGAATTTACCAACACTACGCGGTAGCCTTCCGCTTTCAAAGCCTTAACCGCCTGCGTGCCAGAATAA
>JBDTWO010000002.1:0-81121 GCA_040006635.1 Chloroflexota bacterium
AACGGACATTGGCATTGTCGCTGATCGTCTCCGCCACAATATCGCGCGCACCCTGTAATGCTTCGGAGATAGTCGTCACCTGATCGTTGAGGAATTTTTCGGCAAGTTTTTCAGGCGAGCCATCCAGCGATTGCGTGATGATTAATTCAGCCAGCGGCTCCAGTCCTTTTTCACGGGCGAGCATGGCACGGGTACGGCGTTTCTTTTTATAAGGCGCGTATAAATCTTCCAATGCAGTCATCGTGACAGCTGCATTAATATTGTCACGCAATTCATCGGTGAGTTTGCCCTGCTCTTCAACGGAAGCAAGAATGGCGGCGCGACGTTCATCGAGCGCCCGCAAACGGATGAGTTCATCGGCAATAATGCGGATCTGTTCGTCGTCAAGTGAGCCGGTCATCTCCTTGCGATAACGGGCAATGAACGGGACGGTGTTATCCTCATCCAAGAGGTTAATAACGGCGGTCACCTGCGACGGTTTGACATGAAGTTGGGAAGCGATCTGTTCAGCGTGGGTCATGGAGAGATTCTATCATGGGGTTTCGTCACTATAGATATAATGGGTTTCATAGGAAACCAAATGCGGACGCTGATGCACGCAGAAAACGCAGATTTTTCTTTTTTTTGATTCAGCGAAGATCAGCGTTTTCTGCGTCCAAAACCTGGTTCTTCGTTTATTATCTAAATTGTTTTCTCGGGAGTTGAATAATTAAGATGCCTGTCAAAGTCGATCGCATCCTTCACAGTAAACGCAGAACCATTGCATTGGTCATAGAGCATGACAGTTCTGTGACCGTCCGCGCGCCGTTGAGAATGTCCGCAAGAGCCATTAGGGATTTTGTAGAGAAACATGCAGAGTGGATCGAAAAGAAACAGTATGAGATGAATTCAAAAGTTCCGGAACCCATAAAACAATATCATCCCGGTGAAAACTTTCTTTTTCTTGGCAGGGAATATTCACTGGAAATCGTTCAAAGTCAACACAAGAAATTGATTCTGGACGACCACTTCAAGCTAACTGAGTCAGCCCGGGAAAATGCTGAACTTGTTTTTCACAACTGGTATCGTAACCAAGCATTGCAAATCATCACCGAGCGTGTGAAATATTTTTCCGATCAATACGATTTCCACTATGCCAAGATCAGGATCACATCCGCGCGCACGCGTTGGGGTTCATGCAGTTCAAAGGGCACGCTCAGTTTTTCGTGGCGGCTGATCTTGACTCCGATAGAGACAGTTGATTACGTGGTTATCCACGAGCTTGCGCATACCGTTCATCAAAATCACTCAAAACGCTTTTGGGCGCTGGTGGAAAAGATCATGCCAGATTACAAGGAACTGCGCAAACGTCTGCGTCAACATGGGCAACAGGCGTTGACGTAAGTCATACAATATCTGCAAATCGCAAATCGAATATAATCCAAATCTCCATGCTCAATAAACTCTTCCGCCAAAACGCCATACCGCCAGAATATCGTTCCAACTTTCTGCATCTTTATCTCGATATTGGCTGGTTCGGTGTGCTCAGCGGTTCCACCATCAACTTCCTAAACGTCTACGCCACACGCCTCGGTGCCACCGGCTATCAGATCGGACTCGTTGGTGCAATGCCAGCCGTGGTCACATTGTGTCTCGCCATCCCCGCCGCGCGCTGGCTTGCGAAACAAAAAATCGACCGCGCCATGTTTTGGACCTCCGTCTATTATCGCCTCGGCTTCCTCGGTCTCATCTTCCTGCCCTGGTTATTTAGTAACTTAGTCCAGATCAACGCCATCATCGCCGTCACCTTCCTCATGGCGATTCCGCTCACGCCACTCGGTGTTGGCTTCAATGCGCTCTTTGCCGAATCGGTTCCCAGTGAATATCGTGCGCATGTTGCTGGCATTCGCAACGTCACGCTCTCCGTGACCTTCATGGCCACCTCCCTGCTCAGCGGTTACCTGCTCGATCACATCAAATTCCCGGTCGGATATCAAATCGTCTTTGCCATCGGATATCTGGGTGCGGCGATGAGCAGTCTGCATCTTTATTTTATAAAACCATTAGTGAAAGAAAAAGCGCCGCTTCTTTCCCAGCCGTTACCTGCTTCAACAACCCAAGCCGATTCGCCTCGCAGCCTTGCCAACATTCTCCGCCTCGATATTTGGAAGACACCCTATCGCGCCATCCTGTTGGCATTGTTCGGATTCCATTTGGCGCAATATCTTGCGATTCCTATCTTCCCGATCTTCAACGTCCGCGAACTAAAGCTCAACGACGACCAGCTCGGCATCTCCACCGCCCTCTTCTATCTGACAGTTTTTCTCGGCTCCACGCAACTTCGTAACGTCGTGCATCGGCTTGGCAACAAGCGCACAACTGGCTGGGGGGTTGCAGCGATGTCGACATATCCGATCATCATAGCATTTTCAACCAATGTCGCCATCTTTTATTTTGCATCTATTGTCGGTGGCTTTGCCTGGTCACTGGTCGGCGGTTCGTATGCCAACTACATGCTCGAACATATTCCTGCTGACGACCGTCCGCCGCATCTCGCATGGTACAACATTATCCTCAATGTTGCCATCCTCATCGGCTCATTAGCCGGTCCCGCCATCGCCGCCCAGATCGGGCTATTCCAAGCATTGATCCTATTCGGCATCATGCGCTTCGTGGCAGGGATTTCAATCCTAAAATGGGGCTAATATTCACCCAGAACGCAGTCGAAGGGTTGTGGTAATATAAATTTATGACCGAAGAAGTTAAAGTTGTAGCCAACAACCGCAAGGCAAGTTTTGAATATTTCCTGCTCGAGAAATTCGAGGCGGGTCTCGTTCTGCAGGGCAGTGAGATCAAATCCATCCGCGCTGGTCAGATGAGCATTCAGGAATCGTATGTGGATATCGTCAACGGCGAAGAAGCCTGGTTGGTAGAGGCAAATATCGCGCCCTATGTCCAAGCCAATCGCTTCAACCATGACCCAAAACGCAAACGCAAAATACTGTTGCATAAAAAGCAGATCCGCGAACTTTGGAATAATATCCGCATCAAAGGCATGACGGTTGTACCGACGCGTGTCTACTTGAAAGATGGACGCGCCAAGATCGAGATCGCGCTCGCTAAAGGCAAGAAAGCGTACGACAAGCGCGCCACCATCGCCAAACGCGACGAAGCCCGCAGTGCAGACCGCGAAACAAGAGCAAGATAAAAAGTGACTGTTACCTGAAGGGAAAATTATGCCCCCCTCAACCATCGGCGGAATCAACAAGCTACCCGATCTCGAAAAAAGAGAAATCTATTCCCGTTATATTCCCAAAGAATTGATCGAAAAATTCAAGCTTCGTGACCTGACCCACAACAAAGACTTGCTTCAATTCCGCTTTGCAGATGGCGCCAGCGACGTGGAGATGATGCTTTATCATCAATCCAATTTCCCCGACCCGATCTTATACGCTCATCTCGCAGACAACATCAACGGACAAATTCACGTCCTGCTTTATATCTTGAACGACCCCGAGTCTCCGCGCTTCAACGTGGACAAAATGCCTGATGGCAGCCCGACTCAATTCGGGATACGCAGACGCAACGTCGAGGCTGAGACCGCCGCGCTGAACGAAGGCTGTTCACCCGGACAGGTTCGACACGGATTAAGATTACTGCGCCAGGCAATGGGCGCGTTCGAGGAGTTTGTCAAAAGCCTGGGGCATGACTTGTATTTTGTAGAACCATTGTATTATCACAACGCAGTCATCTTTGAGCGTTACGGATTCAGCTATCAGATGGGACGCAGGCACATGAATGAGATCCAAGCCGGATTTGCAGAGAGAGGCGACTTACGTCAAAAGCTGGATGACTCGAATCCGTTCCGTTCATCCAAAGCTGCGAACAGCATCCGCTTGCGATCATGGGCGATCCACGATGGGATTCTCGGCGAGCCATTTACGAATGTGACGATGTATAAACGTGTGGGGGTTTCAGCGAACATCAGCACCACTCCAGGTTGCGAGTGGTAGTCTCTGGACTCAAGCAGCTTGCTGCTTGCTCCAGAGTTAACCGATCAACTCACGATACAACTTATCTGTCTCAGGCAATGTCACGGCATTCAGTTCCGTGCGGAGAAGCCGTTTGAGTTCAACATAAACACGCGAAACATTGGTGCGATCGTGTATGGCAGCATAGGCACGCATGGCGTGACAGTATAAATCTTCATTTAATAAATCAAGGGGAATTGCCTTCTCGATACAGGTCACGGCCTCCTTCGGGGATTGATTCGCGAGATAGAACGTCGTTAGTTCCTGCAAAGCCGTGAGATAGGATTGCGCCAAGCGGCGACGTTCTGCAAAGACCCACTCGTAATACATGTTCTGCAAATATTCACCGCGATACAAAGCGACCGCGCGCTCATACCACTCCGCGCGCGCGGCGGAATTGGAACTTGCACGCGCCTTGGCGAGAGCAAAATCAAATTCATCGACGTCAATATTGAAGCGCGCTGAATCCAACCAGTATTCACCAACCTCGACCAAAATCAAACGCGGATTCTCTTCCTTGTGCTTCAAGGCATTCCGCAAACGTGACAGTGCGGTATGAAACGCTGTACGGCTCGTCCGCTCTTTTTCGCCCCAGATCGCATCAAAGATCTTTTCAGCGGGCACTTTCTCGCCGCGCGTCGTTACGAAATATGCCAACAAATCGCGCGCCTTGGCAGAGACCCAGCGCTCTTGCGATACTTCTTCGCCGTTCAAGAATACATGCAGTGGGCCAAAGCATTGCACACGAATGGAGACATGGTCCTGCAACAAAATTTGCGCAGGTGACTTCTCCGGCAGATTTTCCAGCACCCGTTCCAAAAACGGACTCTTCTCGCCCGCTGTTATCAATGCTTCGCTGACCACCTGCGACCGTACACCTTGATCGAGAAATAACTGAAATGTTTTTGAGGCTTCGATCAAACGCAATGCGTGGCGGGCAAAGTCCAAACCGTGTTCGTTGCGTTTGGTCTCAAAATGAATATACGCCAAACCAAAATACACCATCGCCAACGGAATGCGGAACTGGCGCCGCTCCCCCACTTCGATCAACTCGGTGAACAACGACTCGGCTTTGTCGAGTTGCTTATTCTCCAATGCCACATCAGCCAACACACTGCGGCACACGTACGCTTCATATGTATCAGGATTGCCTGAATACGACCACAACGCCCCCTCCGCAAGTTGACGGGCTTCATCCACGCGTCCCTGCCCGCATAAGTTATAAGCAAGAAAACCGGTTGCCATCAATTGCTCATACGACGCCAAGCCCAATTGCTGACCGATCTCCATGCCTTGGCGCAAGCAGGCTTCGGCGCGCGCGGTCTCGCCCATACGCGTCAACACGTTGCCCAATGCTGTATACGCGCTCGGTAGTAATTCTTTCAAATGCAACGTCTGCGCGATCTGCAATCCACGCTCGGCGTATTGCAGAGCCTTCTCCAATTCACGCCAATATAAATACGGCGTCACCATGCTGATATATGCCTGCGCGCTGATCGGTGAAAATTCTTCGGGCGCGATCTGCAACGCTTCCTGACAATACCGCACTGTGGCTTGCGGGTCGCCATGCCACCAACAGATTTGCCCGAGCGATTGCAAAAAGTTCGCGCGCGCCAACGCGCTCACTTCATCACCTGCCAACCGCGCCTCATCAACTGCTTCTTCGGCAAGTTCGCGCCCATTATCCATGCCGGTCAAAAAGCCAACGCTTTTCGCCAGTGCCATCAAGGCTTCAGCGCGCGCGGCATGATCGACATCTGCAAACGATAACGCTTCGGTTGATAAAGTTTCGGCCTGACGATAATTACCCTGTGCTCGGTTCACTTCTGCCAAGCGCGTCAACGCCCGGCAAATCCCATTGGAATTATTTTGCGCCGCAAACGCCACACGCGCGTCTTCATACGCTGCGATCGCCGAACCGGTTTGTCCCAACCGCCAATGCGCGTTGCCGTGTTGCAACAACAATTCAGGATTGGCTTTCATCACATCAGTGGGCAAGGCGCTCAAATAACGATGCAACACCTCGACACGTCCGCGCTCAATGTAATCGCGGGCAAAGATCGAGACCACGCGCGCCGCGGATTCAAAATCACGCGCATTCAAATAATGCGACAACGCGACTTCCAACTCACCTTGCGATTCATAATGCGTGCCGGCGCTTCTTTCTAACCCGATCACTGATTCTGTTTCGACGCGCTGGAGGCGGCTGAGCAGGAATTCGCGGAAGAGCAAGTGATAGCGATACCAGTGTCGCTGCGAATCCAAACTGGAGAGGAACAGATTCTGTTTTTCCAACCTTTCCAAAATGGATTGAGCATCCTGCACATCGGCAACGGCGTTACAGGCAGTGGCGTCCATTTGTGCGAGGATCGAAGTGCGCAGTAAAAATTCCTGTACATCCTCGGGTAAACGTTTGAAGACTTCCTCTGCCAAATAATCGAACACGAATTGCTGTGAGCCATTTAAGCCTGAAAGCATCACGTTCATATCCTGCGCATCACGTCCACTGAGCGACGAACGGACGATCTGCAATGCGGCAACCCAGCCTTCGGTCTTTTCGCTGAGCAGATTGATATTCTCGTTAGTCAGGTCTGGGGAATTGGATTGCATCCAGCGCGTCACTTCGTCATCGCGAAAGCGGAGGGATGAGGAGCGCAACTCGGCCAACTGTCCGCGCGCACGGAGACGTGCGAGCGCGAGCGGCGGATCAACGCGGGTAGAGATGACAAGGTGCAAACCTTCTGGCGCGTTCTCGAGTAGAAAATCTACAAGTTGATGGACGACCGGGCTGGCAACATAGTGATAATCTTCGAGTACGATCAGCCACGGCATCTCGATCTGTTCGGTGAGTTCGTTGATGAGCACGGTCAAAACACGTTGCGGTGAGATGCTGGCTTCGGCGCTGTCCAATAAGGATTGCGCGGTCTGACCGATGGCGCGAGTTAATGTCTCGGGCGCACGCTTCATGCTGCGCAGGGCTTCGATGAGGTAGGTGAGAAAAACTGTCGGGTCGGAATCCTGCGCATCGAGCTGGTACCAGGCAAAAGGTCGGGATGAGGCGTTGATGAAGTCGGCAAGCAGAGTCGTTTTACCGTATCCAGCCGGGGCGGAGAGCAAGGTCAATCGTTTATCCGCATTTGATTCGAGCCAATCCACCAGGCGCGGACGGGGCAGAAAATCGGCACGTGAGCGTGGAACGAGGAATTTGGTGCGCAGAAGGATGGAGGGTTTCATGTGGGTAAAATTATAGTCGCCGGAACCTTTGTTTTGCAAACGATTTGCAAACGCACCGTGATAAGATGCCCTCGTTATCCTTACGTCCAAATGAGAGGAGATAGTTATGAAACGTTTCACCCTGTTAGTTTCTTTGATCGTTGTGTTCTCTGTGGTTTTGAGCGCCTGCGGAGGCGCCGCCCCCACGAAGGCACCAGAGCCGGTTGTCACGGTCGCCCCCCCCACCGAAGCACCTGCTCCCACCGCTACCGAAGCGCCCGCCGTACCCCTCGTCTTGAAGTATGCCAGCTCGGCAAACATCACCACCTGGGATCCGATCGCTTCCTTCTCCACTGAAGCCGCCTATATGGCACAAATGTATGAGCAGTTATTGCGCGTGAATGCGCCCGGCAGCGCTGAGCAGTACACGCCCTTGCTCGCTACAAGCTGGGAAAAGAGTGCCGATGGTCTCGTATGGACCTTCCACCTGCGCCCGAACGTGAAGTTCCATGACGGCGAAGCGATGAACGCCGCGGCAGTTGTAAAATCCATTATGCTTGCCAAGGAAAAAGCCGGCGCATCCTTCATCTGGCTGCCACTCTCTACCGTGGAAGCCGTTGACGATATGACCGTCAAGTTCACCTTGTCCTACGCCCAACCTTTGGAATTGATCCTCGGTTCAGAATACGCCGCGTACATCGTCAGCCCGAAGGCACTGGATGCCGCCGCTGCGAACGAAAACTACTGGAGCGCTGGAGTCGACGCGGGCACAGGTCCTTACATGCTCGAATCCTACAAAGCTGACCAGGAAATCGTGTTGACCCAAAACAAGGAATATTGGGGCGGCTGGCAGGCTGGACAATATGAAAAGGTATTGGTCCAGATCGTGCCCGAAGCTACGACCCGCCAACAAATGTTGGAAAGCGGCGATGCAGATATCGTCACCACCATTCCTGCTGATTCATACGCGTCCTTCGCGAGCAACCCGGACTTCACCGTTTCAACGGAACCCGCGTTGTTCAACTACACGGCTTTCTTCAACACCATGAAAGCCCCACTCGATGATGCCAAAGTTCGCCAGGCATTGTCGTATGCCATCCCCTACGAAGACATTATCAAGATCGGCGCCAGCGGACGCGGTACGCAGAGTCACGGCACCGCGCCCAACGGTGTGTTCCCGTATTCGACCGATGTCAAGCAATACACCTACGATCTTGAAAAAGCCAAAGCCTTGTTGAAGGAAGCCGGTCATGATGGCGGCGGTTTCAAACTGACACTGACGTATGCTTCTGAGAATTCCACCGAAGAAGCCTTTGCGCCTTTGATCAAGGATTCGTTCGCCCAGGTCGGCGTGGATGTCACCATTCAGCCGATGCAATTCAGCGAACAATGGGCGCTCGCCAAAGCTGACCCAGCCAAGGCACAGGATATGTTCCTTTTGCTTTACTGGCCCACCTACTCCGATGCGGGTGGCGACAACATGTATAGCATGTTCTACGGCGCCAAAGATGCCCCGCATCTCAACGTGACCAAGTTCAATCTGTCCTATTGGTACAACGCTGATTACAACGCGTTGTACGATACAGCCAACGCCCTCAGTGGTACCGATCTGGCTGCGTCACTCGCCAAATACACCGAAGCCCAAAACCTGATGGTGGATCAAGCGCCTGCAGCGTTCCTCTTCGATACCAAGGTTGCCATCGTGACCCCGAACAAGATCTCCGGTTTCAAATACAATTTGAATTACCCGGATGTCCGCTTCTGGTTCTACGACCTGCGCGCTCCTAAATAAGATTCAACATTCCAATGAATTCACCCCGGAGATCACGAACACGATTTCTGGGGTGAATTTCTACGCTTCATGCAAAAACTTGAATTCTTTCTTCGTCGAATAGGCACATCCCTTTTCGTATTGATCGGCGTATCGGTCATTACGTTCTTTCTTGCGCGGGTTGTCCCGGCAAACCCCGCCGCACTCTACATTGGACCCAAAGCGCGGCAGGAAGATATCGATCGGGTCACCAAACAGCTTGGTCTGGATAAACCCCTGCCGGTTCAATATGCTGTCTACATGCAAGAGTTGCTGCACGGCGATCTCGGCACATCCATTTCAACCAAACGCCCCATCACTGAAGAACTTGCGGGGCGCATCCCGGCGACACTCGAATTGCTATTCTCTGGAATGTTCATTGCCATATTACTCGGGGTTCCGCTCGGTGTTTTGAGCGCGCGCTCACAGGGCAAACCCTTGGATGTTGGCGTCCGCATCCTTTCGATCGCGGGCGTATCCATGCCCGCCTTTTTTCTTGGACTTATTCTTCAAATTGTCTTTTTCCGCAACCTGCATCTTCTGCCATTGGCTGGACGGGTGGATAGTGACCTGCGCTTCACGAATCCGTTGACAGAGATCACCAACTTCCTACTGATCGATTCATTCGTGACTTCAAACTGGGTCACTTTCAAGGATGTTTTTCTCCACCTGATCCTTCCGGCCATCACACTTGCCGCTTATCCCTTGGGTTTGATCGCCCGCATGACGCGCGCTGCCATGCTTGAAACCCTCGAACAGGATTACATCCGCACGGCGCGTGCCTATGGCATCAAGCAAACTATCATCATTTATCTTTATGCGCTCAAGAATGCCATCAGCCCCACACTGACAGTCATCGGCTTGACGTTCGCCTTCGCCCTCACCGGCACCTTCTTTGTCGAGATCATTTTCAACTGGCCCGGGCTGGGACTCTTCACCGTCCGCTCGTTGTTGAATCTCGATTACCCCGCCATTATGGGCATGACGCTCTTCGGCTCGCTGGGTTATGTTCTGATCAACTTAATTGTCGACCTGCTTCAGGCGTGGGTTGACCCACGGATCAGTTTGAAATAATTATGACTGCTGTCCCTGTTATCGCTTCGATTGAATCAGAGAACACACGCACGCTGCGCCACGTGTTCTCTGTGATCCTGCGTGAACCACTTTCACTGCTAAGTACAGGTGTGATCGTATTGTTTATTTTGATGGCAGCTTTCGCCTATCAAATTGCGCCCTTTCCAGAAGAAGGCGCAGGCAAGACCCATGCCAGCAATACATTGCTTGCACCATCCGCAGAACACTGGCTTGGTACGGATAAGCTGGGGCGCGATATTCTCAGCCGCATTATCGTCGGCGCGCGCCCGGCTTTGATGATTCCGATTGGCGTGGTGTTGTTTGCGGTGCTCATCGGTGCGCCACTGGGAGCGCTAGCTGGTTATCGAGGCGGCTGGCTGGATGAAGTCATCATGCGCATCACGGATTTGTTCCTCGCTTTTCCATCGCTCTTACTGGCAATGGCGATCGCATCCGCCTTGGGGCGCGGGCTGGATAAAGCCGCCATCGCGCTCGTCGTTTCATGGTGGCCCTGGTACACGCGCATTGCGCGAGGTGTCGCCATCGGCTTGAGGGAGAGATATTTTGTCGAAGCCGCGCAGGCTGCGGGTGTGAGCGACACGGTCATTATCTTCCGTCATATTTTGCCGAACACGATCTCCCCGATCCTGGTCCAAGCCACCGTGGATATGGGTACGGTCATCCTCGCAATGGGCGGACTCGCGTTTCTCGGACTCGGCATCCAACCCCCTTCCCCCGACTGGGGCTTGATGGTCAGCGAAGGGCGCGGCTTTATTCTCGAACAGTGGTGGATCGCGACATTTCCTGGCATCGCAATATTTATCGTGGTGCTCGCATTTAATTTAGTTGGTGATACCTTGCGCGATATCTTCGACCCGAGGCAATACAAATGATTCGTCATTGCCCTAATGTCATACTAAAAACCTTAGCCACGGATTTCACGGATTCACACAAATTCTTTAAAAACAATCCGTGGCAAAAAAAATTATGAGTACATCCTCACTCCTCACCGTCTCCAATCTCGAATTGGAATTCAAAACCGCGCGCGGCATTCTCAAAGCCTTGAATGGAATTTCGTTCGACGTGCAGCCGGGTGAAATATTTGGCTTGGTCGGCGAGACCGGCTGCGGCAAGACCGTGACCGGATTATCAGTATTACGGCTGTTGCCAAAGTCTGCGCGCATTACAAACGGTGTGATCCTCTTCAACGAAAAAGACTTGCTGAAAGTCCCACTCAAAGAGATGGAAACTTTACGCGGACACGACATCGCGATGATCTTTCAAGACCCGTCCTCATCTCTCAACCCGGTTTTTACGATTGGCTCGCAAATGGAACGCGTCCTGCGTCAACATATGCAGATGAATGCCAAAGATGCGCAAACTCGCGCGGCAGAGATGCTCACCAAGGTTGGCTTGCCCGATGTGCAACGCATGCTAGCAGCGTACCCGCATCAACTTTCGGGTGGGCAACAACAGCGCGTGATGATCGCGATGGCGCTTTCATGCAATCCGCGTTTGTTGATCGCTGACGAACCCACCACCGCTCTGGATGTCACCATTCAGGCGCAGATCCTGCGCCTGCTGCGCGACCTGCAAGAGCAATTTGAATTTTCTGTCATTCTCATCACGCACAACCTCGGCGTCGTCGCGCAGACCTGTGACCGTCTCGCCGTTTTATATGCGGGTCGCGTCGCCGAGATCGGCTCGACAGAAGACATCTTCAACAATCCGCAACATCCCTACACGCGCGGTTTGATGAACGCCATCCCGCGCCCCGGTTCGCGCGGCAAAAAGATGGCAGCCATACCTGGAACCGTTCCATCGAATCCGGGTGCGCTCACAGGCTGTCCGTTTGCACCGCGTTGCGAGCATGTGTTTGAGAAATGCAAAATTGAAACGCCCAAACCTTTTGAGATCAGCGCGGGACATCAAGCCGCCTGCTTTTTGGTGGACAAATGACAGACCTCGTAGAAGTCCACTCCCTCAAAAAACATTTCCGCTTGCCGGGCGGATGGTTCTCCGGTCCCGCGCGCTATGTCTACGCGGTTGACGGTGTGGACTTAACCATCGCCTCGGGCGAGACGTTGGGGCTGGTCGGTGAATCTGGATGCGGGAAAACCACCCTCGGGCGGATGGTGCTACGGCTCATCGAACCCACATCCGGCACGGTTATGTTTGATGGCGAGGATATTACTGCCATAGAAAAAAGAAAAATGAAACCGATTCGCCGTCAAATGCAGATCGTCTTTCAAAACCCACTTTCATCGTTGAGTCCGCGTTTAAAGGTGGAGCAGATCATCGCTGAACCGTTGAATGCACATCGGGCGTTGCTGGCAAATGAAATTCGTCCCCGAGTCATTGAACTGCTTGAGCAAGTGGGACTTGGCAAACAACACCTCGACCGCTTTCCCCACGAAATGTCTGGCGGACAATGTCAACGCGTGGCGGTGGCGCGGGCATTGGCGTTGAATCCCAAGTTGATCGTGCTCGATGAACCCACCTCCGCATTGGATGTTTCGGTGCAGGCGCAAATCATCAACTTGTTGGAAGACTTGAAAAAATCATTGGGTTTAACGTACTTGTTCATCTCGCATGACTTGAACGTAGTGCAACACATCAGCGACCGCATCGGCGTGATGTATTTAGGCAAGCTGGTGGAAGTTGGTTCGGTGCAGGCTGTATTCGAAACGCCTTTGCATCCATATACGCAAGCACTGTTCGCATCCATTCCATTACCGATTGTAGATAAAAAGCGTGAACTGAAAGTGTTGGAAGGTAATGTGCCGAGTCCGGTCAACCCACCGAGCGGATGCCGCTTCCATACACGGTGCCCGATCGCACAGAAAAAATGTCAGGAAACCGAACCAGCTTTACGTGAAGTAAGAAGCGCGCGACAAGTCGCATGTCATTTTGTAGATTGAGGAGTCATTCATGAGTCGTTTATTCGGTATTGCCGGAGTCCAAATGGCGGTTGCGCAGTGGGATGCGGATGCGACGTTTGAAAAAATGTCAGATGTTACTGTGAATATTCAAAAAAGTTTTCCGTGGGTCAGCATGATCGTGTTCCATGAATTGATCGTGCCGGGCTTGGTGCAATTTGTGACACCTGAAAATAAAGAATGGTGGAAGAAGAATAGTGGACCGGTGCCCGGGCCACAAACCGATCGCTTGTGTGCACTGGCGCGCAAAACACGCAAGTGGCTCATCCCCGGTTCGATGTGGGAGATCGATGGCGACAAAATGTATAACACCTCCGTGGTGATCTCGCCCGAGGGCGACATCGTGGCAAAGTATCGCAAGATGTTTCCGTGGCTGCCTTATGAAGCTGGAACTGCGGCAGGTGATTCGTTTTGTGTATTTGATATTCCCAACATCGGCAGGTTCGGTTTGTGCATTTGCTATGATATGTGGTTCCCAGAAGTCTCACGTCAACTGGCATGGATGGGCGCGGAGGTCATCATTCAACCCACGCTGACGCCAACCTCAGATCGTCCACTTGAATTGGTGATGGCACGCGCCAACGCCTTATTTAATCAATGTTATTTCTTTAGCATCAACGGCATCGGCGAATGGGGCGGCGGACGTTCCACCATCATCGACCCAGATGGGCGTGTTCTGCAAGAAGTGGGCACCAGCCAAACCTTCATGACCGAAATGATCGATCTCGATCACACCACACGCACACGCGAGTTTGGCACATTAGGTTTGGGGCAAACGCTTAAGCAATTACGTGACTCACAACACAGCTTCCCAATTTATGGAAACAGCAAAGTATCAGAAGGCAGCTTTGATAAATTAGGGGATCTAAAATTTCATCGCGAACTAAACGGGCAATAAATATTTATCAGAGTCAAACGAGTGGTGGATTCACATTACTCGTTATATTTTCATCGTTCCCATTCGCCAAAGGAGAAATCTATGAAAAAATCCGTTCTGACCTTGATCGTGAGCAGCATTATCGTTATGACACTCGTTCTAATGAGCGTACCCACATCGGTACAGGCTGCCACTCAAATCTACTTTACCAAT
The DNA here is from genome assembly GCA_040006635.1 of Chloroflexota bacterium. Lineage (GTDB taxonomy): Bacteria > Chloroflexota > Anaerolineae > Anaerolineales > Villigracilaceae > Defluviilinea. Next base: position 14,137 of record JBDTWO010000002.1, read on the forward strand.
TTCAACAGCGGCTATGCCGATTGGATCGCCACAACCGCCACCGCAGGTATTAGCCTCGTTACTTCTCCCATCATCAGCGGGAGCGCGGTCCGCATCACTAACACCGGTAACATTACGCGAACCGTTTCTACGGTTGGATATTTTGGGATTTCGGTGACATCCAACCTGGCAGCCTCTTTGTTGGAAACAAATGATTGGTGTTATGCAGAATATAACACTGGCAGCGGCTGGGTTGTCATGCAACAAAAAACCGATGGACAGGACAATAGCGTGTACAGTTCAGTCACGCTAAATAATATCGCAGGCGCCGACAACAATGCTAATTTCCAAATCCGATATCGCGGACAAGACTCGACATCCGACCATTGCTACGCTGAAGACATCACCGTCAGCGGTACCCTGGGCTCTGCTCCTACTAATACGCCTGTTCCACCTACCAACACGCCTGGACCTACCCCCACGCCGCTCCCCGGCGGCTCCGTTCCTGGCGACCCGCTAACTGGTTCAGGCAATGTAACCCGCACCTTGCTCACAACTTCCGATCTGACAACCGGCTCCAGCACTGCACCCGTAGATGACAGTGCCTTCGCGCTGCCAACCAATGCCGCCATGCCAGACTTCGCCTTTGAAGGACGTCTGGATTTACTCAACGAATCCACCAGCGGCGGTTTTAGCGAAGTCCGTGACGATTATGCCTACACCGGCAACGCTGATGACCCGCGTAAACATTTACCGGAGTTCAGTTTTGAGTTCGTGCAAAATGGAAGTCACTTGATTCCCGCTCAGCAGGGCTTGGTGTATACAGGCCACCCTTATTGGAATTACATCATCGGTCCCGGACGCGCCTGGAAAGAGATCAGTGATAACGGTTACTCGCGGGCATCCTTCCCGTTTGCGCTTGTTCAACACAATTCGAATTGCACGCATAACGGTGAAATGACCTTCTTATTCAACGCGAGCGGAATATCAAATGTAAGATACCAAATCACCCAGGAAACCTGCACCTATTACAAGGTCAACATGTGGGGGCAGCTCTCCGGTACATATACACCATATGCAGTGACTAACGCAGCCACGCTCAAAGCAGCCTACGCCCAGGAAGTAGCGAACCGCCTCCCCACCAAACCCATCTCCGCGCTTACAACCGATTTTCCATCCTCAGGCGTGGACCTTGCCCAATTCGGTAGCGGCGTCACAGCAGCGCACATGACGAACTATGGCGTGGTCATCAATGGTACGAATTATGTTTCAGGCTGTGGAACCCGTTATGGGCAATATGCGTTTTGCGGAAGCATGAGAGTGCCATCCTATTCAACCGCCAAATCCGCATTCGCAAGTATGGCGTTGATGCGTTTGGGACAAAAATACGGCACCGGGGTGTATAACCTGCTGATCAAGGATTATGTCCCTGAATATGCCACAGCCCCCGGCACATGGACAACCGTCACCTTCAACAACACGCTCGACATGGCAACCGGCAACTATCGTCTCGCCGGGTATGAATCGGATGAGGGCGGCTCGTACATGAGCACCTTCTTCCTAGCCGAGCCTTATACCGATAAGATCACCGCGGCGTTCAACTTCCCGAACAAGAAAGCGCCCAACCAACTATGGGTCTATCACTCCTCCGATACATTCATTCTTGCGCGGGCTATGAACAATTACCTCCAGGCTCAGGCAGGCAGCACGGCAGATATCTTTAATCTGGTTCGCGATGAAGTCTATGCGCCCATCAAGTTAAGCGCCGGGACGATGACCACGATCCGCACCGATAACGCAACCACTGGAAAGCCCTTTGGCGGCTACGGTTTATTCTGGACGCAGGATGATATCGCCAAGGTTGCAATGCTGCTTAATAACCAAAACGGCATGGCTGGTGGAAGTCAGATCCTGCAACCATCAATGCTAAACGATTCCATGCAAAAGAACACCAGTGATCGCGGACTCAACACAACCGGTACAACTGTATTCAAATACAATAACGGTTTCTGGGCAAAGAATATGACACCCACTGAATTCCCACAATACACCTGCTCCTTCTGGGTCCCATTTATGTCTGGCTACGGCGGTATTACAGTCGCAATGGCACCGAATGGAGTCACCTATTACTACTTCAGCGACAACGAAGAGTATTCCTGGTACAACGCGATCAATGAGACTAATAAATTAAGTCCGATGTGTCCGTAAAAGGATAGGATATTATCTAAATAAACACAGGCTGAAACAGTTGCACAAACCGTCTCAACCTGTGTTTATGTTTTCTGCATATAGCAGAATGTATTACTTCAAGACTCGTCTCATCATCACTTCAACCGCCTGATAAACCGGCGACTCATCCCCCAGCTCTACGAGCGGCTTGCCGGAGAATTCGAATTCAGCCAGCGCATCATCTACTGGGACTGTGCCAAGTAGTGGAACAGTCATTTTGTCGGTGAAGGTTTTGAGTTCAGGGGGCATTATGTCATCGCGCAGGCGATTGATAATAAGATAAGCATTCTCAATGTTGATATCGAGTTCCTTGCGCATATCGGCGATACGCTGAGCGGCGACCAGTCCGCGCTGGGTGGGGTCACTGACGATGAATAGGTGTTGGACATCGCGCGTGGTACGGCGGGAGAGATGTTCCATGCCGGCTTCGTTATCAATCACCACATAGGCGTAATGCTTGCTCATGTCATCGATCACTTCACGGAGATTATGGTTGACCGCGCAATAGCAGCCCTGGCCCTCGCCGCGCCCCATGGCGATCAGATCGAAGCGTGAGCCTTCTGCCAACGATGAGCGGATTTGGTAATCTAGATAATCACGTTTATTGACTCCGCCGGGCATAGTTCCCATCGCCGCGCCACCTTGCACCAAAGATGACTTGACTTGTTCCAACATGCCTTCACGAATATCGCCGACCGTCCATTCGAGGTCAAGTCCGAGCACCATGTTCAAGTTGGAAGATGGATCGGCGTCAATTGCGAGAATACTGCCAGTTTGATTCTGAGCAAGATACTTGATGAGCATGCCTGCGGTGGTGGTTTTTCCGACTCCGCCTTTGCCTGCGAGTGCAATGGTTATTGTCATTCCAGCACCTCGTCATTTGTCAATTCATTAATGCGCTGGTTTATTTGTTCGGTAGCGGACCTGAGACTTTCCACATAATCATAAACAGGGATTCCCAATCGATCGGCTTCCTGCACTTTTAAGTCAGCAGGTAAATAACCTAGCAAGGGCAACCCAGGCGTTTCATTTTCAAGGAATTTGGCTTCGTCATCATTACGGACTTTATTCCCCACAAGATATAAACGCTGTAACCCGATATCGTTCGCCAGTTTTTTGATCTGCGCGGCTGTGCCGAGACTACGCCGTGTTGGCTCGACAACAACCAGCATCGCATCGACAAAGTCCACCGTGGCACGCCCGAGATGTTCGACACCAGCATACATATCGAGCAACAAGATATCATCTTTGCGGAAGAGCAGATGCGTGAAGAGCGTTTTGAGCATCGCAGCTTCAGGACAGATACAACCCGAACCACCCAACTCGACACTGCCCATTTCGAGCAAGCGGACGCCACGATGGAGCACGCTAAAGCGTTCGGGGATATCGTCCACGCGTGGGTTGAGGGTGAAGAAACCGCCGACCGTTCCGGGCTTTGCGCCAGTGCGTTCTTCGATGAGCGCATCCATTTCAGCGATGGGATGAAGGTTGGCACGCAGTTCGGGAGGAAATCCCAAGGCTCCAGCGAGGCAGGGGCTTGGGTCGGCGTCCACAGCTAAAACGTCGCGCTGACCGTCTGCATACGTCTGGGCGAGCAGGGCGGTGAGAGTCGTCTTTCCTACGCCGCCTTTTCCGGTGATGGCAATTTTCATATCTTCATCTTACAACTTAATCGGGCAACCCATATCGGGTTATTCATCCTGAAATTCGAGGATAGTAATAACATTCATCTGAGTTTATGATGACAATAGGCACAACTTGATGAACCAGCAAAATGCTAGAATAGTCATAAGGAAGAGTCTATACCTTTAGAGGTGTCTTCGTTCAGAGTCATCATCCAACTTTTTCGGAGGTGTCCTATGAAGACAAAGACCTTTGACGCGCCTGTGCTCTACGCTGACCATCACGTCACGGAGGTGAGGCGAATTTTACTGGAATTAGAGGGGGTCACGGACGTTTATGCCAGCAGTGCATTTCAGACCATTGAAGTGACCTACGATGAGTCACAGATCAACGATCTGCAAATTGCCATTAAGCTGGATGAAGCTGGTTATTTAGGTGAATGGACCATACCGATCGAGTTGCAGGCTGCGGCTCAACAAGGTGATGGGCAGAAACCTTTCTTCCGGCATACCGCCACATACGAAACGATCAAACAAACCGTCAGCTTTGCACAAACAGTGAGCTATCAGGGACGTCCGCTTTGGCAATGCCCAGGTATTGGTGCAGTGAAGATGGACGAGGAGGAGAACCATGGCTAAGAAGCGAACCATCAATGAATTTTCAACCGACCCCGCCGCGCAACAGATGTTGATTCGCGCGGAGGAATTGGGCATCGGGACAGCGTTCACACGCGCCGACAACATGGTGCCATGCAATATCGGTGGCGCCGGAATGTGTTGCAAGCAATGCGGTATGGGTCCGTGCCGATTAACCAAGAGCGGTGAAGTCGGTGTGTGTGGCGCAACGCTCGATACGATCCAGGCGCGCAACCTAACTCGTGCCATCGCAGCCGGTGCAGCAGCTCACTCTGATCACGGGCGGGATATGGCTTTTCTCTTAAAGGCAACTGCCAATAAAGAGTCGGAAGGTTATTCCATCCGCGATGTTGCCAAGTTGCGCAATGTCGCGTCGAATTATGACATCAAGATCGAAGGACGCGCACCGGAAGAGATCGCGAATGATCTAGCTGATCTTTATATCGCGCAGTTCGGTCAGCAACGGGGCGAGATTGTCCCTGCGATACGAGCGCCGAAAAAGCGACAACAAATCTGGCGTGACCAGAATGTCTGGCCGCGCGGTGTGGACCGTGAAGTCGTTGAGGCTTTGCATCGCACGCACATCGGCGACGACCAGGATCCGGCGCATATTTTGAATCATGCGATACGAACATCGCTTGCAGATGGCTGGGGTGGTTCAATGATCGCCACAGATATTTCGGATATTTTGTTTGGCACACCTGCTCCAATTCTGGGCGAAGCCAATCTTGGCGTGATCAAAGAAGACATGGTCAACGTCGTTGTGCATGGACATGAACCTTCGATGAGCGAGATGCTCGTTGCGGCGTCCCAAGACCCCGAGATCATTGCGTATGCCAAAGCGGCAGGCGCACACGGCGTGAACCTATCCGGCATCTGTTGTACAGCGAATGAAATCTTGATGAGGCAGGGCATCCCGGCGGCGGGCAACTTCCTGCATCAGGAACTCTCGATCATGACCGGCGCAGTTGAAGCGATGGTCGTGGATGTGCAGTGCATTATGCAAGCATTAGTGGGATTGGCGCAGAACTTCCATACCAAGATCATCACCACCTCACCGAAGGTCAAGATCACAGGCGCAACGCATATCGAGTTCGATGAACATAAAGCATTGACCATTGCCAAGCAAATCCTGACAGTTGCAATTGACAACTTCAAGAACCGCGAATCAGCCAAGGTGCGGATTCCGCAGATCAAAGAGAGCGTCATCCCCGGCTTCTCGCATGAATACATTAACTACATGCTCGGCGGTTCGTACCGCGCATCCTTCCGCCCGTTGAACGACGCGATCATCTCAGGTCGCATTCGCGGCGTGGCGGCGATCGTGGGTTGTAACAATCCGCGTTCATCACAGGATTATCTGCACAATAAAGTTGTGAAGGCATTGCTGAAACAGGATGTGCTCGTTGTGCAAACCGGTTGTGGTGCGATCGCTGCGGGCAAGTTGGGACTCCTTTTGGGCGAAGCAGGCTTGACCGAAGTCGGAAACGGATTGAGAGAAGTCTGTGAAACGATTGGCATCCCGCCCGTCCTGCACATGGGTTCGTGTGTGGATAACACGCGCATCCTGACTGTGCTCACACAGATGGTCGAAGAAGGCGGCTTGGGCGATGACATTGATCAAGTCCCGGCGGTGGGTCTTGCACCCGAATGGATGAGCGAGAAGGCGCTGGCGATCGCGGCGTATTGTGTGGCATCCGGTGCGTATGTGATCTTCGGCGGCGCATCGCCTGTCAGCGGTATGCCTGATCGAGTCAATGACAGCGATGCGGTCTTGAAATACATCAGCGAAGGTTGGGAGAAAATTTACGGCGGCAAGCTGGAGTTCATCCCTAACCCCGATGAGATGATCCGCAAGACGCTTGAACACATTGATAAGAAACGTGCCGCGCTTGGTTTGGCTGAATATGACTCAAATAAGTTCGGTCGTTCCGGCGATACGAAGATGAATGAGTTGGAAAAATTGCCGCTCGCTCAAAAGCGTGAAGCCATTTACGGAGTAGTTGGATAGTCGCCTAGTTGCTAGTCTTCTAGTCCATTGCGCAACTTGCGATGGGCAAAGAGACAAGCAGACCAGAAGACTAAAAGACTAGGAGACTACATTATGTCAAAATACATTGCTACTCGTGCGATGCGCGGCGCGAATGCGCTGGTGATCGAAGCCGAACTGATGCTCAATCGGGCGCTGAATGAGAAGGGCGCTGAGACACCTGTCTCTTTTCCGAACACCGCCTACTACCTTCCCACCATCCTCGGCATGACCGGCAAGTCGATTGAAAAACTTGGCGATCTCAAACCCATCTTGAAATACGCGCGGGATCTGCTGCACCCGATCCCTGCGTTTGCAAAATGGACTCCCTATCTCGGTGAGACTCTGGATTCAGGAATGGCAACGCTTCTCGCCGCTGAGACGATTGAAGCGGTGCGCTTCGCTTATGGGCTTCAGCCTGAACCCATGCCTGGTTTTAAACTCTCGGGCGGCACAGCCTTCACCAGCCCTGAAAGCGGAGGTGAGAATCTGGATGGGCACTTAAATGGTCCGATTGATGACATCCAATTGCGTTCATGGGGTATTCAATTGGTGGATGGTCGCATGCCCGGTTTTGCCGCGATCGTTGGCTGTGCAAAGTCCAATGAAGTCGCGGTCAAGATCGTGCGTGAATTACAACGCCGCAACATCCTAACCTTCCTCTGTGGCAACGTGAATGGACGCAGCATCATCCATCAACTGCAAGAAGAAGGCGTGGAGCTTGGCTACAACACGTTTACCGTTCCATTTGGAACGGACACCATCTCGGCGATCTATGCCTTAGGTTTCGCAACTCGTTCCGCGTTGACCTTCGGTGGTATGAAACCCGGTATGTCACGCGAAATTCTGCTTTACAACAAAGAACGCGTCTTTGCGTTCGTGCTCGCCCTCGGCGAAGTGGACGATCTGAAATATGCCGCCGCGGCAGGCGCGATCAACTTTGGTTTCCCTGTGATCGCCGATACGGTCATCCCAGAGATTTTGCCAACCGGCGTAACAACCTATGAGCACGTTGTCTCGATGCCGTTCAATCAAATTGATGGCAAAGATGATCTCGAACGCGCGGAGCGATTAGTGCAAAAGTGTATCGAGGTGCGCGGCGTCAAAGTCAAAGTCTCCAATGTTGACGTGCCCGTGCCATACGGCTCTGCCTTCGAAGGTGAAGTTGTCCGCAAAGCGGATCTGCGTGTGGAGTTCGGTGGCAAACACAGCCGCGCGTTTGAATATCTGCACATGGCGAAACTGGATGAAGTCACCGACGGCAAGATTGAAGTGATCGGACCTGATTTCTCATCCATCCCGGCGCAAGGCTCCATGGACATGGGTATCATCATGAAAGTGGCGGGGCGGCAAATGCAACCAGACTTTGAGCCGGTGCTGGAGCGACAAGTCCATTACTTCGTCAACGGCGCGAGCGGGATTCAGCATGTCGGTCAACGTGATATCGCGTGGATCCGCATCTCGAATGCCGCAGCAGATAAAGGCTTTAGTCTTGAATCGTTTGGCAAGATCCTGCACGCCAGATTCCATGAAGACTTCGGCGCGATCGTGGATAAAGTCCAAGTGACCATTGTCACCGAACCCGCACTCCATGCTGAATGGCTGGAGAAGGCGCGCGTCTCGTACGACTTCCGCAACAAACGTCTCGCCGATCTGACCGATGACAAAGTGGATGAGTTCTACTCCTGCACCTTATGTCAATCTTTCGCACCCAATCACGTCTGTGTGGTCTCGCCTGAACGACTCGGTCTATGTGGCGCATACAACTGGCTGGACTGTAAAGCTTCGTTCAGCATTAATCCCACTGGACCGAATCAACCGATCAAGCTCGGCAAATCTGTGGATATGAAGAAAGGGTACTGGGAGGGCACGAACGATTATGCCAAGATCGGTTCGCATGGCGTGGTCAATGAAGTCTCGATGTATTCCATCATGGAAAACCCGATGACGGCGTGCGGATGTTTTGAATGCATCGTGATGCTCATCCCCGAAGCCAATGGTGTGATGGTCGTTTCGCGTGAAGATACGTCCATGACCCCCGCAGGCATGACTTTCTCCACGCTGGCGGGCATCGCAGGCGGCGGTATGCAAACCCCCGGTGTGATGGGTGTGGGCAAGTTCTATCTCATCAGCCCCAAGTTTATCTCTGCCGACGGCGGTTTCAAGCGCGTGGTCTGGATGTCGTCGGTGTTAAAGCAATCCATGAACGATGAATTCAAAGCCGTCTGCGAACGCGAGGGCGACCCCGACCTGCTCGACAAGATCGCCGATGAACGTAACGTAACCAGCGTGGATGAATTACTTGCTTGGCTGGAAGCGCACAATCATCCTGCCATGGCGCTGGAAGCGATGTTCTAAGATGTTTCAAAGTTGGAAGGTTGAAAATTGCAGATTCAACCTTCCAACTTTCCAACCTTCAACATGAAGACCTATCTCGTCCGTGACCTGATGACCGTCGGCGTTCCGACTTGCAAATGGGAAACCCCCATGAAGGATATTGCACGCTTCCTGCTCGAGCACCATGTCGAAGCGCTGTGCGTGCTGGATGAAGAAGGTCACGGCATTGGCGTGGTGGGTGAACAGGAATTGGTCGCGGCATATGGCAGGGACAACCCCGATGAACTCAAAGCCGAAGACATCATGACCGAAGGTGTACCAGAGTTGGGAGCTGATATTCCACTCCCGGTCGCCGCACAGATGCTGAAAGACAAAGGGATTCGTATCGCATATATGTTACACAACTCCGCAGGAATTATCTATCCTGCGGCTTTTATTTCCTATCGCCATATTCTGCGTCACATCGCGGCAAAAAATGAAAAGGATTTGAAAGATCTCGGTCTCGCGGCAGAACGCAAGTCACCGATCGAGCAGTTTATCGAAAGAAGAGATGAAGCAAGACGAAAAGCAGGATTAACATAAATGTCGTTGCGAGCCCGATAGGGCGAAGCAATCTCAAGTAACCACCAAATAGGAGATTGCTTCGTCGCTCACTAGCGTTCGCTCCTCGCAACGACATAGATAAAATACTGGAGGAACCATGCCCATCGAAATAACCAAAGATAAATGGCCCGGAAGCATCAAAGCCATCACCATCGGCGCAACGGCTGCGGAAGGCGGCACACGCACAAAAGCGATTACCGTTGGCGGCGGAACAACCATGCCCTATTTGCAATTTGAAGCGCCAACACCGAATAAGCCTGTTATCGCGATCGAGATCAAATCGCGCAAACCCGAAGATTGGTCGCCGTTGCTGGCGGAGGTCTGGGGCGAGGCGATGGCAGATCCCGCTCAATGGGCGCAGAAGGCTGAAGAAGCCGGAGCAGGCCTCATCGTCCTGGCATTGACCGTGGAAGATTCGGTTGAAGATGCGGTACGAGTCGTCAAATCCGTTTTAGGTGCAATGGGACTCCCGCTCATCGTCTGGGGTCCAGGACAGGCAGAAAAAGATAACGAGTTGCTTGTGCCAGTATCTGAAGCGACCAAGGGCGAGAAACTTGTGCTCGGCATTTGCGAAGACAAGAACTATCGCACCATCGTTGCGACCGCCATGGCAAACGGACATCTCGTGCAATCGCGCGCGCCGATGGATGTGAACCTTTCGAAGCAGTTGAACATTCTCATCAGCGACATGGGCATCCCCAAAGATCGCATCTTGATGGACCCGACCACTGGTGCGCTCGGTTATGGAATTGAATATGGCTATTCCGTGATGGAACGTCTGCGACTCGCCGCCTTGCAAGGCGATGTGATGACCCAATTCCCGATGATCGTAACACCTGGATTTGAAGCCTGGAAAACAAAAGAAGCCAAGGTTGGTGAAGGTGTGCCCGAAGCCTGGGGCGATTGGAAAGCCCGCGCGATCAACTGGGAAACTCTCACTGCGATGTCGCTGGTCGAATCGGGCGCCGATATTATCGTGCTGCGGCATCCTGAATCGGTAAAACGAATTAAGGAAGCGATAGAAGAACTTATAACTGCGTGATTAGTAATTGGTAATTACCATTTACTAATTACGTATTAAGAATTCACTACGGAGAATCACTATGGCTTTATCAGGAATCCAAATTTACAAAATGCTCCCGCAGACCAACTGCAAGGAATGCGGCTTCCCCACCTGTCTCGCGTTCGCGATGAAACTCGCCGCCAAGCAGGTTGAACTCGGCACGTGCCCGTACGTCAGTGATGAATCTAAAAAGCAACTCGCTGAATCATCCGCACCGCCGATCCGACTCATCACATTGAAAGCCAACGGCACCGAGCTCAAGGTCGGCAACGAAGTCGTGATGTTCCGTCACGAAAAAACTTTTTACAACAAGCCGGGCCTTTTCCTGCGCGTCAAAGCCAGCGATCCTGACATTACGAAAAAGGTCGCCACCGCCGACGCCTATAAAGTCAACTACGTTGGTATGGACTTCACCCTCAACGGTTACGCCATCGAAGCGGATGGAGACTTACCTGCCGCCGTCAAAGCTGTGCGTAGTGTGACAAAGCGTCCGCTTATGTTAATTGGAAGTGATGCAGCGGCTCTTGACTCAAGCCTGAGCCTGCTCGCTGGCGAAGGGACTTTAATCTACGCCGCCGACTCATCCAACTACGAAGCCCTCGCAGAGGTTGCCAAGAAACATAAAGCCGCGCTCGTTGTCAAAAGCGACTCACTCGATGACCTCGCCGACTTGACTAAAAAAGTCCAAGCCAAAGGTGTGGAAGATATGGTGCTTGACCTTGGCGGAAAGAATCTCGGCGAATGGTTGACGCGTTCCACGCAAGCGCGCAGACTTGCGTTGAAATCCAACTTCAAGCCTTTAGGTTACCCAACTATTTTCTTCGCCGCTCAAAATGGAACAGACAAAGAAGCCATTTATGCCGCGCAAGCGATTGCGAAATATGCAGGCTTCGTGGTGCTCGATACCTTCGCACCCGAGATGATCTATCCATTGCTTGTCTTGCGCGAGAATATTTACACCGATCCACAAAAACCGATTCAAGTGCAACCGGGTATCTACGAGATCAACTCACCGAAGCCCGATAGCCCCGTGCTAGTCACCACCAACTTCAGCATCACGTACTTTGCTGTCGCGAATGAGGTCGAAGGTTCAGGCTTGCCCGCGTGGTTGGTCGTTACCGATGCCGAAGGCATGTCCGTGCTGACGGCTTGGGCGGCGGGCAAGTTCGATGCGGAAAGAATCGCCAAAGCCATCAAAGGCTTTGATGTGGCGAGCAAGGTCAGCAGGAAACGCATCGTATTGCCTGGTCACGTCGCTGTCTTATCCGGCGAAGTCGAAGAGGAATTACCTGGCTGGGAAGTCCGCGTTGGACCAAGAGAAGCCGTGGATCTGCCGGCATTTATGAAACAGGCTCTTAATTAGCGTCAAACGTCTCACGTCGTGACTTTTGACGTTTGACGTTCGACGGTGAGAATCATGCAACACACCATCACCTTCACGCAACCTGACTCGCCAACGCCCATCGTTGTGCTAGTCCCCACCAACACCTTGCTGGCAGATGCCGCGCATCTGGCGGGCATTGACATTGGTCAGCCGTGCGGCGGGCAGGGACGTTGCGGTCGTTGCGCGGTGCAGGTGACCGATGGCAGTGTTCGCAGAAGAAGCACCTTACGCCTTTCAACCGAAGCGATCGAACAAGGTTATGCATTAGCCTGTCAGACCGTGATCGAAGGCGATGTTGCGATCTATGTTCCGCCACAAGAAAAGATCGAACGGCGACTCACTACTGATCGTGTCGTTGCCGAAGTTACCGTCCCTGACGAGTATGAATATCTTCAACACCAAACGGTACGCCGCATTCACTTGGAATTAACTCCTCCGAGCATGGACGATCAGACCGACGATTGGTCGCGTTTGCAGACGGCATTGCGCTTGCAGCAGCGCTTCGAAAATGTGACCTGTTCGTTGAGCCTCCTACAAAGGATGGGCGACATCTTGCGCGAGGGTGAATGGAACGTCACAGCTGTGGTGGATGTTTCCAACGTGATCCAAAGCGGCGAGACGGATCATGTAATTCGACTCATTGACCTGCAGCCCGGTCTCGTGGATGAATACTCACCGCTCTGGGGCACCGCCATTGACATTGGCACAACCACTGTTTCGTTGTGGCTCGTTAATCTCATAACTGGAGAAGTCAAAGCACAAGTCGCGGAATATAACGGACAGATCGCGCGTGGCGAAGATGTGGTCTCGCGCATCATCTTTGCAACCAAAAACGGTGGCGGACAGGAAATGCGTCAACGTGTGTTGGATACGATCAACTCATTGCTTGAAACTGCGTGCAAACGTGTGAAGGCAAAACCGGAAGATGTAGTCAAGGCGACGATTGCAGGCAACAGCACGATGATGCACTTATTGCTGGGCATCCCGGCCGGAAGTATCCGTCTCTCGCCGTTCATCACCGCTGTGAACCATCCACCCGTGATGATGGCTCGCGAAGTCGGTTTGACTTCCCATCCCGAAGCCAGCGTGGATTGCCTGCCCGGAGTCGCAAGTTATGTTGGTGCAGATATCACTGCCGGTGTCTTATCCTCAGGCGTGGATGTTGCCGAAGATGTCACGCTTTTCTTGGATGTCGGCACGAATGGCGAGATCGTTTTAGGTAATCGCGATTGGCTAGTCACGTGTGCGTGTTCGGCGGGTCCCGCCTTTGAAGGCGCCGGTGTCGTGAATGGTATGCGTGCCACGCAAGGCGCGATCGAAGAAGTGTGGGTCAACGGCGACACATTCGAACCAACATATCGTGTGATCGGTGGAAGCAAGCCAAAAGGCATCTGCGGCAGCGGATTAATATCTCTGCTTTCGGAGGCGTTCTTAACCGGCATTCTGGATAAGGCGGGGAATGTTAACTTGATGACGGGCAGTTCGCGGGTCCGTGAAGGAGCGCATGGCGGAGAGTATGTCGTGGCGTGGGGCGCAGAGTCTGAATCCGGCGAAGACATCGTCCTATCGCGAGTCGATGTCGATAATTTGTTGCGCGCCAAAGCCGCCATCTATGCCGGGTTTACTGTGTTGGCTGAGACAGTCGGCATTGCATTGGAAAGCGTGTCTAAAGTTTTAGTGGGTGGATCATTCGGAAAATATATCAACGTGGAAAAGGCTGTGCAGATCGGATTGCTACCCGATGTGCCGTGGGAACAATTTGATTTTCTGGGCAACACCTCTGTGAAGGGTGCGTATTACGCACTGCTGGATTGGCGCAAGCGCGAACAACTCACCGAGATTGCCAAGCGCATGACTTATATCGAGCTCTCAGCGGATAATTCGTTTTACGAAGCATTTACATCAGCATTATTTCTGCCGCACACGGACTTAAATAAGTTCCCGAGTGTGGTGGAGGCACTCTCGCGTTCGCAAGTTGACAAGTTGGAAAGTTAACATGCGAACCTGCAAACATTCGAACTTGTAACGAAAAAGGAGACACCATGTACATCATAGGCGAAAACATTCACATCATCTCCGAGAAGGTGAAAGAAGCGCTTACCAATCGAGACCGCGAGTTCTTTATGGACTTGGCGGTGAAGCAAGTGGAGGCGGGTGCAAAAGCAGTGGATATCAATCTCGGTCCGCGCAAGAAGGATTTTGCGGAGGTCTGGCCGTGGATCGTGGAAACGATCGAGACCGTCGTAGACGTCCCGCTTTCGATCGACACCACTAACGTGGACGGGATGGAAGCCGCGCTCAAGACCATCAAGAAGGCGCAACCCATTCTCAACTCAACCTCAGCCGAACCTGAACGCTTGGAGAAGATCCCAGTGCTGGCGAAGAAATATGGAGCGAAGGTCATCGCCCTCACCATGCGCAGCGAAGGCATTCCCATCGAAGCGGATGCACGCGTCAACATTGCGGTTGAGGCATTAATTCCGCGCATGATGGAAATCGACTTCCCCATGCAAGACCTCATCATCGACCCGCTTGTGCTGACTTGCTCGGGCTGCCAGCAATATTGTCCGCATCTGATCGAAACGGTGCGAACATTGCAATATGCCTGGGATCCCGCGCCCCAAATTTCGGTTGGGCTGAGCAATGTTTCGAATGCCGTGCCGAATGAAGGACGCCCGCTCATCAACCGTGTTTATCTCGCCATGCTGATGGGCGTCGGTTTGCAGATGATGATCGCCAACCCATTCGATGAAAAGCAGAACGATGTCATAAGATGGATAGAGACAAAAGACACTAGTAATCCGCTTGCAGTTGTCTACAATAAGATTGCCGACCGCACCGCCGCTGGTGAAGAGCCGCAGATGGAAGATTTCAACCTATCTGACCCGGAACTGTCCGCAATTTGGAAGACGACACAGATTCTGTTGAATAAAGTTATTTACGCAGATTCGTATTTACTCAACTGATCGTCATTGCGAGGGCGGTGCTTTTCCGCCCGAAGCAATCTCCCACTAATTGGAGATTGCTTCGTCGCTCACTACCGTTCGCTCCTCGCAATGACATAGGAGCTACATCATGCCCATATTTACCCCCGGTCGACGCTGGCAGCCAGCCTATTCCCCATTCAAGGATGAACCTCTCAGCCATAAGCTGATGGAAGATTTCGAGTACATGCTCAAAGGTCCACTCTTCGGCTGTCGCATGTGCGGCAACTGCATGTTGCAAGAGACCGCCTTCATTTGTCCGATGGAATGTCCCAAAGGGTTGCGTAACGGTCCCTGCGGCGGCTCGACCCCCGAACATTGTTACGTGGATAAAACCCGTCCCTGTATTTGGTATAAAATTTTCGAACGCTCTTTCAAAATGGGACGCGAGGAAAAATTACTTGAAGTCCTCCCGCCGCTGGATTGGGAAAAGGTTGGCACCGAAACCTGGAAGGATATTGCCACTTGTGTCAAGAAAAACGGCACGGGCAAAGTCGTGAAGAGTCTCGTGCTTGATCGTGGTGAGAACCGCCACAAGACCTGGGACATGATCTTCCGCACCGTCCGCCAACCTGATTGGTGGCAAGGGGATGACAAGTACCACGCTCCCGCCTACACCGAACCTGTTTCTGCTTTAGAGAAGGGCCTCAAAGCAGGAGAATTTGTCGTCGCTTGTGAGATCGCGCCGCCACTGAGCATGTCCACAAAGAAGTTGATCGAGAATATTAAACTCGTTAAACCATTCGTCACCGCCATCAACTTCACGGACAACGCCTCCGCTACGCCGCGTATGACATCGTGGGCGTGTTCAAAGTTTGCGATTGAAAATGACGCTGAACCCGTCATGCAGATCGCCGCCCGTGATCGCACACGTGCCAGCTTGCAAGGCGAGATCCTTGGCGCAACCGCGATGGGCATCCGCAATGTCTTATGCGTCACCGGTGATAGTCCCGTCCTTGCACCGCAGCCGCGCGGACGTATGGACATCAACGACATGGACGCCATCCAAATGATCTGGATATTACGCCGCATGCGCGACGAAGGTCATTACCTCGATGGACGTGAGCTCAAATTCCCACCCAAGTTCTTCCTCGGTGCAGCAGCCTCGCCGTTTGCATCTGATCCAAAATTCCAGGCATTGCGCGAAGAGAAGAAGGTCAATGCCGGTGCCCAGTTCTTCCAGACCAACCTGGTCTACGATGTGGACCGCATGGAGATCTGGTTGAATGAAATTGCCAAGCGTAATATTCTCGATAAAGTCTATATCATGATCGGCATCACGCCGCTCAAGAGCGCCAAGATGACCCATTACATGACTCAGGTGCCGGGTGTGTATGTACCTGATAGCATCATCAAGCGCATGGATACTGCCAATGAAAAAGGTGGTCCGCAAGGCGCGCAGGAGGAAGGTGTGAAGATCGCGCTCGAAATCATCGAGAAGATCAAAAGCCTGCATGGACAAGGTATCCACGGCTTACACATCATGCCGGTTGGCTGGGAAGATATCGTGCCGCGCATTGTCAGCGAGGCAAAGCTTTTGAAAACAGAATCAGCTGTCCCTGAGAACGAAGCGGAGCTAGTCCCCGCATAATAAAAGTAGTAACGACTTAATTCATTACTACATAAATCCATCCCGGGAGGGAATATGCTTCCTGAACAGATCAAGAATTTTCGCGAAATGGTCACACTGAAAGATGGCACGTATATCCTGTTACGACCCTTGAATCAGGATGATGAAAAACATCTCCTTGAATTTTATTTGGCGGTTAGCGACGACGACCTGCGCTATATCCGTCACAACATCAAGGACCTGACTCTCATCCACAACTGGTGTGATCAATTGGACTACGGCAAAGTTTTGCCGATTCTTGCTTTTGTAAAAGATCGCGTGGTGGGCAGCGCTTCACTGCACTTCTGGGAAGGTCCCAAACGCCACATCGGTGAAGTGCGTCTCTTCCTGGCTAAGGATTATCGCAAACGCGGATTAGGCATGAAGATGATCAAGGCGCTCATCGATCTTGCCCGTAAACTAGGCGTGAGCATCCTGCAGGCAGAAGTGATCGCTGAACAAACGAAAGTTGTTAAAGCCTTTGAAATGTTAGGCTTCAAATCACAAGCCACGCTCGATGATTATTTCCTATTCCCCGATGGCGACACGCGCGATGTGGTCTTGATGACGATGCCGCTCCGCGCAAAGACGGACGAATTTTAGTTATGTCGTTGCGTAGTATTGTCAAAAAGAACAGCGGACAGGATGTGTATGTTTGCCAGGCCTGCAATGATTGTGACATCGATATCCGTGATGAAATGGATATTCCATTAGCGAGTCTGGTTCAGCTTATTTTGCTGAACGATGAAGAGGCGCTTCAATGCCGGACCCTCTGGTCTGATTCTGTTTTAGAGGCTTCTCGCGGCGCCTGCAAGCGTGGACTCAACTTGCAGGCTGTGATAATTGCTCTTCGTGAAGAGGTGCTGAGAAAGACTGAAAGATAAGGAAGGAGATCATATGAATACTGAAGAGCTACTTGCGAAAGCAAAAAAGCCTTCGGAAGATGCAATGCGTTTGCATCCGTTCTATCGGGGGAAGATCGAAACTGCTCTTAAGTGTACCGTCCACAGCTTCGATGATTTTGCTATCTGGTATACGCCCGGTGTTGCCGCACCCTGCAAAGCCATTCAAGCCAACCCCGAACTGGTCTACGAATATACAAACAAGTGGAATACGGTCGCCGTGATCAGCGATGGGACGCGCGTGTTGGGTCTTGGCGATATCGGACCCAAAGCCGGTCTGCCGGTCATGGAAGGTAAATCACTGCTGTATAAATATCTGGGCGGCGTGGATGGCTATCCAATCATGTTAAACACCAAAGATCCGCATGCCATCATCGATACCGTCCTGATGCTTCAACCCGGCTTGGGCGGGGTCAATCTTGAGGATATTGCACAACCAAAATGTTTCTACATCCTTGAGACCCTGCGCGAAAAAGCAGAAATCCCCATGTGGCACGATGACCAGCAAGGGACAGCCACGGTCATCCTAGCTGCACTGATGAATGCTTTGAAAGTGGTCGGCAAAAAGAAGGATAATGTAAAGATCGCCTTCATTGGCGCAGGCGCATCTAACATTGCCTGCGCATGTCTCATTTTCAGATGGGGTGTCGATCCGGCTATTTGTCACATGGTGGATGTCAACGGCATACTCGGAAAACATCGCAAAGATTATGAAATGCGCAAAGCCGAGTTCAAGGATGCCTGGAAATATTGCAATACCACCAATGCAGATGCCCGCGAGGGCGGCATCCCCGAAGCGCTCAAAGATGCGGATGTGGCAATTTGTTTCTCCCAATCCGGTCCCGGAGTGGTGCAGCCCGAATGGATCAAGAGCATGGCCAAGGACCCGATCGTTTTCGCATGTGCCAATCCTATTCCAGAGATCTGGCCCTGGGAGGCGAAAGAAGCGGGCGCAGCCGTCATCGCAACAGGCCGCTCCGATTTCCCGAATCAAGTCAACAACTCGCTCGGCTTCCCCGGCATCTTCCGCGGTACGCTGGATGTCCGCGCCCGCACGATCACCGATGAAATGTGTTTTGCCGCAGCCGAAGCATTGGCGAATCATGTCGGCGATAAATTGCGCGCCGATCATCTGCTGCCCACCATGGATGACTGGGAAGTGTTCCCACGTGAAGCTGCAGCAGTTGCAATGAAAGCCCAGGAACAAGGCATCGCCCGTATTCCAACTACATACGCTGAAGAATTTGAAAATGCCAAGCGCATTATCAAACGGTCGCGCGATCTGACTACCATGATGATGGAAGAACACTTCATTGCGCCACCCCCGACCGAAGAAGCTGAACCTCGCGGAGATTTGGCAACGACTCAACCTGCTCATTAGATGGAAAGGAGAATCGAATGTATGATTTGATCATTATTGGTGGTGGTCCCGCTGGTCTCACTGCCGCCATCTACGCCATTCGCAAGCGCTTGAATGTCTTGCTGCTCTCCAAAGACCTGGGCGGTAAAACCAACTATCATCTCTCCCTGCCCTGGATCGAAGATTACCATGTGATCCGCGGACAGGAGATCGTCAATAAATTCCGCACCGAATTGGAATATCTGGAGTTTGCCAGCAAGATCGAAGCGGTTGAGATGATCGAAAAGGAAGACGATCATTTCTTGATCAAGACAGCCAGCGGTACACATCTGGAAGCCAAGGCAGTGATCCTGACCACCGGAACTCGCCAGGTGCGCATGAATGTACCCGGCGAAAAAGAATACACGATGAAAGGACTGTGCTATTCCGCGCTTTCATATGCACCGCTCTTCATCGACAAGTCAGTGATGGTGATCGGGGATGCCGACCTTGCGCTGCGTTCCGTGGGTGAGCTTGCTACGGTTGCGAGAGAAGTGACCATGGTTTGCAGCGACGACCAATCCCTGGATTCTCCGCTGGGGCACAAACTCCAACAGGCGCCCAATGTTAGGATCATAAAAGGCTCTGAGGTTGTCGAGGTGCAGGGCGATGAATATGCTCGTAAACTGATCTTGAAGGATAAGACCGGCAGCCTCACTGAATATGAAGCCGATGGCATGTTCGTGGAAAAAGCACTCACCCCGAATACAGGCATGGTCAAAGGTCTGGTCCTGCTCGATAAACAGGGACGCATCATCATCGATAGTGCCTGCCGCACCAATATCCCCGGTCTCTTTGCCGCTGGTGATGTGACCAATAGTTACGCTGAACAGGTTCTTGTCGCTGTGGGTGAAGGCGCAAAAGCCGCGTTGAGCGCCTATGAATATTTACTGCCGAGGCTTTAGATTCAAACCATCAAAGAGAGATTGAAAAAATAAGAAATCAATAGAGATAGAGGTTATAAATCAACCCTTTGATCAATATTTTGCGGAAGTGCAGAAACGTGGTTCTTGAGAGAACCGTGTTGTCAAACTTGTGTTTGATAACCGAATGAACGAAACTACGGGCAGTTTGATGGAATGTTTATTACCCAAATACATTCACGCTGTCACTGCTCGTAGTTTTGAATTCAAGGCCTTCATCTTTGTTTTAGCTATTTTTTTCTACTTCTTGAAGGTCGCAAATTAGATCAGATTAAATAGCATGATCTTTTAGCCGCCTAAATATGACTTGCCCATCCAAGCCTTCAACAGCTAAGGCGGCACGGTAACCCGGCAACTTATTGAACAAGTCAAGTCGCCAGTGTGTAGCTTGTTCTCTATCGTCGCCAATGGAACTCAACGCAACAATTTCATCAGTCTCGAAATATATCTCCACCTGGTTGATGGGCACGGTCAAGCCGCTGCCATTGGCTTTTAGAAATGCTTCCTTGCATGTCCATGTTTTGAAGAAGGCATCCTCTTTTTGAGCCCCTGAGAGCGTGTTGATCAAGGCAGTTTCGCGCGGAGTAAAGAACTGCTCGGCGAAGTTATCCATATCAGCCATTGGAATCATATATTCAATGTCGATCCCAATTCTACGATTCCAGTTAAAGGCATATAAAGCTAAATCTTTCGAATGGGAAAGATTGAATTCAAGAACTTTATCGCTCTGCCCTGATTTTATGGCTGGTTTGCCAAACTGCCCGTAAACGAATTCGATCTGAGCAGGCTCCTGGTTCAAATAGTTACTCAGGATGGTTCTCAAAAGTCCACGCACAACGATGAAGTGGTCGCGGTCTTTGTCAAAATAAAACCGCTTAGCACGGTCCACTTCATCTTGTGAGAGCAAGGATGAATAGTAAGACAGGTCTTGCGGGGAAACATTCAAGGAGGCGCACCAGACATGGATGTCAGAATCAGTGAGCGGCTGGGAGAGAAGCGCTGAACGAATCCGCGATCGAGATTCAGAATAGTTGGTCATAATATTGGTTATTCTCATCGTTAAGCGTTATCCCGCAGATGCCTTTTTAAGACAATCTGCGGGATAAGTCAACTTACGTATCGAAGCGCAGTATTTAAACTACATCTCTTCTCTTTACCATGAAGATAGTGCCAGCCAGGAGAACGAGGATGATAACAAGCATCGCACCCCAAGTGCCAAATAGCGCCTTGTGATATCCGGTTTGATCCTGTTTGTCTACGAAGGTCCAACCAAAATTTTTCTGGTAATTTTCGATGGTCGATTCAGCCGCACCGACAGCTACCGCCCGCTTCACCTTCAATTCAGTCAGGTCTTTTTGGTAGGTTGCAAAGGTATCTTTATAGTCTTCGTTTTCCTGTTGCCATTTGTTAATCTCGGCTTTATAGTCATCTTGCTGTTTGGTCACTGTATCGTTATAGTTTTCCTGCAAGGTCGTCACGTCTGCGTTGTAGGTATCCAACTGCTTCAGATACAGTTGCATGGCTTGCAGGTTGTTCGGGTTTTTGAGTGTCGGTTTCTCAGGCAGGGTGGGTTTAGCCGGCATGACCGGCTCTGCGGGTTTCGGTCCAGGCTCTGCGGGCTTGATCGGATCAGTTTGGTCGATGGCTGAATCATAGTAACTGCCGATGCCCGGGAAGTTACAACTGTTTTGACGCAGGGCATTATCGCCCATGCAGATGCATTGTTCGTTTTTCTGATCCAATGTGAGCTTATCGCGTTCGTCCTTGGAGAGCGCCCAACATGAGTCACGTGCCACATCTGAACCGGCGCCGCTGATGGCGATAATCCCTTGAAATGCCCAACTACTGGAGGCAGGCACGCGGGCTGGCGTAGGCACTTTCATAATCGCGCCGCTTAATACCATTTGTGGAATGATAAACATGACCAACAGCAGAGGCGCGGAGTTTCCGTTTGGCGCCAACGCGGAGGCGAATAGTCCGAGCATCATGCCTGAGAAGATGAGCAAATAACCGGTGATGAAGACAAAGATCAACTCCTGGGTACCGCCCGGCATTTTGAATGCCGCATAGCGGATCGCAATATAACAAGCCGTTTGATAGACAGCCAGCAACAGCGCCACCCAGATCTTGGACATGATATAAGATGAGAGTTTCAGGTTGACCATGCGCTCGCGTTTATAGATTTCGCGTTCCTTTACCAACTCACGCATGAACGATAGACCGCCCACGAGCATGGTCGTGTTCGCGAAGACGATCATGGTAACAACAACATTTTGGAAGTTGCCGTCTTTAAATCCAAATGGATCGTGCCCGATGCCCTGCGCGACCATGAAATCGAGCGATGCCATGACCGGCGCGGTCACCAGCAACAGGAACAGGCTGAACATATCGCGGGTAAGAATTTTTACATTCCGCGCGGACAGGATCAAAAGTTGACGCAGGACCGAAACTTGATTGCCTTTTGCCAACTGCTTTGGAGTCGCTTTTTGACGATCGGCTTTTTGGGTGGACGATTCTCCCGCCAAGGGTTCCTGGATATATTTACGATAAGCCGCTTCTTTCTTGAAGCGTTCTGCCCATTCGGTAGGGGTGCCCAATTCTTCCTGATCAAGTAGAGTATAGATGTGGTCAAATTCCATCGAGCTGGCGCGCCGGTCACGCTCGGTTCGGAATTTGTCAAAGTAAGCCAATGCCTCTTCTGGAGGACCAAACCAGGCAAGGAATCCGCCGCGTGCCATAAAGACTACTTTATCAGCGAGCATCACATTCTTGGTGGCATGTGTCACCATGATGATCGTGCGTCCCTGATCGGCAAGTTTCCGCATCAAACGCATCAACTCGGTTTCCATGCCAGGATCTAAACCGGAGGTCGGCTCATCGAGAAAGAAGAGTGTCGGTTTGGTGAGCAGTTCCACGCCAATGGAAACTCGTTTTTGTTGTCCACCGCTTAATGTGCTGATCTGTGTATCGCGGCGATGCGCCAGGTCGAGGTCATCCATCACTTCGTCGATGCGTTTGAGGCGCTCGGCTTCGGTGGTATCGGCTGGCATACGCAATTGAGCGGCATAATTCAAAGCCTGGAAGACAGTGAGCTCCATATGGATGATGTCTTTTTGAGGAACATATCCAATACTCGAACGAATGGCATCAAACTCCTTATAGACATCGATCGTCTTGTTGACAACGATCCGTCCTTGCGTGGCAGGACGATAACCGGCAATCGCATCCACCAGCGTGGATTTACCGCCACCGCTTTGCCCGACTACGACGATAAATTCCTTGGGTTTGAATGCCAGCGAAATATCTTGAAGAATGTTCAAGGATTTGCTCACCCACTTATTCAAGCCATGGATATCAACGGTGACGCCTTCGCTTTGATCAGATTGGGAAAGTTCATGTTCATCGACAACAAAGCGATAAGGACCGATCTGAATCGCGTCGCCGGGTTGCACCCACATATCGCCGGTTACCCCCTTGCCGTTGACGAAGGTCCCGTTGCTGCTGCGCAGGTCGCGGACACGATAGCGCTGCCCTACTTTTTCCACTTCGGCATGAAAGCGCGAAACTGCGGGTGCAGATAGAACGATCACATTGCTCGCATCGCGTCCGATGGTCATCGTTTTGTTTTCTTTGAACTTAATAACCTGCTGACCATCACCCGCCGGAGACAAGTAATCGATGGTTACAATCTCGCCGGGTGCGTAACCGCCAATACGGATCTTCGCGCCGTTATGCAACCGGGTAGCTTCCATCACCGGGTCACCATCCAGCACCAGAGCATTACTGGCATTGGTCGAAGGGATGAGGAAATAATCCTGGCCGCGCTTTTCCAATTCTGCATGGCGGCGCGAGATAAATTTATTATCCAACACAATATCGTTATCATCCTGCCGCCCAATGCGCACGCGATCTGCCGTGATCGTGATGATCTTCGGCTCTTTGCCGGACTCGTTGATGACCAGACGCGGAGGCACAACCGGGATCGGGGGCATTTCCACAAATGCCATGGTTTGATCGGCGGCCGGGAGCGGCTGGAGACCAAACGCGGTGGCGTCGCTCTTGCTGGGTTCCTTCGCTGCTTTTGCGTTGAAGAGCGTAGCCTCTCCCTTTTGCACGACGACTGGGACCGGGATCACCACCCGCATTTCAAAATCGGGACCCAAAGCGATCATATCGCCATTTTTGAGTTGATACGTTTTTTCGATCCGTTGTTCATTAACGTAGGTTCCATTACTGCTCTTCAGGTCTTCCAGCAGATAGCCTGTATCCCCTTTCGAGACCCGCATGTGCTTACGGGAAATATTCTCGAGTTTAATGGGCACATCGGCTGCTTCATCCCGCCCGATGATGAAAGGTAGTTTGGATAGTTGGATCTTTTCACCAACCCGCGGACCTTTCGTAATGACCAGATGATCTTGTGTATCACCCATGACTGCCTCCAATAATGGTCTTTCAAGTTTAATATCATATGCGGTTATTAATTCACATCCCGGTCATGCAAACGGAACAGGATCAGGCGCGCGCTAAAGATCAGCGCCACAACCAGAAATATCTGATAAATTTTATTTTGCAGCACCTGATTCGCTGCCAGCGTGAACGAGACTGGAACACCGGTAAATATATGCGCGAGACTGACCAAGCCCATGCACAATGCGGTAATGAAGAAAATACGACCGATCATCCTGCTCAACACACTGGTTGCAAAGACCCACTTATTCACTGTCGACCCAAGATTGACGATCGGCTTGCCTAAAATGGTTTGAGCGCGAATCATGAGATCGTTGAAAGTATTCCCGAGATCTTCAACATTCAGAAAAACACCATCACCGGCGTTATCTCTTAATTTGCGCCGCCACTTCCGTTTGACCAACTGCGCCCGGATCTTCATGAACTCTGTATATTCCTGATAACGGTCCAAGCGATTATCGAGACGCAGAACAATCGAATCGTACAATAAAGTGGCACGGACCATGCGCAGCATATGCAAATTCATGGGCAGGTTGAACTTCTGGGCAACCCGGATCAAAACAAACCACTGCCGCGCCGAAGTGCGTTCCCAGTACTGGGTGTATTCCGCCGGGGTATTGAAGGTATGCAGGACCCGCATATACTCATCCTGCGCATTTTTGACCAGTGACGGCAGATCCACCGGCGGCAGAGGCTCCATCAGGCTGAGCGAAGCGCGGGTCATGGCTTCCACATCCTGGTTCCTCATGCTGAGCACCATTTGCTCCAATGCAATGCGTTGTTGATTATTGAAACTTCCGCAGCTTCCAAAGTCAATGAACGTGATCTCGTTATTTGGGCGGATCAAAATATTGGCGGGATGCGGATCTGCATGGAAAAACACATGCTCATCCGCGCTCCAGAAAAACGCCAGCAAAATCCGGCGCGCCACCACTGCCGGATCAATGTCCAAATCCTTCAACAACTTAAGCCCACGGGCGTTTTTCTGCTCCTTGATCGCAATGACTTCCCACAACCAAAGACCTGACACAAATTCCTGAACCAGTACCTCATCGCCTGAGTATTCAAAATACACTTGCGGCGCAGTGAAAAAATTCCAACCCGTTTGTTTCGCGTTACGGCGGAAGATATCCGCGAAGCGCGCCTCACGCCGGAAATCCAATTCTTCCATCAGGACTTCACGCAGATCAATGCGCAGCTTCTGAGTGAAGCCGGGGCGAATCAAAGTCAGAAATTCAGCCAGTCCAGTGATCCAATCCAAGACTTGCAAGTCAGCCGCAAAAAGTTCTTTGATCCCCGGTCGCCGAACCTTCACAACCACTTTCGTGCCATCTTTCAGTGTTGCCTGAAAAACACATGCCAGCGAAGCCGAACCGATCGGCTTCGGATCAAACACCGCAAAGACTTCCTGCCACGGGCGCTTGATCACCCGCTCCACCGCCTGCAAAGCCTGCTCAGTCGGGAACGGGATCATTTGATCCAACATCTTCGATAGTTCAACACAATACGC
Source organism: Chloroflexota bacterium (assembly GCA_040006635.1). Classification (GTDB taxonomy): domain Bacteria; phylum Chloroflexota; class Anaerolineae; order Anaerolineales; family Villigracilaceae; genus Defluviilinea. The sequence goes on from JBDTWO010000002.1 coordinate 39,813, forward strand.
CCACGGCAACAAGTCAACCCGCATCGCCAACTGTTGACCCAATTTCACGAACGTGCCGCCCGCGCGTTCCAATGCTTTACGGAAGCGCATCGCGCGGCGCTCGGTCGTATCGCGACGCAAAAGCTGATCGAAAAAGTTACCCAGCCCAATGGTAAGAATGACTCGCATCCACGCAAACAATCGGATGAAACTGCGAACGAATGTATTTCTAATCGGCAGCGCTTCCACATAAGGGATCCACAACTTCCGCTCGGCTGGCGGGACTGATTGTTGACGCCGCGGAATACTTTGCAGGATCGACTCTGCCGAAGGATAGTCGCTTCTGCCCTCGTCCAAGCCTGCTGCGGCTTTCTGACGCTTCTTCCACACCCTGACCGCCTCATAGACAGCCGGTCGTACGCGGATGGGTCTTAACTCATCCTGTAGGGTCACAGCGCAACCTCTTTATCATCCAGGCGAAACAGAACCGTCCGCCCATGTACAAAGACCATAATGAAAAAAACAATTTGATAAAACGGGCTGGTCACAACTTTTTGAAGAACCTGGCGAATGGTCATCAATTGCTGTCCATCAAAATAAATCTTGGCATTTGCGAAAACGCCGAAGATCAGCGTAATGATCGCCATCTGACCAAGAAACAAAAACAGGTTGTACACTGCAAAAGACCACTTGCTCATCAAGGCATTAAAGTTCACCGAAGGCAGTGACAGTATGTGGGACGCGCGGAACAACAATCCTTCCACCGCATGCAGGATGCGGTCTGCACGGATGATCGATTGCTCGCTACCTTTACCATCCATTTGATCCAACATGGCATCAGTCACACGTCGCCGGGCTTGCTCGGCGCGATAATTCTTGAAGGACTGATATTGATCTACAAAATTGATCTCAGGATGCAAACGCGCCGCCATGGATTCAAGCAATAGCGTTGAACGTATTAATCGCAAGACTTGAATATCAACCGTGATGCCATATTTACGAACCAATTGCATCATGCCCGCCCATTGTGTAGCAGAAGTGCGTTCCTGCCAGGACACACTATGCGGCGAAGCTTCCATGGAATAGATCAATTGCCAGTTGTGAGTCTCAAGTTCCTGGATCAATTCGATCAGATCGATGGGCGGCAAAGGCTCAAGTAAAACTAGCGAAGCCCGCGCCATATTCTGCGGGTCACGCTCCCAGGCAAAATCTAAATTTTGCCGTAGAGCCTGGCGCTTGGTACGGCTCAGCGTGCCAGTTGACGAAAAATCGATGAAGTATAAAGTGCTATCCTGCCCAACGATCACACTATCCGGGTTCGGGTCGGCATGAAAGAACAAGTTTTCGCCCCAGCTCCAGTAATTCACCCAAAGCAAACGTTTCGCAACGAGTTCAGGATCGATGTTCATTTCCTGCGCGCGCGTCAGAACAGCCTGGTTTCCATGTTCAACAGCCGCCAATAGTTCCCACAACCAGATTCCGCTGGCAAACTCATTGATGACTACCTCTTCAGTTGTCAGGTCCAGATAGATGCGCGGGGTGGAGAAAAACTTTTTTCGCGATTGAGCAGCCGCACGACGGAAGGCATCCTGTCGGCGCGCCTCCTGCACAAAATCCAATTCCTCTAAAAGCAGATCCCGAAACTCAGCCCGCATGCCCTGCGTCAATCCGGGGCGAAAGATTGTGAGAAACTCGGCAATGGAAAGCAGCCAATCGAATGCCTCGATATCCGACATGAACTGCTCGCCGATCCCAGGGCGCCGCACTTTGACAATGACCTTCTCGCCGCTATTTAATATTGCCTGGTAAGTACAAGCAACTGAAGTGGAAATGATCGGCGTGGGATCGAAACGTTGAAAGATCGCCGAGAGCGGTTTGCCTGTGGAACGTTCAACAGTCTCAATGGTTTGGGTAATCGGGAAAGGTTCGCGCTTATCGGTCATGCAGGATAGCTCGCTGCTATATACCCAAGGCATGAAATCGAGACGCATGGAAAGATGAAGTCCCAGCTTTACGAACGAGCCCCCGTTATGTTCAAATGCACGCCGCAGGCTGACAGCCCGCCGTTTGGGCGTATCTCTGCGCAATAAAATATCGATAAGGATGTTGAAGGAAAAATAGAGGAGCAGTTGAAGCCACTTCAATAACCCGACGAACGAGCGGAAGTGGTTGACCTTGAAAGAAATAAAGCGCATCTGCGATAGCGATGCGTCCCCCAACGAAACATCCAGAAACCGCCGACGAGGCAGATCTGCTAATATTCCAGAACGCTGACCATCACTCACAGAGCTTGATGCGTCATACATTGTCGGTCATTATCATGGGTGATTTAAATGCAACAGTAAGGATATCAAATCCAACGGTCTGGCTGCAGCTGTTGTTCTTTATATACGGAACAAGCGCATGAACTTGGATGTTCGTTTCAAATTTTTTCGCAGGCGTTTCCGATACGATTCGGTGTTGATCGACTCAACGACATCGATAGGTATATCACTGGCTTCTTTTAGGGAGGCGCTTACCGCTTTGGCGGAATTATTGAAAAAATCTTCGATGGCGCCATCGGTCTTCGCTTTGGCTGATTTCTGGCGCTCGTGCTCGTAAGTATCCAAGCCTTTGGATGCCGCCTTGGCAGCCTTCTGCGCAATATGAATCATGTTCCCCTCCATGACTTGAACATCTTCCAAGCCTTCTGTATATTTTTCCTTGTCAGCCTCTGGCTTGGTCTCACTTTTCTTCTTATTACGTCCTTTGTATTCAAGAACGATCGGCTTCATTTCCGGTTGAAGTTTGCCGCCAGTGCGGCGCAACACACGTGGTTTGTCAGCATTTGATTCGCTCATGATTACTCCTCGTCATCTTCTTCGTCATCTTCATCATCGTCAACATTTTCCAACAATGGAAAAATGAGTTTCTCAAGATCCAAACGGCGACGTCCGAGTTTTTCCTGATACAGCATGATTACAGGGATGAGCACTTTCCCTTCCGCTTCAGCGCCGAGCATTTCTTTTACTTCATCGGCAACTTCCAGGACTTCATCCCACAATTCACCCTCGCCATTTTTTAAAGCTTTGATTGATTTCGATCTTTGTTTCCCCAGATCGATGATGACGGGTTGCGTCATCTCTGTTGATGCTGCTGTCGTTTCTTCTGCCATGCGATCCTCGCTTTCTATTGTGATCTGATTTGAATAGTATCACGATGAAGTACAAATTCGTTATTACTGCGATGGGATTGACAAATGAAGACTATTGCTATTATGATTTATTCTATCTTATTTGATTATATTATGTCAATTCAAGATGAGTTGGGGATTAAGAGGGATTGCGTAAAGTGTGTCGTAATAAAAGTATATCCATAAGAAAACACTTCAGAACTGGAGAAGGTAAATGACTTTTTATCGGCAAGAAAACTCGCACAGCAATCCTGACCCAATCGCACTTATTGGAGTTGGTTGCACACTCCCCGGAAAGATTACAAACAAAGAAGATTTACTCGCAGCGCTACGCGAGGGACGAGATCTTATCACTGAGATCCCAGCTGATCGTTGGAGTGTAGATGCTTATTACGACCCGGATGCACTTGCGCCCGGCAAGACCTATGTACGCAAAGGCGGGTTTGTTGAGAACGTTTATCATTTCGACCCTGGTTTCTTTGGCATCACAGATGCCGAAGCCACGCGCATGGACCCCCAACAACGGATGCTGTTACAAACCGTCTGGCATGCGCTGGAAGATGCGGGGCAATCTGCTGAAGAATTGATGAACAGCAACACGGGGGTGTTCCTGGCGATGATGAACACGAACAATTATTCACATCTCAAAGGCGTTTTTGAAGGCCCGATGGGGATTAATGCCTATGATGCGATGGGCGATGCGATGAGTATCGCGGCCGGACGCATTTCACACTTTCTTGGTTTGGAAGGTCCATGCCTTACACTCGATACAGCCTGTTCCAGTTCTTTGGTCGCTTTGCATTTGGCGCGTCAAAGTATTTTGGCAGGTGATTGCGATATGGCGATCGTCGCGGGGGTCAATGTGATTCTGCATCCCGCCATTCACATTGCTTTTTCCAAATTGGGACTCATGTCACGCGCCGGGCATTGCGCTACTTTTGACGCATCTGCCGATGGCTATATCCGCGGCGAAGGTTGTGTGGCAGTAATCTTACGCAGACAGTCTGACGCCATCGCACGCGGCGACCATATCATCGCTAGCATCGTCGGCACCGCAGTCAATCAAGATGGTCGTACCCCTGCCCTCACCGCCCCAAATGGACGTTCGCAAGAGAAGGTCATTCGAAATGCGTTAGCACGTACTGCCATCAACCCCAATGAAATCGGCTACGTGGAAGCGCACGGAACTGGCACTCCCGTTGGCGACCCGATCGAGATGAGCGCCATCGTGAACGTGTATGGACCCGGCCGAGGCGGCGATCGACCGTTATACGTCGGTTCGGTCAAAAGCAATTTCGGTCACATCGAAGCCGGCGCAGGTTTATTGGGCTTGGTCAAATCGGCGTTATCGCTTCAACACGAAGAAATATTTCCCAGCATTCATTTTCATAAACTGAATCCCGCCATTGATCTCGGTCAGGCGCCGGTGCGCGTGGCAGCTGAAAGAATTCCATGGCCCCGCAGTCAGACTCCGCGTTTAGCGGGTGTCAACTCGTTTGGTTATAGCGGCACAAATGCTCACATGATCTTGCAGGAAGCTCCGCTTCAAAACAACATCATCACTGAATCGTCGGCAACCGCGAATCACAGTCTGTTCGACCGTGCCGGTGAACTGGTGGTGATCTCCGCCAAGTCACCCGCATCTCTCGATGGACTGGCTGATCAATGGATCGATTTTCTCGCACAGGAGAACAAAAATTCCTTGCACGATATTGCCTTCACAGCCGCGTTGGCTCGCACCCAGCTTACGCAAAGACTCGCCATCGTTGGAAAAGACAAAGAAGACATTAAACAAAAACTTCAGGCATGGCGTGATGGACGCACACCCAAGGGTGTCGCCCACGGGCAAACCTTTGCCAAGGTCAAACCCAAGATCGCTTTTATCTTTACCGGTCAGGGATCGCAATATGCTGAAATGGGACGCGAGCTTTATGCGAGTGAACCGCGCTTTGCTGAGACGATCAACCGCATCGCTTCTTTCATGGACCCGGAACTGGACGCGCCATTACTGGAAGTTTTATTTGGCGAGAAGTCTGCTCAATATCTCGAGAACACTCGTTATGTCCAACCCGCACTCTTTGCGCTGGAATATGCCCTCGCCGATGTGATACGGTATTGGGGTGTTGAACCCGCTTTTGTGATCGGTCATAGCATCGGCGAAATTGTTGCCGCATGCGTGGCAGGTGTACTTGACCTTGAAGATGCCGCGCGCTTTGTGGTGGCACGCGGACGCTTGATGGGCTCTCTGCCAGAAGGCGGAACGATGCTCGCCATCTCTGCCGCACCCGAACAAGTGCAGAGATGGATTCAAGGTAAGGAAGCGGATGTCGCGATCGCTACAGTCAATGGACCGCACGCCGTGGTGATTTCGGGGCGCGCTGAGGCAGTTGCCGCAGTTGGTGCCATGGCTCAAACAGCGGGACGTCAGATCAAAGAATTGGAAGTTTCGCATGCCTTCCATTCGCCATTGATGGACCCCATTCTGGATGAACTCACGCAAGTTGCTGCTTCGATGCGCATTTCACCGCCCAGAATTCCGATCCTTTCCAATACCAGTGGTGATTTCTTTGGCGATGTGATCAAGCCTGAATATTGGAGTGGTCAGGTACGCAATGCAGTGCTGTTCCATCAAGGGATGGAGAAGATCATCGCTGCAGGTTGTTCCTTAACTGTGGAAATCGGACCGCATCCGGCATTGACGCCGGTCATCGTCACCGCTTTCGACTCCCCCTCCCTGCAGACCATGCCGACCTTGCGCAAGGACAAGAAAGATGCCAACAATTTGCTTGCCGCGCTTTCGGCGCTCTATGTGAATGGCGCTCCCCTAAAGCTTGAACGTCTCTTTTCAAATCCTGATTATCAGCGCGTGTCATTGCCGCTCTATCCGTTCCATGTTGAAAAATATTCGCTCAACCTCGAAGGCGTTCTTGAACTCGGACCTGATTCATATCCTTTGGTGGATGCACCGGACGAATTGCCTGAGTTACCGGAACTGCATCCATTACTTGGCAGAGTGGTGAGCCGAAATTCGCAAAAGGTTGTCTTTGAAACCGGACTTAAGACCACCAGTCCATGGACAGATCATCGCGTATTAGATTCGACGATCTTCCCCGGCGCAGGCTATGTGGAAATGGCAGCGCGCGGTTTCGCCACCATCCATGGACAAAGCTGGCATGCTGTCGTGGTAAAGGATATGTCCTTTGAACAACCGCTGCTGCTTTCTTATCGCGAAGAGAAAAAAGTAACGCTTACGCTGGAACAAACCGCAAACGGCAAAGGTGATACAAAATTTGTCATCGCGGCTGGCGATGGCAGTGTGACTTATTGTCGGGGGCGAATCACTCTTTCGAAGGCGAAGCAGGAACAGGTCCAGATTGAAGCGGAATTGTCCGGTCGCGACTCCGAAATGAAGATCGGCGTCTTCTACGGTGAGTTACGCAGTCGCGGACTCGAATACGGCGCGCGGTTTGCCAACGTGCGCGAACTCTGGTTGGGCAAATCCGGTTCGGGCGAAGCGTTCGGGCGCGTACTGAACACAACCGAGAACGATCCGTTTAACAATGCGGTGGTATTGGACGGCTGCCTGCAGGTATTCGGCGCGGCGCTTGCCACACTGGATAACATGACACAGCCGGGCGCGTATGTTCCCGCCGCCGTTCAATCGATCTCTTTTGGAAATGAATTTCCGGCGCAGGTTTGGAGCCACGTGAAGATCAGTGCTGACGCAAATGGACGCGGTGTGTTGGCAACAATCCGCGTATTGAATGAAGCGGGCGAGGTGGTAGCCAAATTTGAAAATATGGAATTGCGGCGCACGATGTCTCTTTCATTTGGAAAGAATGCTGGCGGTAAGGGACGCGCTTCCGGGAATCAGATCTTCAAATCCCGCGCGCATGCGGTGGAAACGCTGCGCCCGTTGGCAAAAAGAGATCGTGTGGCGCTGCTTTCGAAATGGTTGATCGCTGAGATCAAAGACACGATCGGGCAAGCCGCCGATGGCTTGAACCTCGAAAAATTACCGCCCACAACAGCCTTCCTTGAAATTGGCTTGGATTCATTGCTCGTCACTGAATTACAACGCCGTATTCAGGAAAGGCTGGAGTTCCGCTTCAAACCGATGCAGGGTTTGGATTATCAGTCGATTGAAACGATGGCTGAATTTCTGCATGACGAAGCGCTCGCTGCGGATTTGAAAGGCGAGGCTGTTGCAGTTGCTGACTAATAAGTTTATTTGAACCACGGAGACACTGGGACACGGAGTTTTTTATTTTTCTTCTCGGTGTCTCAGTGGTTATAGTTCCTGGCTCTATTGGAAAACCAAAAAGTTTATTTTCATACGTACCGGTTCAGGAGACCTTATGCTTAACTCAATTTCTGTGGACAAAGATTTTGCCAGTGATTTTATCGAACGCCATCTCGACAAACGCCAGGTCAACAAGATTCAACATGCATTTCCATCTCCGCGCTTTTGGTCCGAGACCGAGGTGCCAGCGCAGGAAATTTTGAATGACCGCCAGAAACTACATAAGATGGGACGCGGCACACCGGTCAATTTATATGTAGGTGTGCCTTACTGCATCCAAACCGACCCAGGCAAATGCGGATATTGTCTTTTTCCGGTGGAAATATTTACCGGCAACATCGACCTTGAGGTCTACATGGGCTATCTCAAACGCGAAGCCGCCATGTATAAAGAAGCGTTGAAAGATATCCCCTTGGGCGCGGTTTTTTTTGGCGGCGGGACTTCAAACTTATACAAAGAGCCCAAATACTTCGAACTGATGGATTTGGTGCGTGACCTGTTTCCCAATATTCCTGAGTATGTGGATATTACGCTCGAAGGCATTCCGCAGCTCTTTACACGCGAGAAGGTCAAAGCGATCAAAGAAGCTGGGATGAACCGCATCAGCATGGGCGTCCAACAAGTCAACGAGCAGTTAAATAGTTTGAGCGGACGCAAACAGAAGACCCAACATGTTCGGCAGACTCTGGAATGGGCACACGAGTTTGGATTGCCCGCCAACATCGACTTGATTTTTGGCTGGCCCCAACAAACCGTTGCAACCATGGTCAAGGATTTGGAGACCGCCATCTCATGGGGCGTGTACGATATTACACACTATGAATTGAACGTAGGCGGTCCCACCGACTTCGCACTCAATCGCTATCATGAGTTGCCAAGCACGCTCAGCAATCTTGAAATGTACCGCGTCTCGCGCGACCTGTTGAAGAGTCACGGTTACGAACAGATCACTGCCTACAACTGGCGCAAACCCGGCGACCCCAATAGCCGCCCTTATGAGGAAGGTGTGACTCATCGTTTAGACACCATGGATACGCTCGGCTTGGGTTATGCCGCCATCACGTTCTTCTACGATACAGCGCTCGAAGATGGTCGCTCATGGTCCTTCATCAACTCGCGCAATCTTGCCGAATACAAAGCCAAAGTGGATGCGGGGCAAATCCCGATCGAGCGCGGCTTCCGACATGCCCGCGAAGATTTCATGATCTCGCTGATCTGGCGCAACCTCTTCGGACTTGAACTTGACCGTCCGCAATTCAAAGAGGCATTCGATGTCGATATTTACGATCTATTCGAAGGCGTCTGGAAAGCGTTGGAAGAATACGGCTTTATTGAGATCACGCCCGAGAAGATCAAACTCGTTGGCGATGGCCCCTTCTATACGCCGTTGATCCAAACCCTGCTGGCAGAAAAACGCTATAGCCAGCTCCGCGAACGCATGGTCGCGGAAGTTCAGGGCGTGGAATTTTAAAAGCCACTGATGAGTTGACGGAATTTATTCATGCCTCGATCTAACGGAAAGCCTGACCTTTCCCAAATACGAACCGAAATCCAACAGATCATTATCAATGGAATTGGTAATGATGAATTGCGTTCCATTCCAGATGATGTTCCGATTCTTGATCTGGGCGTCAGTTCGCTGGCACTGGTTGAGGGTATGCGGCAAGTCTATGATCGTTTCGGCGTGTTGGTTTCGATCCGCCGTGTGATCGAAGGGCAGATCACGATTGGCACACTAGCGTTATACATTGAACAGGAACTGAATTCTCAACAATCGCTAAAAAAGAAATCGCAAGAATCAAAGTGGCAAGCAGAACGCCAAATCCCGTTGGCGCCATCGCAACAGAACATTGGCTTTCTGAGTCGCTATTCCAGTGAAGCGAATGCGGCTTTCAACGAAGCACTCCTGTTGCGACTCACCGGCGCATTGCATGGACCTGCGCTGCATGCCGCAATCGAGGAAGTTGGCAATCGCTATGAGTCTCTGCGCACGGCGCTGAACCCCGAACAGAACACGCTCGATGTTGGCAAAGGTGAAGCGCTCGAACTTATTGTTTCGCCAGTTGATGCAGACCAACTTCAAGCGCGGCTGAAAGAGATCATCGCGCGTCCGTTCGAGATCGGCAAGCGGCTCTTTCGTGCTGAGTTGCTGCGGCTCTCTGAAACGGAACACGTGTTGGCATTGGTTGGTCACGCACTCGTGCTTGAACCACACGCGCTGCGCATCATCCTGAACGAAATCGCAGCGCTCTATCAAGTTTTCTCGCACGATCAAGATGCGCCCGCCGCACCTCTCACCCTCCAATGGACGGACTACTTCGCGCTGCGGGATACTGCCGAAGCCAAAGCCGCGCAACAACAGGCGAAAGAATATTGGCGGGACGTCTTCGACTCAGGTGTTCCGCGCCTGGAGTTGCCTGCCGACCATCTGCGCCCGGCGATCAAGAAATATTCCGGTTCCCGCGTGGACCTGCAGTTGGATTCCGTTACGAATGAGCGACTCCAAGCCTTTGCCGTTTCTGAAGGCATCCACCCAGAGATAGTATTGCTCGCAGCGTTCACGATTTTCATTCACAGGTTATCCGGCTTGGAGGATGTTGTCATCGGGGTTGAAGGCGAGAGTCTGTATCTTGACGACAGCGTGCCTGCCATTGCAAACACGCGCGACATGCTCCCCCTCCGCACAAGTTACGATTCAACCCAGAGTTTCAAAGAATATATTCATGTTAGAGCAGATGCGCTTGCGAAAGCTAACCTTCATAGAAATCTTTCCCTGGCTGAACTGATTCAACTTCTCAATTTGCCGCGCGACCAGAGCCGCTCGCCATTATTCACAGCCGCGTTCTGTTCACAGCATGACGAAACCATCTTTGCGTTTGATGGACTTCAAAGCAGTTTTATCGTTCCACCAAGTTCTGGCGCACGCTACGACCTTCAACTGATCGCACTGACTCAAGGAACCAATCTTTCACTGGTCTGTGACTATAGTACAGAACTCTTCGAGGCAGAAACAATCACACGCTGGCTGAATGGAATCGTTGCATTATTAGATTACGGACTGCAAGATGCCGGTCACGCCTGTGGCATATTACCAATGATGCCGCCTCGTGAGCGCGAGCAAATTCTGTTTGAATGGAACAAGACCGAAAAAACATATCCGCGTGAACGCACAGTACTTGATCTGATCACGGAACAGGTTCAGTTGCGACCTGAGCACATCGCTGTCAGATTTGGCGAAAGCTCTTTGAGCTATGAGCAGCTTGCGGGTCGGATTGAAGCGCTTGCCGCAAGTCTTCGTGCAGCCGGTGTAAAACACGGCGACCGGGTCGGCATCTTGATGAAGCGGTCCCTTGATTTAATCCCAGCGCTGCTTGCAGCCTGGCGAGTCGGCGCGTTGTATGTTCCCATGGATGTTGGCTTTCCAAAAAAGCGCTTGGCATTCATGTTGACGAATGCTGACATTCATATCGTGCTGACAAACCAAGAATATCTTGCTTTGATCGAGACAGAATCAAATGCAAAAAGTGTTTGCGTTGAAACCGTGACCGCGCAACTTGCATCGATAGTTGAAAAGAATGCACCCGTGCAAGGTTCTGATAGCGCGATCATTTTGTTCACTTCTGGCTCAACCGGCAAACCCAAAGGCGTGGAAATCCGTCATGGCGCATTGCTCAACACATTGCTGGCAACCAAAGAATATCTGGCATTCACGCCGCAGAGTTCCATGCTTGCGCTTACAACCGTGTCGTTTGATATTTCCACGAATGAATTGTTGATGCCGCTGATCTCGGGCGGCTGTGTTGAGATCGGTGAAGACGGTTTGGCGGCAGACGGAGTTCAGTTGGTTGAACGCATTACAACCAGCAAACCCAGCCATGTGCAAGCGACAGCCTCCACGTGGAAAATGATCCTGACCGCAGGCTGGCTGGGAGACAAAAATATCTCTCTGGTCTCTACGGGTGAAGCGCTAAGTCGTGATCTCGGAGAGCAGCTGCTGTTGAAATGCCGTGTCTTGTGGAATTTATATGGACCCACGGAAACCACAGTTTTCTCTTCTGCCTGCCGCATCGAATCTGCCCCGCAAGAACCAATTCGGATCGGGCGTCCGCTTCCCAATTCGCAAATGTATATCCTCGATAAACAATATCAACCTATTCCTATTGGAGCGATCGGTGATCTATATATCGCCGGTGACGGGCTGGCAGTTGGATATTGGCATAGACCCGATCGCACCGCTGAACGCTTTATCGTCAATCCATTCCGCGCAGGCGAACGCATGTATTGGACCGGCGACCTGGCGCGCTATCTGCCCGATGGCAGTATCGTTTGTTTGGGAAGATCGGATGATCAGGTAAAGATCCACGGTGTGCGTGTGGAGCTTGGCGAAGTTGAAGCGGCATTAAGAAACCTTGCAAGCGTGCAGGATGCCGTGGTCGTTGCGTGGCAGGATGCACGCGGCGATGCGCAATTGGCGGCGCACGTGATCGCAGAGAAGAATATCAGTGCACATGAACTACGCTCGCAGCTGCGTGAACGTCTGCCCGAAGTGATGATCCCGCCCTATATTCTCTTTACCAATTCGTTTCCGCAAACTGCCAATGGCAAGATCCAACGCAGCGCTTTGCCTGCGCCTGATGCTGCGAATCAAAACCTAACTGATAAAACCAGCGAGCCGCCGTCCACTGCCACCGAGCAAATGTTAGCCAGGGCTTGGGCAAATATTCTCGGCATTGATTCAAAGATCGTCGGGCGCGATTCAGATTTTATGGACTTGGGCGGGCACTCGCTTTTGATGACGCTGTTGATGATCGAGGTCCGCAAACAATTTCAGATCCACTTCAACTTACGCGAGTTCTTTGGAGCTTCGACTCTGCGGAAATTTGCCGCGCTTATTGATGAACGACGCCAGCCTGACTCTGACCAACCCAACATTGGACGAAGCCCTGCCTCCACCCGGACCTCGGAGTGGGCACGCCAACGAATGGCATTTCTCCAGCGTGAAGCGGAGTTACCGCGCTACATCGCACCCGCGCGCGGCATGACGTATCAGCCAGTCAAAGAAATTCAAAGCGTCTTGTTAACGGGTGGCACAGGGTTTCTGGGCGTCTATGTCATTGCTGAAATCCTGAAAACAACCAGCGCCGATATTTACTGTCTGGTTCGTCCACGACGCGGAGAAAATAGCAAGCAGCGTATTGAACAGCAAATGAAACGTTATCAGGTTTGGATTGAGAATGAAGCGTGGCAATCCAGCTTCGAGAGTCGCTTGCATGTGGTTGACGGCGATGTCACATTACCCCGTCTCGGAATGAAAGACTCGGATTACGAAACCCTGTCACGCAATGTGGATGCCATCTTCCACGGCGCAGCGCATGTCAACTTTATCTATCCGTATGAAGCGTTGCGCGCCACGAATGTATTGGGGATTCACGAGATCATCCAGTTCGCATTTCATGGACATATCAAACCCGTGCATCATCTTTCCACGGTGGCGATCTGGCCCATGGGCGCGCAGTATACCTATTACGAAAAAGATCCGATCGACCATGTGGGGCTGCTCAACTTGGGCTACGATGAAGCGAAGTGGGTCGGTGAAAAATGTTTGGTGCATGCGGCAGAGCGCGGCTTGCCGTTGGCGCGTTATCGTCCCGGGGAAGTTGGCGGCGATAGCGTAACAGGCCAATCTGTTACCGATCATTTCTACAATTCGGCGCGTTCCCCGATATGGATATTGAAGTGGATGTTGCGCCGGTGGATTATGTCGCGCAAGCCATGGTACATCTGGCGTTCCGTAAAAACGTTTTAGGGCGCGCATTTCATCTCACCAATCCTTCCCGCCGCCGCTTGAAAGATGGGCTGGAATATTTACACACGCTCGGCTATCAATTTGAAGAACTCCCATTTATTGATCTGCGCGACAGACTGATCAACAGCCCGGACTTTTCATCTAATGCCTTGTTCGCTTATCAAGCCGCACTCGATGATATGGACGATGTGAGCATGCAACTACCCACTTATGATACTCGTGAGACGCTGCGCGAATTAGCTGGCTCGGGTATCACCTGCCCGCCAGCCGATGAAAAATTATTTGGAACGTATTTGCGTTATATGCAGCACACGGGCTTTCTACCGCAGCCAGAAAACCTGTTTATTAAGATTTAATCGAAAGTAGGGTAATCCCATCAAACAAATGGAAATGAAATCGATTCGCCCTAAAGGTTTCTCAATCAATCCATATCAAACCTGGTTGCTGGTTAATCGTCCGCAAACTTATACGGCAAATTTGCGGAAGCGTTTTGGCGATCTTGTGGCTTTATATAGTCCAAAAGGAGATGCGTTTGTCATTGCCTTGAAACCTGAAGGCGCGCGCCAGATACTATCCGCTGATCCGGATGGTTACGATGCTTTTTGGAAAGAGGGGTTTACCGGCGTGGCAGGCAGTGGCTCGATCTGGGTATTGGGAAGTAGGGAACATCGCCGCGAGCGTCAGTTATTATCCCCAGCCTTCCATGCGCAAAGCTTTCGTGGCTACGGCAAAGTGATCCGGGATGTAACTCGCCAGAAAATTAAAAAGTGGCAAACCGGTCAAACCTTGCGGGCGTTGGATACTACCTTGGATATATCGCTGGATATCATTATGCGACTCGTATTCGGCGTGGATGATCCCAAGTTCATTGAAGCCGGGCACAAAGTTCTGTTTGCCTTGTGGCATTCAATGCATCCCTTGTTTATTTTTTTTCCCATGCTGCAAAGGAATTGGTTTCCGCTTTGGGTGCGCTATGCCCGGGCAAAACGCGATTTCGTCAATTGGGTCAATCAATATATAGCTGAGCGCCATACGAATGTCGAAGGGGCAAACGATATTCTTGGAAGGATGATTTCGGCACACTATGAAGACGGAAACGTCATGCGCGATAAAGATATTGTTGATGAATTAATTACAATTGTGCTTGCCGGATCAGAGACTACCGCCACCGCCCTTGCCTGGGCTTTATATGATCTTGGATCTAACCCTCCCATTTTGGAAAAGCTCCGCGCGGAACTGACCTCCTTTGGGCTGGACCCTGACCCCGAAGTACTAGGCAGAGCCCCCTATCTGACAGCGGTATGTAATGAAACTTTACGCCTGCACACCTTACTACCAGAAGTGGCGCGTGTTTTGGTAGCGCCGCTTGAGTTATCAGGATATAAAATTGCGGCCGGAGAATGGGTTGGCGTTTCGATCATGGCGATCCATCATAATCCTGAAATCTATCCCGAGCCAGACCAGTTCAATCCCGAACGGTTTATCGGGCATACTTTCAGTCCATTTGAATTTTTGCCATTTGGGGGCGGTCATCGTCGTTGTCTCGGTTCCGGCTTATCGGATTTCGAAATGCGGATCGCGCTGGCTGAGATCGTCACACACTGGAACTTTGAGCCAGCGGCGGTTGAACATGAAATACGACATGACATTGCCATGGGTCCTAAAAATGGCGTTCTGTTAAACATCAAGTCAAGAAGAAACGAAAATTAGATCGAGGAGCGAGTCATCTTGGGAATTCTAAACAACAAAACTGTTTTAATCACCGGTGGAAGCAGAGGCATTGGCAAAGCCATTGTCCGAACCGCCATGCAGGAAGGCGCGAATGTCATTTTTACCTATCTCAACAGCACTGAAGAAGCTGAAGCGATCGCTAATGAATTTTCATCAAGCTTCCCAGATCAACGCTGCGTGGCACAGCAATGTGATGTTGCAGATACAGAAGCCATGGAAAAGTTAGTCAAGGAACTCATTGCAGAATATAAGCAGATCGACGCTTTAGTCAACAATGCCGGTATCACGCGCGATTCGGTTCTAGCGCGCATGAGCCGCGATCAATGGGATTCGGTCATCAACACCAACCTGGGAAGTATGTTCAATGCTGCCAAACCGCTGGTGCTCCACATGGTCAAACAAAGAAGCGGATCGATTGTCAACATTTCATCGGCAGTGGGTGTGTATGGAGCGAGCGGACAAACCAATTATGCCGCCGCCAAAGCTGGGATGATTGGTTTCACAAAAGCGCTTTCGGCTGAGATTGCTCCCCAGAATGTGCGGGTCAATGCAGTGGCGCCCGGATATATCCACACCGATATGATGGCGATCATGGACCAAGACACACTCGATTATGTAAAGTCCCGCATTTCATTACGCAGGCTGGGAACGGTTGACGATGTCTCGCCATTGGTTTGTTTTCTCCTCTCAGACAAGTCCACCTACATTACCGGGCAGGTCATTCAGGTGGATGGCGGAATCACCTTATAAATTTTTGATCTATCAAATCAAGGTGCTCTATGGTTGACGGTCTAGACTATGATGTTGTGATTTGTGGCGGCGGACTGGCAGGTCTAACCCTTGCACGCCAGTTAAAGCTTGAACTTCCAAATCTTTCAGTGGCGGTGATCGACCGACTCACGCGTCCCCTGCCGGAAGCTGCTTTCAAAGTAGGCGAATCTTCCATCGAACTCGGGACGTATTATTTGGGTCAAGTTTTAAAGCTTGATAAATATTTCCGAGAGCAGCATCTGCCGAAATTGGGATTGCGTTTCTTTATGGGACAATCGCAAGAACCGATCGAGGCGAGACCTGAAACAGGTCCCAGTTTATTTCCACCTGTCCCATCCTATCAAATTGACCGCGGGCGCCTGGAAAATTATTTACGAGAGCTCGTGATCGAAATGAGCGTTGAACTATTTGAGGGAATGCTTGTCGAAGATATTGAACTTGTTGAAGGCGATGCAAAGCATATTGTCAAATGCCGTAATAAGGATACCGAAGAAAATTTCTTACTGAAGGGGCGATGGGTCATTGATGCGCTGGGACGCAGGCGCTTATTACAAACAAAGTTAGGCTTGAAGCGTACGCATGGACATCAGGCAAGCGCGGCGTGGTGGCGTTATAACGGTCGCATCGATATTGAGAACATGGTTCCCAAGACGAATCGCAAATGGCACAACGGCAGTGTTGAAGATCGCTATTTTTCGACCAATCATTTGATGAACAAAGGCTACTGGGTCTGGCTCATTCCATTGGGGTCAAATACGACCAGTATCGGCATTGTGACAGATGAAACCATCCATCCGCAAAACAGTTATGGTCAATCCTATGCACAGGCACTTGAGTGGTTGAAGCAGAACGAACCTGCCTTATGGGAATTCCTCCGAAATGAAGAACCCCTGGATTTTCTTAGCTATAAGAATTACAGCTATGCTTCGGCACAGGTGTTTTCTCATCAGCGCTGGAGTTGTGTTGGGGAAGCCGGTTTCTTCTTGGATCCGCTTTACAGCGTGGGATCAGACATGATCGCAACCGGGAACACGCTCACAGTCGAAATGATCCGTCAGGATCAAGCTGGAAAGCTGACAGAAGAAACCGTTGGCAACTTCAATAAAGTTGTCCTGGATGTCCTTTTTCCAATTTTCCTGAATTATTACCGCGGAACGTATCGCACGTTTGGGCATCCCCAAATATTCACACCCAAGCTGGCATGGGACACCGCGCTGTATTGGGCGTTCACTTATCAACTTTATGCGCAAGGCTTGATCCTTCAACCGACGGAAGAGGTCTTTGCGCTCGGACAGCGATACCGCGAATTGAATGCGCGCGTTCAGCAACTGTTCATCGACTGGTCAGAGAAAGCACCACCGCGTCCCATGCATGTCATTGGCGATATGACCCGGATGCGTTTTTTGATGATCCTGCATTTGGATCTGGCAACCCGCCGCAGCAAGGAACAAGTTTTGGAAGTTGCCCGCAAAAACCTTGATCGTTTTGAAGAACTGGCACAAGTATTGTTCTGGCAGGCTGTTGAGGAGTGTTATCCCAACCGTGAAATTCTCAAAAAGCGCCCCTGGATCAACGCCTGGAAAATGCAGCTTACTCCAGAGAAATGGTCAGAAGACGACATGTTTAAACCTGAGACCGCGCCGCGTTCACTGACATCCATGCGTGATAATCTCACCGGGATTTTTGCCCCACAAAACCTACATGATCTCCTACTCTATGAGTTCCCCTATCGCCTGCTACATTGGGGCAGAGGGTTTGTGTATTATCACATTGCCACGCTCATTCGTCGGTTGCTATTTGTCAATAAGCCAGCCATGTGGGTGCGCAAATTATTGATTAAAGATTATCCATCGCAACCAAGTCCAGTACGCTAATCTGTAACTGTTGTCCGTGCAGATGGGCAAAACCAGATTTCAGAGAAGTATCCGCTTTATTAAAACAGTGACCAATCTTCGGTTAAGAATGAAGCGGTTTTTCATCCATGTGAATCTCATTAAGCAGGAGGCAGGCAATCATCTGGGCTAGGGAATATGCATGGGGTTATATTTGAGGTGTAACCCGAATGGATCAGCAAGAGTGGGTTTTTTTTTTCTTCAAATGAGTTTGATGCTTACCATGGCATTGCTGGGCGGGATTATTATAGGTCAAATAATTTTGGCGCAGGCATGCCTGGTACGCATCATTGGTTGTTCCCAGACCAGCCCGTCATTAATTCAGCCCGCGAGGCGGTTATCACTTTATTTAGCGATCCGCTGATGCAGAGGTTGGTCCGAAATAACGATGTGTAATCTCTGACGATCATGGCATGTTGTAATTGAGAAAACCCAACGAGAATCACATAGCTAAACTTCCTCTGATTTTTGAAACGCGAGAGAAGATCGGCAGCAATTGCAAAACATCCATTGCTTTCCCTGTCATTAGCTTTAGTTTGTATTGCAGTGCTTCCGCCTAATGCGCTCATTGGATTTCTGCACTCCCCAATCATGCGAGTCGTTTTCTAGATACACCATATCCGCATCCCCTACATTTAAGATAACACCATCTGGTCTATCGCAAACGCTACAACCTCTTGGAGGGCATAATGCTCCAAAACCGTATGTGAGATCTGCCCCTCCAAAGCGAGTGAAACAATGCCATGCACTTGTCCCCACACGGATACTGCCAATATTTCCGGCGAGCCCGATTTCAAAATCTTTGCAGTCTGGCATGCCACTACAACATCCAACACCCGCTTGAAAGTTTTGCAAGAAATTTCCACAAAGGCGGGATACTCTTTTTCCTTCTCCAGAATACCAGAGAACATGATCTTGAAAGTATCAGTATGCGTCATGGCAAACTGAACATAAGCGCGCGTCCCCTCGACAAGTTGTCGCTTGGGATTCTTGATATGCGGTGAAATAGCGGCGTCTAGTTCCGCATAGAGTTGATTGAAACCCTCGGTGGAGATTGCCGCAATCAGCGATTGTTTATCTGGGAAGTGTGCATACGGCGCAGAGTGACTCACACCCGCCTTCTTTGCCACCTTTCGCAGGCTCAATCCACCAACGCCTTCTTTGGACAGAATCTCGATCCCGGCATTGATCAACGCGTTTTTCAAATCGCCATGATGATATTTTTTGGCAGGCATACCTAAATGTTAAGTCAAAATCTTGACAGTGTCAAGATAATATTCTAAAATCTTACCCATCTTATACAATGTCATTCTGAGCGGAGCGACACTTGCACTTGCGTCAGGTGCAAGTGTCGCTCAGGGTGACATACTCATGGAGACAATTATGGAAGTGCACGACCATTTGAAAAAACTGATCGTTGAGACTGCACATGAACTGGTGCACAAAGGATATCTGATGGCAACGGGAGGAAATCTCTCAGTGCGCATCCCAGGACAGAATGCATTTGCTGTCACACCGTCCAATTACGATTACATGAAAATGACAGCGGACGATGTCTGTGTTTTGGATTTCGACTTGACCATGCTTGACGGTCATCTCAAGCCGTCAGTTGAATCAGCCATGCATGGAGCGGTGTACCAGGCTCGAGCGGATGTGAACGCCATCGTCCACACACATCAGGTGTATACGAGCGCATTGACATTGATCAAAGCGCCGATCCCTGCCTTGTTCGATGAGCAGGCGCGTTTCCTCGGACGCAGTGTGGGCATCATCCCCTACGCCCCATCGGGGACAGGCTTCCTGAAGAACACCGTCGCGAAGCATGTCAAGAATCACAACAACGCCTTCATGATGCAAAATCACGGCGCGTTGGTTTTTGGTCACGATATGGAACGCGCCGTCCACAACGTGGAAATTTTGGAGAAGTGTTCGCTGGCTTATCTTCTGGCGATCTGCAGTGAACGCAAGATCAGCAAAATCCCTCTGGCTGTGCGCGAGATCGCATTTGCAAAATTGCGCAAAGATCAAAAGAAAACCGAAATGGGCGAAGAAGTGAAAGGCGGAGAATAGAATGACAGAACAGAAATACGCGATCAGTGAATATCACGATACCGATGAAGTCTACAAGAAACTGAACAACCTTGTCAGCCAGCCATTGCGCCATGTCAAACGCGAGAAGATGCAGGAGTTCCTTTCCTATTTCGATACGCAATGCAAACGTTCAAAAGAATTAACTGACGAAGCCAAGAAATATATCCCTGGCGGTGTGCAACATAATCTGGCATTCAACTATCCCTTCCCCATCGCCATCGAAAAAGCGGAAGGCGCGCATGTATGGGATGCAGACGGCAATCAATATATTGATTTTCTACAAGCAGGCGGACCCATCGTGCTCGGCAGTAATTACGCGCCCGTGCGCGAAAAAGTTTTTGAGATGTTGCAGTCGTGCGGTCCCGTCACTGGCTTGTTCCATGAATACGAATTGAAGTTGGCGCAACTCGTCAATCGCTTCATGCCCAACGTCGAGATGTTCCGCATGTTAGGCTCGGGTACTGAAAGTGTTATGGCGGCGATCCGTGCGGCGCGCGCATATACCAAAAAGAAATACGTCATCAAGGTCGGCGGCGCATATCACGGCTGGAGCGACCCGATGGTCTACGGCTTGCATGTCCCGGGCACGGGCCGGCTTGAAGCAAAAGGCATTCCGCGCGGAGCCAGCGCGTCCACGAAGGAATTTTTTCCGAACAGCCTCGGGGCGCTGAAGCGTCAGTTGATGCTGAACAGGTTGAGGGGCGGAACTGCCGCGGTCATCGTCGAACCCTTGGGACCAGAATCAGGTACGCGTCCCGTTCCATTTGACTTCAATCAAAAGGTGCGGGATTTATGCGACGAATTCGGCGCGCTTCTGATCTTCGACGAAGTCGTGACCGGCTTTCGAGTGGGCTTGGGTGGTGCTCAAGGCTTTTTCGGCGTCAAACCTGATCTGACGGTTTTCGGCAAATGCATCACGGGCGGATACCCCATGGCTGGCGGCGTTGGCGGGCGCGCGGATGTGATCATGCGTTTCGCGGCAGGCATCGGCGGGGTTGGCGAACGTGCGTATATCGGCGGCACACTTTCAGCGAACCCATTATCCTGTGTTGCGGGTTATTACTCATTGCTAGAGATGGAACGGACGAATGCGCCTGTGATCGCGGGACACGCTGGTGACAGACTCACGAAAGGATTGCAAGCCATCATCGCAAAATATAGTCTCCCATTCGTAGCGTACAATCAGGGTTCGATCGTCCATCTCGAAACATCGGGCGTGATGCTGCTCGATCTGCGAAATCCCATTCGCTTGGCGCGTGAACTCAAGCCGCGCAAACATATGATCGAAGAGATGGGCGCCGCGTACATGTCACAGGGACTCGTTACACTGGCGGGCTCGCGCATGTACACATCCATGGCAGATACGGACGAAGTGATTGACGAGGCGCTGAACAAATTCGAGACAGTGTTGGCGGCGTGTGTATAAGTTTGTGTCACCCTCCCAAAGGACTTCGGGATATTGTGAGCGAAAGCGAAGGGTCTCTACGCTAATAGCAAGAGATCCTTCGGTCGCGAAGAACGCGCTCCCTCAGGATGACAAGGCAAAATAACAAAGGGATATCATGGCAAACAACTACAAACTTTATAGTTATCGCTGGGTAGTGCTGGCGGTCTTCATGTTCATCAACCTGACCATTCAGATGTTGTGGATCACCTACGCGCCCATCACTGGACCCGCGGCAAAATTTTACGGTGTGACCGACCTGCAAATCGGCTTGCTGGCGATGACGTTCATGATCGCGTTCATTCCGCTATCTATTCCTGTCTCGTGGGTCATTGACACATACGGATTTAGAGTTGCCGTCAGCATCGGCGCGGTGTTGATGGGCATTTTCGGTTTCCTACGCGGATTTTCTGGCACAAATTACTCTCTCGTTTTATGGAGCACGATCGGCATCGCGGCGGCGCAACCCTTCCTGCTCAATGCGTGGACGACCGTCCCAGCCAAATGGTTCGGCATCGAAGAACGCGCCACCGCTGTTGGTATTGTTACGCTTGGCAATCTCATTGGCACGGCGCTTGGACTGGTGCTCACTCCTATTCTTATTGAAACGCTTTCCATTCCCACCGTTCAATTGATCTATGGCGGCATCGCGGCATTCTCGTCAGTCTTGTTTATTGTCCTTGCCAAAGAAACTCCCCCCACCCCACCTGGACCTGCTGGAAGCGAAGTCCGTGCGTTGATGTTGGATGGATTGAAACATGCCGTCAAGGTACGTCCATTCTGGTTTAGTCTTGCGGTTTCATTCATTGGGTTGGGAATTTTCAATGGTGTCACAACCTGGATCGAAGCCATGATCCGCCCGCGCGGGTTTACGCCCACCGATGCAGGGACACTCGGAGCGTTGATGATCGTCGGCGGCGTGATCGGGGCAGTGGTCATCCCTGCCTTATCGGATAAACAGCGCATGAGACAGCGTTATCTATACGTGGCTTTTATCGGCGCGATACCCGGCATGATCGGGTTGACCTTCGCAACCGCCAATTGGTTATTATTTACATCCGCCTTCGCGATGGGATTTTTCCTTGTCAGCGCCATGCCAATTGCCATGCAGTATGCGGCTGAGATCACATACCCCACGCCCGAGGGCACATCCAATGGCTTGATGCAGTTGACAGGTCAAGGGGCGGTTGTTTTTGTTTATATTATGGCAGCACTGAAAACATCCGACGGTTCATTCACCCCTGCGCTGTTGCTGGCAATCGGGCTGTTGATTGTCAGCGCGTTGCTTGTCACTCAGATGAAAGATGTACAGAGATAAATCATGGCAAACGAAAAACTCATCCTTGCAGTCGACCTTGGCACTTCAGGCATGAAAGTCGCGCTGATCACCGTCAGCGGAAAAGTCATTGGGTGGGAAAGTGAACCGGTGCGTTTAATACTTACGCCCGATGGCGGCGCAGAGCAATCACCCGACGAGTGGTGGCAGGCGTTCCTATCAGCGACGAAGATGTTGATTAAGAAGAATCAGGATGCAGGTCAGAATGTGATCGCTGTTTGTGCGTCCACTCAAGGCGAAGGCACGGTAGCAGTTGATCGAGCAGGAAACGCTATCGGCAACGCAATCCTATGGATGGACATGCGCGGCGCGACGTATCTGCGAAAACAACTGCATGGATTGATCAACATTGATGGCGCGGGTGTTTCGAATGTTCTGCGCTTCGTGCGCCTGACGGGCGGGATGCCTTCGATGACGGGCAAAGACCCTGCCGCGCATATGTTGTTCATCCGCGACGCGCTGCCGGATGTGTATGCGCGCACGTATAAATTTTTGAACGTACTCGATTACATGAACCTGCGCTTGACAGGTGAATTTGTTGCGAGCTTTGATTCAATCGTGACATCGTGGGTGACGGATAATCGCAACCCTGATGCGATTCAATATAACGACGCGTTGATCCGCACGTTAGGCATTGACCGCGAAAAACTTCCTGAGATCGTGGCATGCACAAAAGTGATCGGCAATGTGCGCAGTGATGTTGCGAACGCGCTTGGGCTTTCGTCGAACGTGAAGGTGGTGGCGGGCGCGATCGATAATACCGCCGCGGCAATCGGCGCGGGGGCTGTGGAAGATTTTGTGCCGCATCTTTATATCGGCACTTCTTCGTGGATCGCGGCGCATGTGCCGTTCAAGAAAACCGACATCGCTTCGAGTATGGCATCCATTCCGTGCGCGGTGCCGGGGCGTTATCTGCTCACAGCGTTGCAAGCAACGGCGGGCGGCAATCTCACATTCCTGCGCGACAACATCATCTATCACAAGGATGAGTTGTTGCAGGAAGCCGACGTGCCCGATATTTTCAAAGTGCTCGATCAAATTGCGGACCGCGTCCCAGCAGGCGCGAACGGTGTGATGTACACGCCGTGGATCTGGGGCGAACGCGCGCCGGTGGATGACCGCACGCTTCGTGCTGGACTTTATAACTTATCTCTGAACAATACGCGTGAGGATATCATCCGAGCCTTTTTGGAAGGCATTGCGCTCAACACACGTTGGTTATTATCGCCCGTTGAAAAATTCCTGGGTCGCAAAGTGAACAGCATCAACATTGTTGGCGGCGGCGCGCAATCGGATGTGTGGTGTCAAATCTTTGCAGACGTGCTGAACGTGGAGATCAAACAAGTCGCTGACCCAATCTACGCCAATGCGCGCGGCGCGACATGGATCGCGGTGGTTGGTTTGGGTGAAATTAAGTTTGGCGACATTACCCAACTAGTGCAATTCAAACGGACATATAGTCCGCAAGCGCAGAACCGTGTTTTATATGATGAGCGGTTTGAAATTTTCAAGCAAATCTATAAGCAAATGAAAAACATCCATCACCGTTTGAATCGATGAGGATGCTTCTCGTTTTACGAAGTGGGGAAATCTTTTTTTTTCTGCCTTTTCTTCCTGCGCTTCAAACTTGAGCTTGTCTGAAACCAACGAATCTAATGTCTCAGGATGCACCAGACTATAGTGCCGCACAAAGATGAACGTGCCAAAAATAATTCCGTTGCTCCGTAGGGGCGACCTAATGGGTTGCCCCTCTAATTATGCAACGGTATCGTTGATGTCGAATTTTATCTTACCAATGTCACTTGTTGTAGCGGCAACAGAGATTTTGTGTGCGCCTGCCGCCAGCTTTTCCCCAGCAACCGAGACCTTCAACGGCACACCCATCCGCACCGGGACGGAGTTACTGCGCGAGAGTTCCGCGCCGCTGACAGATCGATCTGCGATAGTCAGGGTGATATTCTCACCGTCATAATTTTTCTCGCCCGCACCAATGGGACCGATCCCATTCAACATGGTCGAGTCGATGATGTTTTTCAACGAGAACTCAAACCCGTTATCGGTATTCTTGAGCGAACCTTTGACATATAGCTTGGCAAGCAGGAAAGAGGGAACCATATATATCTCCAATTTATCGTATTGTAGGGGCAGGGTCTCCCTGCCCCGGTTTTATGAATATAATGAAGGCGGGGAAACCCCGCCCTACAAGTTAAACCTTGAAACTCTTAAACTGCGGCAGATAATCTTTATTCTGCGCTAACATCTCGTTGACCATATCCTTGATCTCTTTCAGAGATAACACCGCCGCGGTCAATGGATCATGGCAGATGGCGCGATAGATCATGGTCGGGTCGCCGAGTTGACTGGCAGTGATAACCATCTCCTCGATCTGCGAACTGACATTGGTCAAAATCGCACATTCCGCTGGCAACGCGCCAACGTGAATCGGATGGAATCCAGCTTTATCCACCAACACCGGCACTTCGACGCAGGCGCCGATCGGCAGATTAGTAACGAGCTGCGTATTCGGCACATTACCGTTGAACGTAAATGACTCGCCACCCCGCAACGCATTGATGATGAACGCCGCATACTCGCGTCCGCGCTCAATATCGATTGGTGTCTCCGCTGCGAACCATTCCTTCGCCTGATCCTTCCACGTGGCTTCGTTGTTTTGATATTCTTTCAAGATGTATGCATACTCGCCGGGATTCCAGCCTGTGCCGTGCGTACAATATTTTTCGATCAAGTCAGGGCGCTTGCGAAACCACCAGTTGTATTCCGAGTTATGTCCGCTCGACTCAGTCACATACTTGCCGAGCGCCAGGAACATCTCATTGCGCACCTGTTCCATGTTGTAGATCTCTTCGCTCTCGGTCACTGCCTGATAGATCTGCGGATACGCATCCACGCCGTTGACCTTGAAATCGAGATACCACGCCTGGTGATTAATCCCTGCGCACGTATACGTGATTTCATCCAGCCCTGCGCCGATCCACCAACCCAGCATTTGCGCTGTCCCCTGCACAGAGTGACACAACCCAGTCGTCGGGATAAAACTCTGGCGTTGGATCGCGCCGCACAACATCGCCATCGGATTGGTGTAGTTAAGCAGCACAGCGTTCGGGCAAACTTTTTCCATGTCGCGCACGATGTCGATCATAGGGTTGATGGTGCGCAGGAAGCGGAAGATGCCGCTCGGTCCGCGCGTATCGCCGACGTTGGTATCGACGCCATATTTTTTGGGGATTTCGATATCGTGCCGCCACACGTCCGTTGCGCCAGCCAGGATGGTGGTCAATACCACATCCGCATTACGTAGCGCTTCGACTCGATCCAGTGTGGCTGTTACCGTTGCCGGATATTTTCCCAAGCTGATAATTTTCTCCACCGAACGCCTGGAGAAATCGAGCCGCTCCGGGTTGATATCCATTAACGCAAGTTCGGCGTCCGCTAACAATGGGAACGTCAGAATATCACGGACGAGTTCGCGGGTGAAGCCGAGGCTGCCCGCTCCAATGAATGCTATTTTGGTCATGTGTTCCTCCAATTTAAAAGTAAGTGACTGTCACTTGATTGCAAAGGTCGTTGTTTGGCGCGGTGTCATTGTTATTTCAACCGTACCATTATTGACCATCAGTGTTTCGAGATGGTTGCCAAACAGGTCACAGCGACAAGCTGAATCAATTTTTATTAACCCGCTTGAAATCAGCGTGGTTTGATCTCCAGCGCTGGCGTTGAAAAGTGTCAGCGTAGCACCGCCTTCAGGTACAGCACGCAGGTTCAAGGTCAGGATTTGAACCTGCGACTTCAGGATTATGAATTCCAACGCTATTACCGCCGAATTTTGTAGAAAGCTCTTATCTTGCTATGGCTTTCCAGCACGAGATTCGTATATTGAAATCAGAGACAGTGATTCAGTTAAACTTTTGGGGGTTATGGAGAAAATGCTTTCTCAATTCCATCAGAATTTCGCTTGCTGCTTTTTGGACGGGTGGAGTAAGTTCAGAGCCCAGCTCATTTTGGGCAGGTTGAATGCCAAGCACTGCAACGTCACAAGCCAGTTCCATGGTAAGGTAACTCGCCAGCATGGAAAGCGGGAGGGAGTGGGACGAGGCACTCATGCCATCAATTGAGTCGAGCGGAATCCATTGGATCGTGCCTGGCGGCTCGTCCATGTGTGCGGCGTCGATTAAGATCACAAGTTCTGGGCGAAAAACTCGTAATTGACCAGTGACATTTTCAGGGGCAGGACCGCCGTCCACAACGAGCAGGTCATTTGCATGAAAATGATGAAGCAAAGCGCGTGCCACCACCAGCCCAACGGAGTCGTCTCCGCGTAGGTCACTGCCAATTCCGACGAAGCAGGTGCGGGGGAGTCTGAAGCGGTTATCCTTCTGGTAGCGGGACAGGAGCAGGGTTAGTGAGTTTATCCATGAGGCTGGCAACGTCATCATCCTTCCCATAATAAGCCGTAAATTTTTCTGTGGTCAAAGCCGCCAATTCCCAATCATCTCCAGGCATGGTAATACATTTAAATCTACAGGATTGAATGCATTGGCCGCAATACGCGCAGCGATCAATATTGTAGCGCGCGACAAAGCGTTTGGCAGCGCGGTCAAGTATGATGATCTCAAGCGCATTGGCAGGACAATCCTTGGAACATAAATTACAGCCGCTGCATTTGGTTGGATCGAAGTGGAGGCGGCCGCGGAAACGTTCAGCGGTCTTTGGCTTTTCAAGCGGATAATTTTCAGTCACTGGCGGGCTAAAAAAAGATTTGACAATATCCTTATACATGGATCCGATTCTCATGACAACCAGCCTTTCAATAGAACGATAACCAAAATTTGTAAAAGAGCAAGTAAGGCTCCAAAACGCCACCAGATACCCACGGTTTGATCAATACGCAGGCGAGTGAGCATGGATTGTAAAGTAGACATGAAGAGCAGAATGATAAGCGTTTTGAGCAGGAAAACCAACGGGTTCCCGATACCGCCTAAATAGAATGCGGTGACGAGACTGATGGCGACCACCAGTTCCACTGATTTGCCGATGTGAAAAAGAGCCAGCCCGCGCCCGGAATATTCAGTAAGCGCTCCGGCAACAATCTCGGTTTCGGCTTCGGGGGCATCGAAAGGCGGCAACTCCAGTTTACCCATCAATCCGATCAAGGCAACCACAAAGCCAACAGGTTGACTAATAAACATCCAATGGCTCTCGGCATAAGTGCTTACATCTTTGATCATCCATGTGCCAGCCGCCATGGCAGGACCAAGTAAAGCGAGCAGAAATGGTGCTTCGTATGCAAAGAGTTGCGTCAGTGAACGGGTAGCGCCGATGATTGAGAAGCGACTCGCACCATTCCAACCTGCCAAACCGGTACACATGGTCAATAGCGAGAGCAAATAGAGGGCGACGATCAAATCACCCTGGAAGGAGTATGTGGGCGTGAGGCCTATTACAGGAGTATATAAGGCGGCAGTCAATGCACCCGAAAGAGCCACAATCGGCAACCCGTAAAAAAGGAGATTATTGACTCCATGTGGTTTGATCTCTTCTTTGGAAAGTAATTTAATCGTGTCTGCCAAAGGCTGAAACCAGCGCGGACCGATGCGGTTTTGGAAACGAGCAACAAGCTTTCGGTCAGCCCATTCATACAACATGCCGCTCAGGATCAGGCTGATGCCGGCTGGGAAAAACATAAGCGAGATAAGCGATGAAATGATATTCATTTTAGCTCCCTCACCGCTGCATATTTTCTGATTCCATACTCCCGTATTTGCGACCAACTGAAAGTCTGTAAATCATTTTTTCGGCGAACAGTGATCATGCGGTCATTACACGAGAAGCAGGGATCCATGCCTGCAATGAGCATGGGCACATCCGCCAATTGATGACCAACGGCTTTATTCAACACAGACGTCCAATTGCACAGGCTGGGTGTTCGGATCTTAATTCTCAGCGGACTTTCACCTCCCCCGCTCTTAATATAGTAGAAGGCTTCACCACGCGGCGCTTCAACCCGGCTGATGGTTTCACCTGCAGGAATTTTTCGTGGGAAGCGGACGGCAAGCTCGCCAGGCGGCAGGTTATCCACAAGGGTACGGATGGTAAAGCAAGTGACCAGTAATTCCTTCATGCGGACTTCAAAGCGCGCTTCGAGGTCACCGTTCTCACCAGTAATGAGACTGACAGGGAAATAATGATAGGCACCATACGGTGCATCAATCCGCACATCGCGCTCCAACCCTGAAGCTCGAGCTGTTGGACCAAGCGCACCGAAATGCCTGGCTTCTTCCAAAGTCATTGTGCCAATGCCGCGTGTGCGCTGTAGGAAGGAAGCATCCGTAGTAACGATGTGCAGGTAATAGCGGATGCGTTCTTCGAGATAGTCCAATGCCGTATGGATCGAACGGGAATGTTCTGCGGCGATATCGTGTTTGACGCCTCCCAAAACAATAATCGAATAGTTGACGCGGTTCCCGGTTAGCGTTTCGAGCAAGTCCATTACGGTTTCGCGGTCCCGCCAGGAATACATGAAAAGTGTATCGAATCCAGCTTCGTGGGCTGCGACACCAAGCCAGAGCAGGTGACTATGGATGCGCTCCAAGCCAGCAATAATTTCGCGAATCGCCTGGGCCCGCCGCGGAACTTCCACCTGTGCAAGTTTTTCAACTCCCATGGCATAAGCGCTTGTATGAGTATGCGAGCAAATTCCGCAGATGCGTTCGAGCAAATATAAATTTTGAATCCAATTACGTTTTTCAGTAGCCTTTTCTATGCCGCGATGGACATAGCCTAAGCGCATACGCGCACCGGTAATGATCTCGCCATCCACCGAGAATTCAAAGTGGCCCGGTTCCTTCAAAGCGGGATGTTGCGGACCGATCGGCACGGTAAACTTATTACCCACGCGTCCAATTTCAGGCAGCGTCGCGCGTGGCACTACGGGAGCTGCCTGCTCTACGGAAAAATCTTCCCGCAGCGGATACACCCGATCGGGCCAGTCATCAGGCAGAAAGAGGCGGGACGAGTCTGGAGTCCCAACCACATGCACACCCAGCATTTCGCCGAGTTCACGCTCGAAGAAAGACGCCACCGGAATTTGGTCACTAATGGAAGGGATATCTGGCTGATCTTCACGCGGCAAATGAATGCGCAAGCTTGTGATGGCAGCGCCTTCGCAAAAATGGTAGATAACTTCCAGCTTGTTCATCTCTTTGCCCAAATCGGTGGGGGTGATTGCGGAGAGGTAGCCCCATTGATTTCTCATCAGAGCAGAGGTCGCGGCAGGCAAATCACTGGCTTCGATATCCACATCAAGTCGGTTTGTCTCAGGGTTTGCGTTGCCTTTGGAAAATGGCGCAAGAATTTCTGTTGCGCGTTTAAGCGAGGTTTCAGTTGTCATACCTGCTCCTGTGGAACGAATTTGATAGGTTCCGGGCGAGTGCCGTTTTGTAGATGAGCTAACAATTTGACAATACCATCGATGATCGCCTCGGGGCGCGGCGGGCAGCCCGGGATGTAGGCATCCACCGGCAAGACCTCATCAATATGACCAACGATGTTGTAACAGCCTTGAAAGACTCCACCAGAAATGCCGCAGGAACCAACCGCCACAACAAACTTCGGTTCAGGCATCTGCTCGTAGGTGCGTAACAGGCGTTCGCGAGCCTGACGTGTGACCGGTCCAGTACAGATCAACACATCCGCATGGCGAGGGCTGCCGCGTAATTTAATCCCGAAGCGCTCAATGTCATAACGGGGTGTAAGTGTCGCGAGGATCTCGATATCGCAACCGTTACAGGAACCGCTATTGAAATGAATCGCCCACGGCGAATTGACACGCGCCCAGGTGGTGATCTTGCCCATTAAATTATTCACATAGTTCTGATGCACATTCATAAATTACTCCTGCGAAGTTACGCCGCCATGGCTAGCCAAGGATCAGTGCCAGCAACGCCAACATTAAACCGCCGATATATACCATTGTGACTGGTTCAAATCTGCTTGTACCAAGCATCAGCACGCCCAGATGTAAAATTGCAAAGAACAAGGCGACTACAAAAAATGGTCGATACCCCGGTGCAGCAGGCTCTAAGTCATGCTCTTCGCCGCTGGCGTAACCGCTTTCTTTTGATGCACTCGCTTTGCCGCGCATGGCAACGGACTTGCCTGCAAGGTAAAGAACACCAACCAGAATGGCGTAAATTCCAAATGCAAACGGTGGAGTTAAGATTAATTCAGCCATTTCGTTTCTCTCTATTTGCTCTGCTGTGTCGGGGGCTTACCCCCGACACAGCAGGTAAGTTATTTTCCAAAGATAAATAAGATCGTCTGCCCGGCAGGTTCGGTCAACCAGCTCATGAGTGAAGGCCATAAACCGATCACTACAATCGACAGGGTAAGTAACATCAATGGGATCTTCATTGCGAGTGGAATCACTTCGCCCTGCTGAACAACATCACTGATTTTCTGGCGATAAAGCATGTTGACGATTGGTGCGTAATATCCCAAAGACAAGACACTGTTCAACGCCGCAAAAACGACAAGTCCCATCAGCCAACCGTTCCCACTCTGAAAGCCAGCCACAAAGATCTGCCACTTGGACATAAATCCTGCGAGCGGAGGCAACCCACCCAACGCCAGCAATGCAATGCTGAGCGCCAATGCCGCCAGCGGATATTTCCGCGCCGCGCCAGCCAGATCATCCACAACGAGCGGGCGATGAATTCCTTTCTTCATCAAGAGAACAAACATGAAAGCGCCAACCGCCAAAAAGGCTAGTCCCTTCATGATCATGTGATTGAACAAATGAAACGCCGCACCCTGCGCCCCCGCCAGCTGACCGCTCGTCAATGCGATGCCAAGTCCCAGTAGCATGTAACCGATGTGACTCAAACTTGAGTATGCTAACATGCGTTTGAGTTGTACTTGCTTTAAAGCCATTAAGTTTCCGAAGAGCATATTCACAGCGCCAAATCCAAGCAAGAGTGTGCCCCACGAAACCGACAACACACCGAGAGTTGACAGCGCGCGCAGCATGGCAACCAAACCCGCTTCAATGACCACACCCGAAAGCATGGCGCTGATTCCGCTTGGCGCTTGGGAATGCGCATCAGGCAGCCAGGTGTGCAAGGGAACAAGCGCCACTTTCACACCAAAGCCGATCATGAAAAATGCGCCCGCTAGTACAAGTCCGCTGTGGTTTGAAGTGAGTGCATTTGTTGCCAAACGGATCTTGTCCATATCGAGCGTGCCTGTTGCACCAAACACCAAAGCCACACCTAATAACACGAACACCGACCCCACTGCGCTTTGGACTAGATATTTAATTCCAGCCTCAAGCGAAGCTGGCTGTTCGCGATAAAAAGCCACCAGCAAATACGATGAAACCGCCATCGCCTCAAACCACATCCAGAAGTTGAAGAGGTCGTTGGCACATCCAAGACCGATGATCAAACCGACCATAGCCAGCAGCATCGCGTAATATTTTTCCTCGCCCACTTCCCCAGCCATATATGGACCAGAAAATAAAACAACGACTGTTCCCAGTCCTAATGTTATGGCGGCTAACAGCAAACTTAATCCATCTACTTGTAACCCAATTGATTCAAAGGTAGAAGATAAGCTTGCGCCCTGTGCCGCAAATTGACTCCAACTCAACACAAATGGAATCCAGCTCAACAACATCGCCAGCAAAGCCAGTCCGCGCACCAGATACGAACGACCATTCAGCTCTGGTCTATGCCAGCCAATTCGTCCCACTAGATACACCAGCGGTGAAGCGCCCAATGGAACTGCGATCATCAATGGAAAAATCGTTAAGTTCATTTTATGCGCTCCAAAGCAAGAAGATCAGCACCATCAGCAACGCGCTAAGAATGCCTACCACGTTCCAGTTCAACTTGCCCGTCTGCGTTTTTTGCAGCGTGGATGCGAACCGGAATATGACCGACGTGATCTGGCGATTGAGCCAATCGAAGCCAAAGCTTTCGCGGCTGAGGATATCGAACCGCGTCTCTTTCTCCTCTGTTGCCTGTTTCCTGACCATCCAGAATACTCCCAATCCCAAACAGACGACCATCAACGCGACGTACGTGGCAGGTATCGAGAAAATTTCTTTTGCAAGGTCAAGCGTGCTCAACTCATGAATAGAGTGGAAAGGCAATGTTTCTTGAAATAGTCGACTGAAAGACCCAGCCAATAGCCATGTCGTTAATGTGCCTGCTGCGAGTAAACCAAGCGAAGTCTTCATTGCAGATCCAGCATCATGGACACGCAAAGCTTCGCGCGCTTCCCCGAAGAAGACCAGCCATGTCATGCGTAAGGTATAAAAAGCGGTCATGCCTGCACCAAGTAACATTCCTATATATGCCCACAGCGGGCCATTTGCCAAACCAGTTTCGAGAATTAATTCCTTGCTCCAGAAGCCGTTCAAGATAGGCAAGCCTGCCAAAGCGAGCGCGCCGAGAATGAACACATTGCGGACGAACGGCATTTGTTTGCCAAGCCCGCCCATGCGGCGCATATCGCGCGTCCCAGTGGCGTGGATGACCGATCCCGCTGCGAGGAATAACAACGCCTTGAACACCGCATGACTCAGCAAGTGGAATTGACTGGCGAAGAAACCGCCCACACCAATGGCATAGACCATGTATCCAAGTTGACTGACGGTTGAATACGCCAGCGCACGTTTTAAGTCAGTCGCGGTAAGAGCCATAAAGGCGGTAATCAATGCAGAGACCAAGCCAACTATTGTGACAGATAATGCCCAACCAGGAACCTGTACGAAGGCGGGATAAAACCGAGCCAGCAAATACACGCCTGCATTCACCATCGTCGCGGCATGGATGAGAGCGCTAATTGGGGTCGGCGCTTCCATTGCATCGGGTAACCATGTATGGAATGGGAACTGCGCTGATTTTGCGGCCGCCGCAATCAAAAAGCCAAAGGCAATCAACGCCAGTAAATTGGCTGGCATTGTCCCTGCTTTCTCAAGCAAGGCTGAGACTTGATATGTCCCAAGCGCGGCGTAGGTGATCAATGCACCAACCAACAGCCCCACCCCACCGACTTGAGTAATAATCAACGCTTTGATGCCGCCAGCCACTGCTTTCGGGTCGTCGTTATAGAAGGAGATGAGAGCATACGAGCAGAGCGCAGTGATCTCCCAGAAGAAGAACATGAAGAGCAGGCTTCCGCTGAGAACCAGTCCCGCCATGGCGCCGATGAAGAGCAGCACGAAGGTGTAATAGCGGCTCAACTGCGCTTCACCCTTCATATAATCCACAGAGAAGACGACAGCCAGAGAACCGATCACGCAGGCGATGGCTGTCAATGAAACGGCGAGTCCGTCGGGAATGAAGGTGAGGCTGCCGAAGAAAGCACCCATCCGGATGTCGATAACTGTCTCAGCAGAGGAGAAGAAGATCAATGCCAGGGATGCGAATCCTGCTGCGATGGAAAAAGCAACTGCCAGCGTATGTTGGAGGCGGGGCTTTTCATCGCTCGTCCGCCAAAGAATAATCGCTCCCAACCAGGGGATGCCAATTACGAGTCCGATCAATATCGCTGTCATTTCAGCCTCGCAGCGTGGAAATCTTAGAAAGGTCGAGCGTACCGAAGCGAATGCGGACTTGTACCGCGAGCGCTAGAGCAACAACGGCTACAATGGTATCTGCCACTATCACGGTGGCAGCAATGCTCTGGCCGAGGCCGAGATTACCAGAGTCTTTACCTGCCAGAACAAGTGCGATCACAACCGCCTTGACAAGTATTTGCAAAACCAGCACGATCTTGATCAGGTTGCGAGTGATGAGCAAGCCATAAAAACCAACAGCAAGTAACAGGATCACTCCAATTAATACAGCATTCAATGGATCGAAATTCATACGTGTGACTCCTTTTCCAATTCGGCAATCACTGGAATAGATTCTTTCTGTATCGCAATTTTCTGCTCTTTTTCTGAAAGAAGTCCCAGTACCCCCATGACACCAGAAAAGATCAATGCGACCTGCACCCACACATCCAGAGCGCGGTGTTTCCAAAGCACTTGTGCAAGCATGATTTCATTAGTCGTGGACGGAGATGTTATTAATGGAAATGCCATCCAACTGACAAGCAGCGTAATGGCTGCGACTAAAACAAATGCCAGCGGTTTTGGGATTATCGAACTCCCATCGAGATTATCTTCGCCGATCACACTGAGAACATATACCAGTAATACAGTAACAAGGCCAGCGCCAACACTTAGTTCAATTACAGCAACTTCCTGCGCACCAAGCAAATATAATGTTATCGATGCCAGAGCACTGACACAGGCCAGATAAAGTGTTGAAGGTAATAGATGTTTGGAAACCATCGCACGGTATGCACAAAATGCAGCCCCCAGTCCGAGAAGCAAATAGTACATATATTCAATCATTTTATACACTCCACTAGGTGTAAGTATAGTCTTATTCTAATGATATCACATGTGAAATTTGTCACAATATTGTTAGAAACAATCTTCTCCGATTTGTCTGAACAACCTCAATAAATTCTGTAGGTTGCATTTGAACGAATCAAATCATTTGCGTCAAAATAGGTCGGCGAATAATTGTAAGCAAGATTAGCATTGCGCTTCTACCTGTCGCATTGTAAATACGAAATGCTTTATTTCAAAAAATCTTGGTAATGCGATCACACCTGTCGCGTTTACGAACACATTCATAATCATATGAATGAAAAGCAAATGGGAAATAGGAACCTCCATTCTGCGCGTGAAAACATCAGAGAGAAAGGCTTCGTCTCGTAGATGATGCTTGATCATAACCCCAACTCTTTCATCACCTTCTTCACACCCTAGATCAGATTCTGCAACTTGAGTCGTGAAGCCCAGCGTGCGGTTTGACTCAGACCGCATTCGGGCGCAAAGAAAAATCGTTGGCAGGCGCATATTTCAAACAGCGACGCACACGCTCGGCGATATCTTCGGGCGTTTCGATGTAATAGGATTTCACACCGATGATATCCACAGCAACTTTTTTGACCTGCACAATTTCTTTTATGATTTCAAGCTCGGCAAATTCAAGACTCGCCATTTCAAGATGGGTCTCATCCACTTTCATATCGAGAAAGCCTGGGAACATCGGCATGTATTGGCGCGATCCCAAGACAGTGGCAATATTTGCCATTGGCACAGGGATTGAATGCAGGTGTTATTAGCATGGCTTATTGGATTATGTAACCACATTTCAAGTATCTCACCCAACTATCTATTTTATATGACATGCTTTTCAATTATCCGCCTCAAAGTAAAACTTTTTAATATGTAAGTAGAAATAGATTTTACACCTACGATCTATGGGATACGAGTTCGAATCTTATTACCGAGGAATTTAAAACAAAACAGGCACTCAAAAGTGCCTGTTTTTATAGCGGGGGCAGGATTTGAACCTGCGACCTTCGGGTTATGAGCCCGACGAGCTGCCACTGCTCCACCCCGCATCGTTTAGCGAAGCCCGCCGATATTACCATAGTTGATGCACACAAGTCAAGAACAATCAATACCAATATAATAAAACTGGGTGGCACGAATATCACAGGACATATCTTGATAATATTTTCAGTTTGTAGTTTAATCGGCATCACCTTAAAAATTCAATGGGCTTGCAAGAAAACTTTTGTTAAGATTTAAGGTATAATGACTCCATCGTAACAAAGATAGCCAACGTATTTATTCAGCGGACTTATTGGACAA
This sequence comes from Chloroflexota bacterium, assembly GCA_040006635.1. Lineage (GTDB taxonomy): Bacteria > Chloroflexota > Anaerolineae > Anaerolineales > Villigracilaceae > Defluviilinea. The sequence continues at coordinate 76,082 of JBDTWO010000002.1, forward strand.
ATGAAAAAGACCACTCTCCTAGTCATTGAAGGACGACATGCAGAAATCCCTTCTTTTGCAACTGATTTGCAAAAGAAGGGATTTGATATTCGCGCCTTTCAGAACGGCAGTCAGGCTGCCGCAAAACTTAAACAGATCAATCCAGCCATGGTTGTGATCAATGCAGCTTCTTTGCGAAGCACAGGTATTCGTATTTGCCTTTCGCTTCGCAAGAAAGATCCGAAATTACCGATCATTTTAATTCTTGAAAAAGAAAAACCCGTTGATAAAGAATTAGCTGATTCGGTTCTGGCTTTACCCTTTACCGTTCAAAAGCTTGTCAATCGTGTGAAAGCCCTCATGCCCGGCGATGGCAACAATATGATCAGCGTTGGTCCCATTCGCTTGGATACTGAACATCGTCGTGTGAAATGCCTTGGCAAGAGCACCAAGCTCACGCCACGTTTAATTACGCTGTTGAATATTTTGATGGACAAGCATGGTGAAGTTGTTGAGCGCGAGGCATTGTTCAAAAAAGTTTGGGAAACCAACTACACCGGCGACACACGCACACTCGATGTGCATATCTCCTGGTTGCGTCGCGCCATTGAACTTGACCCTGATAACCCCAGATTCCTCAAGACCATTCGCGGTGTTGGGTATCGTTTAGATGTTTAGTTGATAGTGTTTCCCCGCAACACTGACAAACCGGATGCAGACATTGCCTCCGACTTTTATTTTTAATGCAAAAGGAAGCTCTCCGCTTCTTACCGGACGCTTAGCCTGCGCAATACTCTTGAAAATTTTCCCATCCCAAGCCGGGTCCACCTCCCAATAATCCAGATCAAGTTTAGTCTCAAGAGAGATGACACCATTCGAAAGTTTTGCTTTTGTCGTTTTTGGAGGAGAGACAAGTGGAAAGCTAAAAGACGAATCGCGCTCAAGGGAGAAAGAAGCCTGAGTACCAGTCAACCGCCCACGGGTAGTATGAAGCGCACGAAAAGTTTGATCGGAGGCAATGAATTTTCGTCTGTGTTTCGCCGCGGCAAACGCCGTAGTACCGGAACCTGAGAAAAAGTCCGCAACGATGTCACCGGGGTTTGATGAGGCAAGTACGATGCGTTCCAACAAAGCGACGGGTTTCTGAGTGGGATAGCCTGTGCGCTCATTATGCAAACGTGCTACAACCGGGAAATACCACCAATCTTCAGGTACCTTGCCGCGCTCAAGGTCAGGAATTTTTCCAAACCCAGCTTTGCGCGATGATTTGAATGTATTTATTGTGTTTTGATTATAAGGTTCACGCACTGCATCGGCATTAAAAGTATAGTCTTTGCCTTTCACATAGGCGAGAATCGTGTCATGCTTGCGATTGAAGGCACTGCGAATTGGTGATGGGCCGTGATACGTCCAAATGATCTCATTCAGTAAATTGTCTGCGCCAAAAAATTCATCGAGAATGAGACGGGCGTACGCATCGGCATGCCAATCCAGGTGAAGGTAGAGGGTGCCATTGGGAGCTAGCAGACGATACATCAATGCCAAACGCTGATATAGAAAATCCAAATACGAATCCAAGTCGGACCAGTTATCGTGATAGCCTTCAGCGAGCTGCCATTCGTCGGGCTTGCGGGAATCTTCACCGCGACCGATGCGTGTGGTGAATTTTCGATTGGTGAAAAATGGAGGGTCGGCGTAGATCAGGTTGATGCGCCCCTCGTATTTGGGTAATAACGCCGCCATGATGGTCAAGTTATCGCCAAGAATCAAATGATTATACGGCTGGGCTTTGGGATAGCCAAGTCCATCAGGGTAGATAATTGAATCTTGAATAAGAGAAGCAGGTTCCGGCTGGGAAAGATGCTTCCCTGTCCAATTAATGGTTGGCATGTTGTTTAGTAATGGATCTGCACGAGTGTGCCATAGCCGCGGTTATACGTCTTCCCGATTTCGTGCGGGGGGAGCACCCACAGGAATAACCACTTGGCTTCTTCAGTGCGCATGTTGATACAACCGTGGCTCATCGGGACGCCAAAGTTCTCGTGCCAATAGGTGCCGTGAAAGGCATGTCCCTGCGAGGTGAAGAAACTCGTCCAGGGAACACCGGGGAGTTCATAATCATCCACATCAGCGAAGAGATTGCCGTTGCCCATATGTTTGGCGGGCATTTTGTCCTGAATGCGGAATTCACCATCAGGGGTTTTGGTTTTAATTCCATTTGCGCCGCGCGGTCCGCCAGGGATGCCTGAACATATGGTTGTCTTAAAAACCTGCTTATCATATTCATATGCGGTTAAAGTCTGGGTGGTCAAATTGACTTCGATCCGTTTCTTTTCCAGCGGGATCTCAGGGGTGATGGGAGCAAGTTCAGATAATGGAATGGGACGAATATGCAATGGGTTGACGTAATAAGGGAAGCCGGTAAGGTCATCATAGATGCGATACCACTGCTCGCCAAACGGACCCGGCTCGATGGCTTCAACCCAATGTACAGAGCCATAATACAAACGGAAGCCGAGTTGTTGCCAATTGTAGATCTTTGTATAACGCCACGGCTGGGTATACGGCACTGTGATCTCGACCAGGCGGCGCGTCCCATCTTCAAGAGTTGGCAAGGTCTGGTTGTAGATCGTCTTCACACGTTGCAAGCGGGCACGATGCATATATCCGCCCCAGACACGGTACCAAACAGGATTATAAGTTGGCGTTGGCGCTGTCACCTCGCCGTAGACATGCACGAGTTCGTCACGCATCCAGGTTGATACGATCCGGCTTTGGTCATCTGGTTCGCTGTGCACACTCACAGAAGTTGTAGCAACCCGAACCATGTTGCTATCGTCAAAGTCAAATAGGTGATTCAGGGAGGGCGTGAAGGCTAAGCTGCCCAAGCTTGCGCCGCCAAGTTTTAGAAAGTCACGTCGGGAGATTTTTGTCATTGTGGGTAAATTTTAATCGATAAAACTTTGTTTTACAGTTTTCTCATGAGATCTTATAGTTCTGGTTTTTAGACATACTCAGGAAACAGCTCCTTACCGACCAAATATATAAAAAACTGCCCTCCAATAGCTGGAGGGCAGTTTGATAGGTTCAGATTTCGGCTTATTCTTCGACTGTTTCAGGGACCATTCCGTGTAGTAAGATCTCAAGGGCCATAGTATGGGCACAGCGGTGATGCGTCACAAAAAACTCACAATCACAGCCATATACGCCCTTATCAAAGGATACATGGTGATTATTATTGTCACCATGAAAAGTAAGGTCAAATTTGTTGAAGAGGAACCTGTTGCGCTCCTCCGCGTAACGTTTTGCTTTCTCGCGCTTGCCAATCAGTCCGTAGTCCATTATTTAACTCCTTTTGGGATTTTGTCCCGCACGCTGCTTTCAAGACAGCGCCCGGGCTTGAAATAAAAAAAGCACGCAAATAGGCGCGTGCTTTTCAGCTATGTACATTCTTTGTAGGTATCTAATCGCATTGGACATTTACCTCAATGCCGCGAGTATAGTACTGTTCAATGGTCAAGTCAACACCAAAACTGGGAGCGTCCGGCAATCGTACGGAAATCGTAAGGTTTGCGTCAATCAACCACAGCCGGAGTTGGTTCATCGCCATTGTAGCGAACCAGTGCGGGCCATTTCGTTGCTACCAACCAAACACCCAGGATGGCCCCGATGCCGCCGCTGACGATGGCAAACGGCACCCCAAAGAATTGGGCGACCGCTCCCGCTTCAACCTCACCGAGTTGCGGTCCGCCCATGAAAAAGATTTGATTGATGCTGGTCATTCGTCCACGTAACGAGTCAGGTGTGTTCATTTGTCTGATCGTATTACGGATGATCGTGCTGATGGAATCAGCCGCTCCCATTAGGACCAGCGCAAGAAACACTACAAGGTACAAACGCGTTAAGCCAAAAACAATAGTGGCAGCCCCAAATAACACAACTGCACCCAGGATCAGCGATCCCTGACGACGAATGTTGTTATATTGCGACGCGATCAAACCAACGCAAACAGCGCCGACCGATTGCGCTGAAGCCAGCCAGCCATACGCCACTTCACCAACATGCAAAACGTTTTGTGCAAAGTACGGGAGCAGTGTATTGGCTGAAGAGAAGAATGTAGCCAGAAAGTCGAGGATCATGGTCGAGAAGATCAGTGGCTGGTTACGAATGAATTGGACACCATCGCGGATATCGCCCAAAGCCGCACTGAATCCGGCTTTGGCTTGAGCCTGTTGCTGAGGAATATCATCCAGCATGATCAAGGCAAAGATAACCGCCAAAAACGAGACTGCATTAATGAAATAAACAGCCTCCTGCCCCATATAGCCGATCACGATACCGCTCAAGGCTGGTCCCACGATCGCGCCAGTATTAAAGGCAATCGATTGCAATGAAAACGCACTCGGTAGAATATTGCGCGGTACCAAATTCGGAACCAGCGCCTGACGCGCTGGCAGATCGAACGCCATTGCTGAGGCTTGGATCGCAGTCAGGAAATAAATATGCCAAAGCTGGATCTTCCCAAACATCGTCAGCAAACCAAGTATCGCTGCAATTAACAACGCAGTGGATTGAGTGAAAAAAAGAATCGAACGGCGGTTATAGCGATCTGCAACCAAACCACCAACCAACGAAAAGCACAGCACAGCGATAAAGCGTACACCACCTACAATGCTCACGGCAATCGGGTCCTTGCTCAATTGGCTAATATGCCAGAACAAAGCCCACTGTTGCATTTGAGTTCCGACCATGGAGATCAACAAGCCACCCCAAATTAAGGCAAAATTGCGGTGCTTCAGCGCTGGAGGAACACGAAACATTTTATCTTCTATCCTTCTAAATGATTTTTTAACAACAAAAGCAGAAGGCACATTGCCAGCCTTCTGCTGCCTGAATCTTTACTTCTTTACGTTCCCCAATCCCTCAAATATAAGAAATCATATCCAATCGTGCGATTACTTAACTTCGCGATCGGCGGCATCATGCGTTTGAACTGATTGCGACGAATGCGCGTGATCACAGAGTTAACGAACTTTTCATTGAACCCCTCTTCAATACATT
>JBDTWO010000003.1:0-78979 GCA_040006635.1 Chloroflexota bacterium
ATGTACGTTGCCATCGAAGGGGTCATCGGAGTCGGTAAGACGACCCTTGCCCGCCTGCTTCAACCCGCATTCAATGCCGAGATCATTCTGGAAGTCTTTGAAGAGAATCCCTTTCTCTCTGATTTTTATGGCGACCGTGAGCGCTATGCTTTTCAAACTCAAATTTTCTTTTTGCTGAGCCGCTATCACCAGCAGCGCCGCACCATCCATGAAATGGTCAGCACCGGAAAAAATCTGCTCGCCGATTACACCTTCGCCAAAGACGCGCTCTTTGCCCGCATCAATCTACACGGCGATGAACTCGAGATGTATCACAAGGTGCATGAAGCGCTCGCCGAAAAAATTCAAAGACCCGACCTGCTTGTTTACTTGCAAGCCACCACCGAGACCCTCATGCAGCGCATCGCTCTGCGTGACCGCCCTTATGAACGCCAAATGGAACGCTCGTATATTCATGAACTAAACATTGCTTATGAAGAATTTTTTTCAAAGCCTTTTGACCATACGCCGGTTTTGACCATTGACTCGAACAACCTGAACATTATTCAAAACCCCGAACATTTACGACTGATCGAGAACCGCATCAGACAAAGCCTGAGCCTGCCTCCGTTTCAACAATCTTTGCCTTTGCCCGAATAAGGAAACCTATGCGAGTAACGCGTGAATCATTGATCCGAATTGCCAAAGAGACCGCGCAGGAACGCGCCTATAACGACCGCGACATCATCGCCGCGTATCTGACGGGTTCGCTGGTCTCAAATGAAATCGATCCCCTGCTCGGCGGCACAACAGATATTGACATTATCTTTGTCCATGCCACCGAACCGAAGCACCGCCGTGAGTTTGTGAAACTCACGCCCGATTTCCACGCAGACCTCGGTCACCGTGCCAAGGCGGAGTTCAAACGTCCGCGCGAGTTGCGTCTCGATCCATGGCTGGGTTGGGAAATGTACGATCCCATGTTATTGATGGAGCGCGAGAAATTCTTTGAGTTCGTACAAGCGGGATTGCGAGCCGGGTTTGAATTCAATGCGCCTGCGCCTGCGTTACAACGTTCCCGTGCCCTACTCGCACATGGACGCCAGATCTGGCGTGACCTGCTTGCAATTGAAGATATCGTCACACCGACCGATGTGGCGAAATACATGAAGTCGTTGTATCACGCCGTCAACGCGGTGGCGGAGTTATCGGGTCCGCCATTGCATGAACGGCGTTTGTTGTTGGAATTCCCATCCAGAGCTGAAGCTGCGCAACGTCCCGGCATGACTGAAGGTTTGTATGGTTTGTTGGGGGCATCCAGCTTGGATACAGCTGCGATTAATTCTTGGCTGCCAGCCTGGAAGTCCGCGTTTGAAGCGGCGACTGAAAGTAGCCGTGTAGACCCGCGCATCCATCCCACGCGCCTAAATTATTACGAGAAAGCCATTCAGGCAATGTTGGCAGGGGATAATCCGCGCGCGGCGTTATGGTCCATGTTGCAAACGTGGACTCTCGCCGCCGAAGTTCTGCCTGAAAATGCTTTGGATGCATGGCACTCTGCCTGTGGTCAATTGGGGCTGACAGCGGTCGGCATCGAAGAACACGTGAACGGACTCGACCACTTCCTCGATGAAGTGGAAGGTCTGCTCGATGAACTTTCCGCACAGCATGGCTTGGATACTTCGACAAGTATGTAAGTGAACCGCGAAGACACGAAGTTCGCAAAGATTTTAAAAGGTTTTCTTAGCGTTCTTGGCGCCTTTGCGGTGAAAAGGTAAGGATTTATGACCCGCGATGAAGCTTTAGCCCTGGTTCGTGAATATGTAAAAAACGAAGGACTCGTCCGTCACATGCTTTCGGTGGAAGCCGCCATGCGTTTCTACGCTGAAAAATTTGGCGAAGACCCTGAAGTGTGGGGCTTGATCGGTCTGCTCCATGATTTCGACTGGGAAATTCACCCGACCCTTGAAGAACATCCGCAGGCTGGCGCGCCGACGCTGCGCGAACGTGGCGTCTCTGAAGAGATCATTCAGGACATTTTGAGCCATGCCGACCACTTGAACATGCCGCGTGATACGATGCAGCGTAAAGCCATTTGCGCGTGCGACGAGATCACAGGTTTGATTACTGCGGTCGCTTTGGTGCGTCCATCAAAATCTTTATATGATCTTGAAGCAAGTTCCGTCAAAAAGAAATGGAAAGATAAAGCCTTCGCGGCTGGAACTTCCCGCACGGAAATGGAACACGCTGCGCAGGAGTTTGGTATCGAGTTGTGGGAACATGTGGGGAATGTGATCACTGCGATGCGTAAGATCGCCCCCGAGCTGGGGCTGGTGGGGAATATTCAACAATAAAAAATCAGAGGCTGACAGTGCATCAGCCTCTGATTTTTTATTTAACCCGAAAAGATCGGCGATGAATTTTTGACGGTCCCATCCGCTTCAACGCGGACCGATGAGCCTGTGTGCCGTAGCCTTTATGTTTCCCCAACCCGTAGCCGGGATGTTTTAAATCCAATTGTCGCATAAGTGCATCGCGTTCGATCTTTGCGAGAATGGATGCGCACGCAATACTTAGACAACGCGCATCACCTTTGACAAGGGAGGTTTGCGAAATCTCGAGCTGCGGAAGTTCGAGTCGAAAGTCGGTTAATAGATATTGTGGGGATAATGAAAATTTACGCAGCGCTCGAATGGCGGCGAGGCGGGTGGCGCGCACGATGCCCTGCAAATCGATCTCTTGCGCAGTGGCAAAACCCACACCCCAATTCAACGCCACTTCCTTGATCTGAATCGCAAGCCGCTCCCGCTCACGGGGAGTCATCTGTTTGGAATCACGCGCCCCGCTCAAAGTCGAGGAAAGAAGCGTTTTGTCATTTGACAGGATCACGGCGCCCACCGAGACCGGTCCAGCGAGGGCACCGCGTCCAGCTTCGTCTAATCCGGCAACATATTTGAGTCCGCTTTGCCAGAGTTGGGTTTCAAAAAAGATATCGGGGTCAACGTGTGTCATACATGCCCCGCAGGGCGTTGGCGCGGATACGGAAGATGTCCTGGATCATGCGGATTGCATCGCGCACTGCGCTCACTTTGGTTTCGGGGTGATGGACCCAATGGATGGGAATTTCTTGAACGCTGTATTTGTGACGGCGGGCGATGTAAAGTAACTCGATATCAAACGACCAGCCGGGCAGGGTTTGCAGTTTGAAAATATCATCCGCAATTTTTGCGCTGAAACATTTAAAGCCGCATTGGGTATCGTTGAGCCCCGGCAGGATGAAAAGTTGGATCAGGAAATTAATGACCCGGCCCCCAAGATGCCGATAGCGAGGTTCATCGAAACGCACCGCGCCTTTTGCCTCACGTGAGGCAATGGCAATATCAAAGTTGTTGAGTAGGGGCGGCATAAATTTGGAGATCTCAACCACCGGCATTGAAAGATCGGCGTCGCACATGAAGCGATACTCACCCTGTGCCGCGAGCATTCCACGTTTGACAGCCGCACCCTTGCCGCGTTCGCTTTGGATCACATGCAGGTTCGGGTGTTGAGGCGCAAAGCCACGGGCGATCTCCAATGTCTTATCGCTGCTGCCATTCTCCACCACGATCACTTCAGCCGTGAAGGCTTGCTCTTTTAAAAAATCAAATATCTGCTCAAGGGTATCGGGCAGACGATTCTCTTCGTTATGGGCTGGGATGATAATTGAAAGGAAGGAGTTCAAAATATTTCAGGAAGTAGTAAGCACGTAGGCAAGTACCGCCAGAACACAGAGCAACGCCACACCCAATACTGCAATGATGGCAAGTTGAACAGGCGTCATGCCCAGGATTTTCTGCTGCTTTGGCTTAGCCTGCCGAATGGGTTGGGCTGGGCTGGGCTCGCCTTTGAGACGAGGCATGGCTTGCATGGCGGTATCGTCTTCCGCCAGGGCAAAGTCGTAACCGTTCGGGTCGAAGGGCTGGGCTTCTGCAGAAGCATCAAAAATGGCACGTGCCCGCGAAGGTTCCGGTTGTTGCTGCATAACAGGTTCTTCGCGCCAGTTCTGCCCCCAAGCCGCAGGCGTTTCGGATTCAGCTTCAGGCTCAAGATCAGGCGGCGCAACAGGCGCACTTTTTACACGCGGGTGCAAGATCCGCTCTGTATAGTCCAGCATCAAATCAGCGCGTAGTACAGGTTTGCCGGTTGCCAGCCCGTTCACAAACGACTTAATACCATCGATCATCATCACTTTGATCTCTGGTCGTACCGACTCAATGTGCAAGCCAGGGTCACCTGCGATCAGCACAGGCTCAATGGAAACAGGGAGCTTCACACCCTGCCTTTCAATATACACCTGCAGCGCGCGCGCCATGCGAGCTGTACGTTGAATGAGATTGACCGGGGCTGGTTTATATTGATTTCCTGATTCAACATTCCAGGCATCACCTTTGGCTTCATAACGCCCGCGTAGGGAGGTTATTTCAATAACATAAATGCCGGTCGATCCCAGCAGAATGATCGGGATCATAATACCGCTTTCGCCAAGCGGCATGTTGCGAATCAGGGTATAACCCTTTTCCAACTGGCTCCCAAAAAACTTGATTATGGCATTTTGTACCTGGAGTTCATTGGGCCAGTTGAACCCGAACTGCAACATACCTTGCACACGTTGGATCGGTCCAAGGTTGCCTTTTTCATCGATAAGCGGGGTCTGATCAATGATCTTCATGGGAATCTAAAAAATAAGCGCCGACTCTAATTCATCGTGTTCGGCTTCGGCGCGGGTGACAATGAAATCCTTGCCATCGCGGGTCACCAATTGAACGGCCTTCGTCTGATCAAAAGTGCCCGCCCAAAACTCTTTGCGTGCGCCGATCACGAACTTTTTGCCATCCTTAATGCGTTCCAGCAGTTCTTTGCGGTCGATCAGCACCCGATCAGAAAACGCCGCCCCGCGTCGTTCATACGCTCGCACAGTCACGATCTGTCCGTTCTTATAACGGACTGCTTCAATAACACCATCAAACTTTTTTGCCATAGTAATACTCCACATTGATTTTAGCACACACCCAGAATTAAGCCACAGAGACACAGAGAACGCTGAGAAAAATCTCTGTGCACTCTGTGTCTCTGTGGCAAACATTTGTCGGGGCGACAGGATTCGAACCTGCGACCTCTTGCTCCCAAAGCAAGCGCGCTAGCCGGACTGCGCCACGCCCCGCAAACCAAGAGAGAAAACGAGAGTCTATTGCCATCCAAGACGAAAACACAACCATTATGGACGCTTGCCTCGGTCGCTTTGCAAGACGCTTATACAGACTTTATTTTATCGCGACAGGCTAAGAATTGCACGCCCGCAACGATGGAGTTTTATCGGTATACAGCCGGTGTATTCCTGGCATGGATCGTAAACCGTGACATACTTGCCCCTGCTGAAGTGACCGCCCGCCATGTCCGCGAATATCTCGCACACCTGGCAGACAAAGCCGACACCACCCGCCACGACCACGCCCGCGCCATTCGAACCTTGTTGCGATTCTGGCATACCGAAGGTTATACCCCCACGCTAGTAAAATTCGACATGCCGAAACTCTCAAAGAAGCGTTTACCCGTATTGACCACGGCGCAATTGTTGCAGATCGTCAAAGTATGCAACGTGCGAGACAAGGCAATAATTTTATTTATGGCAGATAGTGGACTTAGGCGCGGCGAAGTTTGCGCCCTGAACTGGCAAGACGTAGACATACAAAGCGGACTTGTACGGGTAAGACTTGGCAAAGGTCGCAAGGATCGGAGCGCGGTTATCGGTGCCACAACCCGCCGCGCTTTGTTGGCATATCGCAGAACGCTTGCAGATCGTGACGGAGTTTTATTTCAAGCCAAAGGCGGGACGCGCTTCACTGGATCGGGATTATTAACCATCTTTCGCCGGTTATCGAAGCGGACAGGGATTCATGTCACCCCTCACGCCATGCGGAGGACGTTTACCATCCTGGCACTCAGGGCGGGCATGAATGCATTGACCCTGCAGAGTCTATTGGGGCATGAAGATTTAACGATGGTGAAACACTACGCCCAAATGGTAGATGACGATTTATTGACCGAACACAGGGCACATTCCCCCGTTGACAATTTGAAACCGTAGAGACCGCAGAAACCTTAACAAAAACGAACCGCCCTATTTACGGGCGGTTTTTTGTTTGGGTTGTTTTGGTTGTGGTAATTCAGGCGGGACAAGCTCTAACAAGTCTGGAAGTCCGACCTCGAAGTAGTTACATAGTTTTTCGATAACGTCTCCATCGAAACGATCCACCCTGTTACTTTGCCAAGCGTACAGCGTTCGACGTGCTATTCCCGTATCTTTCGCAACATCCGAAAGCGGGATAGTGTTCTTTTCTCGCTTACGCTTTTCAGCTAAAAGAATCCCAAAATTGTTATTGACAGGCACGCTCATAATTTTATCTCCATTCGTTCTAACGCTCTAGGGCGGTGAAATTCACCTCTTGCATTGTGTTACACTTGTGGTACAATTGCGCTAATTTATAGCACTATTGTACCACATAAGGAACTAACCAAATGACCCCACAAACCGCCCTTGTAACCACCTCCGCCCCGCTTGACTTGACCGCGATAGATCGCGCGGCATTACAGCCAAGCACGAAAGCCAAATACCGCCGCGAAATTCAAGCCATGGACGACGCGGGCATACTACCCACCAACCATAAAGCCCTGCAACAGTACGCCGATGGTTTGAAATCCTCCCGTAAACAATTCCTAAAATCCGCCCTCCGCCTTATGTCATTGGATATTGAGCAAGCACTAAAAGCCGGTGCCACGCCCGCCAATATCGCACAGACCCAAGCCGCTGTATATCGCCTCGAAGCGATGCGCGGCGCGGTGAATGTCCCACAGCATAAAGGCACAAAGGCGCATACATGGCTAAGTCAAAAGCAGGTCGCACAGATAACCGCGTTATGCGGTGACACCCTCGAAGGACAACGGGACTGGATCGTTATCGGCTTACTGCTAGGCGCGGGCTTGCGCCGTGAGGAACTCGCAACCCTCACATTCGACGCGTTGAAACAACAGCCGACTAAGACAGGCAAGCCGCGCGATGTGTTGCAGGTCACTGGCAAAGGCGCAAAGGATCGCGTCATTCCAATATCCGAAAAACTAGGGACACATTTACGGACATGGCGCGAAACTGTGAACGGCGGATATATCGCGCGTTCATTGGGGATGAAAAAAGAACTCGGTGAGTCCATGTCAGCCGTTGCAATATTTCAGCTTGTCAATAAATACGGTAACAGGATCGGCATACCAGAACTCGCCCCGCATGACCTCCGCCGAACCTATGCACAACTCGGTTATGAAGCGGGCATACCCATTACACAAATTAGCACGTTACTCGGTCATTCATCCGTTAGCACAACGCAAAAATATTTGAATTTATCGCTTGACCTTGAAACAACCGCAAGCGATTTTATCCCCCTATCGTAAAAGGAAAAGCCTATGACAAACAACCTCCCCACCCTAGCCGCGCTAATGTTTCCTGTACTTGTAAGAGAACAAAAGAGATTCATCCAGGACGGCGAAACCATAGACCGCTTATGTCTTGACGTGCTAGGGCATGACGTACAGCTCTTAGTCTATAACGAAGATGTCTACAACGTGCTTGTGAAATTCGATAACCAAGTTAAACAAACAACGTTAACCGATGCGGTTGACTTTGTTACAACCCAATTAAAAAAGGATAAATAACCCATGAACACAGACCCGAACGAACCGATTATTGTCACGCCCGAAATTGTCCAGGCGGTACACGTCCAGGAATTGTTAGACCTTGGCAACGCACTCATTACAGCGGGGAATAATGACGGCGCGGCGCAATGTTACGAGGAGGCAGGTTTTCCCGCCTTGGCTGAAATGTTACGCGATGCGGACGAAGGATAACCCCATGAACACAGACGAAAAAAACACCATTGTAAAAGTAATGAATTGGATCGTTGACACACTCGCCCGTACTTTGGTTGTGTTATTCGATGGAATAAAGAACGCCGTAGACCATGCGAACCCGTCCCTATTCGCACTCGTTGCAACCCTGCTACCCTTTGCCCTTCCCTTACCTGTTGCATTTATGACCGCACATTCAGCACAAAAGTTTTTCCATTGGGAGATGTGGGCGGCGAATGTATTGGGTTACGGGCTGGAAGGACTCGGACTCTTGGCATGGGTGAAACTGGTTGACGCGGTATTGGATCGTGTCAAAAGCAATAACACCAAAATAAACAGCGTCATTGCGTTATATGCGGGCGTGTCATTGGTTTACGAAGTGTTGCTAATTTTCGTCAATGTGGTACTAGCCAAGCAAGACGGCGCGGGGAATGACTTTGTAATTGTCCTCACGTGTATCTGCTTATTGCCCGCGTTATCGGCTTTGACTTATGGATACCAGCGTCAAGCCGTCGAACACCAACTCGAACAGGAACGCAAACAAGCAGACGAACGCGCCGAAAAGATGCGACAGGAAAAGCGACAGGATCGCAAAGAAGCGCAAGCCCTCAAGATGCAGATGCAATACGGGAAGGATGTACCCGCCGTGAAATTGGAGGAACAGCCCACCCAGGGCGCGAAATTTCCCCGTAAGAAGTAACCCATTATTCACTGGCATACGCCGCCCGAAATTGCGCCGCGTATGCCGGTGCGGATGCGGTGAATATTTCACTACTTCCCACCCGCGCAAGCTGTATAAAAACAACAGTCACAGACAGTTAAATTTTCAACGGAATAGCAAGCACGTATCGTTAAGTTAAGTACTTTCAAATTGAATAGCCGCCCATTGTCAAGCGTGTGAAAAGCAAGCCTTAAGATGGTGCCAAGCAGTAGTAAAATGCAAGGAATAAAACGCCCCGCGATGTGTGCAAAACATCCGAGGCACGGTCAAGCCAAGGGACGGCGAGACATGCAGATTTTAGCATACTCGCAAGCCGTCCAAATTGAGACGGCTTTTATTTGGAGTATGTAAACATGAAAGATATTGAAAGAGCAATTTTTGAGTTACGGCGCAAAGGGCTACAAAGGATGTCTCACGCGGGGCAGGGGTTGGACTCGGCGGAATCTGCTATGTTAAATGTTCTTGAAAATATCGAAAAGAATAAAGCGGAACCTGTAACCCCAACGCAAGCCGTAGTTATTTCAGACCCCGCAATAGTCGAACGCCGCGCGAAGGTTAAAGAACTCTCTTCAAAACACAAAACAATTGACGCTATTGCTTTAGAAGTGGGATGCAACAGGTCAACAGTCATCCGAGATCGAGAAGCACTTGGAATTACAAAAAAAAGACAATGAAACTTTTATGAAACTTTTGTGAAACTTCACTAGCCCCAATAACGCATAAACTACGGTCAATAGATCGTAGTTTTTTTATACCCGCCCTCGAATAAAAAAACCGCCCTGTTGCAAGGGCGGCGCGGACGGCGGACACAATGGAGGTGTCCTTATGCACAATAATACCATTAACGAAACACAGGAAACACAGCCCGTATATATTGGCGGGCGGAAAGTCGCAGTCATGCGGAACGATGGCGCGTTATGCGACATTCGCCGCCACAACGATGGCTTTTTATACGCCCCGCATAGAGTCGCAATGTCTGAGGAACTCTTAGAGACGTTATCGGATAACGTCGTTTTGCAGTTTACGAACTTGGACAGCGGCGATGTGTGGACTTGCATTGTCCATGACTTTCGCCACATGTCAGAACCAATTCGATTTGGCAAGTATGAACCACAACGCGCCGTAGAGATCGCCCGCATGAACCACACGATCCAGGGCAAAGTCAAGAGCAAGACAAAGCGCGTCAATGAACTTTTACACATTGACGTTACGCCCGTGCCTGACTATTCACAACCTAGTTTATTTGGATAGATAGCATCCGCTCCGCCTCTTACTTTTGCGGGTAGAGCGGAGCGGATGCGACAACCGAGGGGCACGACCGACAACGTTACCGAGTAATGCCCGACAAGGTAATTATATGACGAAACAACCCAGGGCAAAGCGCGGGATCGCGTTACTAAGGACAATTCCCACAGGGTAGCCAAGCCCTGAAAAGTCTATAAAAAGTCACCAAAATAATGAGCGGCGCGAGTCGCGGTGACATGGCAAACGTCAATGAATTTTGACGGGCGCGAAACAATGAATTTTGGATGAGCGCAAAAAGCAAGCGGGTTAGCCTTTACCTGACAAGAAAAAAGGTTACTGGAAAGATACCGATGTTTCCTCAGACGAAACCCCGCGCGGAACTCGTTGGACACGACAGGCGCGGTGCTTAGATAGCATAGTCAAAAGGAATGTTTGCAAACCGACCGATACGACCCGACGGCATGAGCGAATGTCAACCCTCGCAAGAGGGCAGGCAGGCAGACACCAAAGAAAAGGCGACACTTAGAATATGACCCGTGAAAACGTTATTGTTTTCCTGTTGTCGATAGGTGTAATGCGCCTCGCTCTCTCGCCTCAAGCATTGAGAGAAGAACAAAGCAGGCAGACACCAAAAGCACAAGCAACCCAAACATGAGGTAACGACATGGCACAATGTAAAGCACGCACAACCAACAAACAGCCCTGCAAGATGCAAGCCTTGAAAGGAAAGCGATACTGTTACAACCATGCACCCGAGGCAGGTGTAGCCAGGGCATTGTCACGCAAGAAGGGCGGAGAGAACCGACACACGCCACACTTTGCGGACGCGGGCACATTACCGGCACAAGTCCGCACGCTTGAAGATGCAAGCAGTATTTTGTCCTACACATTGGCGGAGATCCTCGGGCACGATAACACGATAGCCAGGGCGCGTGTACTGCTTGCCCTGTATGACTCATTCGTTAAGAGTTTTGAAATTGGCGAAATGGAAAAACGTATTCAAGCATTGGAGACAAGGACATGAGCAAACTAAACAACAGACTTACACAACTGGAAAAGCAGAACCCGCCGCGCGGCATGGATGTTTCACTTTTGAAACCTAGTGAGATATTAGCCCGTGTTGACGAACTGCTAGAGACCGCCCGCACACGAAAAGCGGAGGACGCGCCGCGTTTATCTGTTTGGACGAAGGCGGAGGCGGAGGACGTTGCACGGCGGATAGACTCACTTCGACAATGGGTGAAACATGCCAAACCATAAGAACCGACTTGCACAGCTTGAAAAGCGGAGCGACAAACAGCCCGCCGAAAAGGTGACAGTTATCGAGATATACGGCATGAGCATGGACGGCACAAAGCACTTAGTTTCACGCCGCATACTAGACCCGCAAACGAATAACTGGGTTGAAGAAAAGGTATCCGATGAAACCATCCGAACTAATTCAGAACCTTGAAACAACAGCCAGCCAGCTAACAGGGCGGCGCGTGTCTGTGCGTATTCAAGAGCCGATAAACCAACAAGCCCGCGCCGAAACATACAACGCGGGCGGGGGCATGGTTGTTATTGACCTTGCGCCCGAAGTGTTTACAGACTTACGCGGATTCATTCGCACCTTTACGCATGAACTAGCACACGCCGCGCTACATGCCCATAACGTACCAGTGACGAACGTTCACAAGCCGCCCGCGTCATTCAAGATAAGTCCGCAACTCATGGCGCAAGCATTACAGCATCCCCGCATGGATAAACGCGAAACCGAAGCGGAGCAACTAGCGGACACATGGCGCGATGCAATAAAGCAACGTTACACCATTGCACAGAACACGCCCGCAAGCGATGAAAATTTAATTCAAGTACTACGAGTACTATACACATTCAAAAAAGGATAACCCCATGACAAGCAACGAATTGAAACTAAAAGCCGAACGTTTACAAAGCGACCTGACAACCATCGAAGCAGATATTACAGCCGCCCGCGCCGTGTTGAATAATGCCGCAAGCCAAACCAACAGCGACCCGCAAACCGCACAGAACGCCGCCGCGCGTCTCATGGTATTGGAGGCACGCAAAGCCGCAACACTTGCAACCATCGAAGCGAACGCCCGCGAAACCGAACGCAACACGGCGAAGCTAAACAGCAAAGAATATAAAGACGGGCATAAGCGCATGGTAGAGATAGAGCGCAAGCTGCAAGAATATGCCGATGACAATAATAATATCTTGTCGCTCATGCGTGACAACGGACTAAAAGCGGACGCCCTCGCACAGGAACTATTTACGCTTGTGGACTCATATTGTCTTGACCTGGACACGCCCGCCAAAAGCAACCGCAAGCAGAATAAGGATTATCTTTTTATCTTGTCAGCGGCACGGCTTATTAAGCCGCACTTCGATAACCTGGCATATACCGCCGCGATGAAACAACCGCGCCGCGAGGAAAAGAACCCGAACGCCAAAAAACAAGAGTCGTCAAAGTATTTTGAGCCGAACCCCATAACCGCATGAACATTAACCCTGACTTTGACATAAGACCATTAGCCGCCGCCGTCATTGGGAACGCACGCGGCGAAGCGCAGCATGGCGACCCCAGCGCGTTTATCTGGTTACAAACAGACGGCTTAGTATGGGCGGATGCAATTGGATTAGAGATAGACCGCGAAACCGTCCGCAACGCGGTAAAAGGTAAACGCAAACAAAAGCCATTTACAGCGGCGCAATACAGCGCGTCACGTTCGACTGGACGCCGTGACCGTATGCACGGCAAAAGCCAACACAAGCACGCTTGACGCGCCGCGTCATTGGACAGGCACAAACCGAGACCATGCGCGGTTTGTGCCTGTTGTATTTTATTAATACCTACGGAAAGCGACATATACGCAAGTATGTAACACGTAGAATCGTTGTAGTGAAACGGGGATAGCAATTGTCACAGACACGCGCCACGCCTTACAGCAACAACGCCACGCTACGCCCTGGCAGGTTGTAAACGGATCGCGCAATTCCCAAACAAAAAGACTCTCCATTTTGGAAAGTCTTTTTTTTGTCTTGACGCTTTGACGATTCGCGGCGAAAATAACGACCGCTTGACTAGCTAGGAATTATTCTCAAAAAACATTTGTCGGGGCGACAGGATTCGAACCTGCGACCTCTTGCTCCCAAAGCAAGCGCGCTAGCCGGACTGCGCCACGCCCCGATTAAGTGGAATGAGTATAATGCGTGGAATGAGTACCCGTCAAGCAGCAAAATGGATAGTAATCCTGTTCACGCTTCTCACGTTCATCACGGCTTGCTCGCCGTCCGAACAGCCTATCCCTTCACCTACACCTTTTTCGCCAACTTCCACGCCCCAGATTACTGTCGTACCTTCAATTTCAGCAAATACTCCTACTCCTGGTTTCACCCAACTGACTTGTCTTACCCAGCCCGGTCGCGTCGAATCAGGCAAACTTGAATCAACCAAACCTGCACAGGAATATCGCATCTACTTACCGCCCTGCTATAACGAACAGACAGAAAAACGCTACCCAGTCCTTTACCTCCTGCACGGACAAACTTATACATCCGATCAATGGATCCGTCTCGGCGCAGTGAATGCACTGGATCAACTTATTCTCTCCGGCGCATCTCAACCCTTTATCATTGTCTTCCCCGATGACCGCTACTGGAATCTCGAAGCAGGTCCCGGTTTCGGTGAGCGACTCGTCGATGCGCTCGTCCCTTATATCGACGAAACCTACCGCACCATCCCAGACCGTAATCAACGCGCCATCGGCGGTCTCTCGCGCGGATCGGGCTGGGCACTACGTCTCGGTCTCACTCACTGGGATCTGTTCAGTGTCATCGGCTTACACTCACTCGCCGTGTTTCAAGGAGATGGCTCAAGTATTGAGAAGTGGGTCGAAGAAATTCCAGTCACATCCCGTCCGACCATCTTTATGGATATCGGCGATAACGACCAGGAATTTGAGATGGCAGTTAAGGTAGAGTCTATCTTTACTGAAAATGGCATAGTCCACGAATGGCATCTTTATAGTGGCGCGCATACCGAGGAATATTGGCGATCCCATACGACAGAATATATCGAATGGTATGCCGCCGAATGGCATAACTCGGCTGTAAACCCATAACAACTCCCGGCGAGTTACACGATGATAAAGATTTCAAAGCACTGGCTGACACCTTTATAAAAAGGCCATTCTCCGCATTACGTGAAAACAAAACTGCCCTGTCTTTCGACAGGGCAGTTTTGTTTGTAAACTTTGAAATTACACGGTCAGCGAGTTGCCGATCATGTTGAAGGTGTTGTTGACCTTCTTGCCGAGCGTGGTCATAACAGCAATCACGACGATGGCGATGAGCGCGAGAATGATCGCGTACTCAACCAAACCTTGACCTTTTTCCTTGGGAGCGAATAACATGTTTTTTAATTCCTTTCGAATAAATAGTTTGTTTTCTAAGGACCGTCCTCAGAAGTATTTATAGTATAGCCGTTTCCAGCAGAAATTCAAGTCTTTTCACTTACAGCCTTGTTAAGAAAAGGTTACATTTACGAGTTAAATACCTATTTTGCATGATTATATTCTTGAAAACTCATTCCCAATTAACTGGCAGTGAGTAAAATCAAAAACATGCTGAAAAAGATATTAAAAATTCTGCGAAAAGCACTTCTTGTCCTATGCATAGTTGGTCTGGTCGGACTTTTTCTGCCAAGGCTTATTACCATGCTCTATTCATGGAATCGCATCTACCAGGCGGATCAGGCTCCTGCGGCGCGAGTTGCCATCGTTTTTGGTGCCGGGTTGAGGCGCGACGGCACACCCACAGCTATCTTACGTGACCGGGTGGAAACGGGCGTTAAGCTCTATTTTGGCGGCAAAGTGGAAAAGCTGCTGATGAGCGGTGATAATTCTGTAGAATACTACAATGAGCCGGAGGCAATGCGCCAATATGCCCTGTCTTTAGGGGTTCCAAGCGCAGATATTGTTCTAGATTACGCTGGCAGGCGGACCTACGATACCTGTTTTCGGGCAAAAGCCATATTTGGGCTGGACAATGTTCTGTTAGTAACCCAGAGATTCCACCTGCCGCGCGCCTTGTTTCTCTGTAAAGCTCTGGGGATTACGGCTTCGGGGGTTGAGGCAAACAACCTGAACTACCGAAAAGTCTCCCTGTTGATCTGGAATGTTCGGGAGCAATTGGCTACTTCGGCGGCATTTTTAGATGTTTATGTGGATAAACCATCCCCAATTCTGGGGTTGCCGGAGCCGATTTTCGCGGACTGAGCCTGAGAATAGTACCCAAAGGTGACTGCATTTAGGGGAGTACGCCTTTCAAAAACGGTTGTCTGGACAGGGTTTCTGTGGATAAGTACCCTTTATTTGTGGATAAGTGGCACTCGCTGTGGACAACTCGCAAATCTGTTCGATTATTCGGGCGGGGGTCACCCCCATATATAGCCAGTGTCTTTGAGATTTTCCAAGATATGGAAAACGCGATTTATCTACTTTATTTGTGGATAAGGCTGTTGATGAGTTTGGGGGATTCTCTCCACAGGTGGATGATGCTCGGAAAACAGGAGCAGACCTACATCCAGAGAGAGGCGGGGTTGTCATCCCATATATGGCGGAGATTTGGCTTTGTCCACACTATCCACACCCCCTACTACTATTACTATATCCTTAACCTATTAATATAATGCTTGAATTGAAGGGGTAAATCTTGTACAATCATCATGAACGTTGTCGCCCCTTTTTCATTGTTGGGAGGCTCACCATGGACATGATCAAAGTTTCTGCCAACTCCCGTACATCTGCTGTGGCCGGGGCAATTGCGGGTGTCGTCCGTGAACATAAACGGGCTGACGTGCAGGCGATCGGCGCGGGCGCGGTCAATCAGGCTGTGAAAGCGCTGGTGCTGGCGATCGGATATTTGAAGAATGACGATATCCACGTTGTCTGCATCCCGGAGTTTGTGGATGTGACCATTGATGACAAGGTGCGGACCGCGATCAAGCTGGTCGTGGAGCCGCGTTAGACTAGTACTTGTCGGCTTTGGACACTTGCTAGTAAAGGGTGGTATATAATAGCTGTATTCAGGGTTTCTGTTTGGACTCTTACGCTGCGTGCTTAGCCGAAGCCTGTTTCTTGATCCTGAAGCCGTTTCACTCTTTGAGTTTTTCGATGACTTTCCAAAAGCAGACTCTCCGCCCGCTCTTCTTTTTGTTCCTGCTCATCTGCCTGTTGACTGGGCTGGTGGGTGTTATTCCATCGTCTGTAAATGCAGCATCATCGAGTATTGTCATTAGTCAGGTTTATGGAGGCGGGGGGAATGCGGGCGCACCTTATACCAATGATTTTGTTGAATTATTCAATCTCAGTTCCACACCTGTTACTTTAACAGGTTGGTCAATCCAATATGCAGCTGCTACAGGTACAACAACATGGCAGGTTACACCATTAACGAATACTTCTCTCGCTCCAGGTCAATATTACCTTGTGCAATTAGGTTCCGGAGGTGCAGTTGGAAGCCCACTACCAACTCCTGATGCGACTGGCACAATAGCTATGAGTTCAACGGACGGCAAGGTTGCGCTGGTAAATACCGCCACTGCATTGACGGGTAGCGGCTGTCCAATTTCAGCGAGTGTTGTTGATTTTGTTGGTTATGGCGCTGCCAATTGCAGTGAAACAGCTAGTGCACCAGCACCGAGTGCTGCCATTGCAGACATCCGTGGTTTTTGTACCGATACAGATAACAATAGTAGTGATTTTGTGGTAAGTGCTCCAAACCCACAGAACTCATCAGTCATTCCCGTTGCCTGCTTAAGTGTGGTCAATGTCACATCGACTGTAACAAATTCTCCTCCAGCATATACTACAGGGGCAGTCATACCCATACAGATAACATTTAGTAACAACGTGGATGTAACCGGTACGCCGACACTACTGCTTGAAACTGGAGTAACGCATGAAAAAGCAACCTATATCGGCGGAAGCGGAACCCCCACGTTAACTTTTAACTATACTGTTGTAGCGGGTAATACATCCGGTGATTTGGATTATGTAGACGCTAACTCTTTGACATTGAATGGCGGCACAATCACAGGCGCAATAGGAAACGCAATATTAACTTTGCCTGCTCCGGGAACTGGCGTTTTTAATGCAGGTTCTCTTGGGGTGAATAAAAATATTGAAATTGATAATGGCTTGCCCCCAACCACAGTTTCTTTCAAACGCCAAAATCCAATTTCTACTCCAACGAATGCAGATAGCCTTATATTTCGGGTTACTTTTAGCGAGACTGTGCTTGGCGTGGATGTTACTGATTTTGTTGCAACGGGAACAATCGGAACCCCAATATCTGCGGTATTGGTGAGCACTGGGGTATATGATGTGACAGTTTCTGGGGGAGACCTTGCAGGCTTGAATGGCGTTGTGGGCTTAAATTTGAGTGCTACTCCAACTATTACAGATGTTGCTCTCAATCTTTTGCCGATAGTCGAACCATCCATTGATGAGACTTATACCTTGGATAATATCCCCCTAACCGTGACGATCAATCAGGCGGCTTTGCAGGCGGACCCGGCGAATGCAACGCCAATAAATTTTGCGGTTGTATTTTCAAAACCGATAGATACTACTACATTTACGACAGCCGATATAACGCAGTCTGGAACGGTAACTTCTTTTACCTGGAATATACTTGACTCAGGCGATCATATAAATTTCACCCTGTCTGCCACAGCCATTGCGCCAAATAATAGGACTTTGATCCCATCCATTGCGGCGAATCGAGTGACAGACCCCGCAGGCAACTTCAATAGTGCTAGCACCAGCACGGATAATGTTGTTACTTTCAACGATAATGTTTCTCCGACCGTAATGGTTACTCAGGCTGTTGCGCAAGCCGATCCTACAAATGTCTTGCCGGTCAATTTTGATGTTGTCTTTTCTGAACCCATTAATACCGCCTCGTTTACGGTAGCTGATATTACACAAAGTGGTTCTGCAACTGGAATTACCTGGAGCATTACCGACTCAGGGGATCATAAAAAATTTACCTTGTCTGCCACCGCAGTCACTGGATTTGGAACCTTAATTCCAATCATTGCGGCAAATAGGGTACTAGATTTAGTAGGAAACAATAATATTGCCAGTACAAGCACAGACAATACGATTACATATTTCATTTCTCCTACCCCCACGCGAACATCCACGCCCGGTTTGTGTGGAATTGGATCAACACCCACTTCCATTATCATTAATGAAGTTGCTTGGGCGGGTACGGCTGCATCTACTACGGATGAGTGGATCGAGCTTTACAACCCAACCGCAAGTTTGGTCAATTTGAACGGCTGGATACTAAGAGCCGTAGATGGAACCCCTAACATTCCGCTCTCAAATTTCAATCTTGGACCGAATGAATATTACCTGCTGGAACGAGGTAGCACACTAACGGATGACACCACGGTTTCAGATGTTAATGCCAATCAGATTTTCACAGGTGATGTCGGGAATAGCAACGAAGTTTTGCAACTCTATAATGCTTCGGGCATATGTATTGATACTGCAAATTCAAACAGCGGAGCATGGCCTGCTGGCAATAACACGACATTCGGCACCATGGAACGTCGC
This sequence comes from Chloroflexota bacterium, assembly GCA_040006635.1. Taxonomy (GTDB): domain Bacteria; phylum Chloroflexota; class Anaerolineae; order Anaerolineales; family Villigracilaceae; genus Defluviilinea. The sequence goes on from JBDTWO010000003.1 coordinate 18,511, forward strand.
GGAGTTGTCACGGATAGCGACACTGCTTGGTTTACGAATGTAAACCCGGCTTCCTGGACTAAACATGATGCTAGAGGTACCAGCTCTACGAATTATCTGATTCATGGCACGCCAGGATATGCCAATTGGGCGATCTCTGTCACAGCCACGCCTTCGCCAATCCCTAGCAAGACATCTGTTCCTACGAAATTCAAAACAACCACGCCTGTCCCAGTATTCGTGCCGCCTCCACCCCTCATCGGCATCAATGAATTTGTGCCGCGCCCGGGACATGACTGGAACAACGATGGCGTGGTCAACGTGGGCGATGAATATATCGAACTCCTCAACCACGGCACGATCGATGTTAACCTGAGCGGCTATAGCTTGGATGATGAAGCGAATATTGGTTCAGCGCCCTACCGACTCCCGTCTGTGACGCTCAAACCCGGCGAGCGGATGGTTTTCTATGGCAAGGATACCGGCTTGTTGTTGAGTGATGGCGGTGATGGCGTACGTCTCATCAAACCCAATGGGCAATTGGGTGATGCCTATAACTACACCGTCGTGAAATATCCCGATCAGGCTTATTGCCGCCTGCCCGATAACGGCGGTTTGGATGATTGGACAACCAATTGTTTCCCGACGCCCGGACTCAAGAATTCATTGAGCGGTAGCTTCCCCAATCCGCCCAGCGGTGGGAATGCTGATCAGTCCTCGTGTCCGATTTCAGATATGCTCCCAGATGATTTTGCGTGGGCGGAATGTCCATCGTTTGGGAATATCTGGAGCCGTTTTTATTGGGATGCGCAAGGCTGGTTCGGGGAAAAGACTATCCCAGATGACAATAGCAAATGGGATGTGTATGTAGATTAAACAAAGCGACATACCTCACCCCGATTTTGATCTTTCGAGCATTTAGCCACGGATCGTCACGGATTTTTTAATTAATCGTCTAAAAGGATTAAAACCAAAAGGCAACCTCTGAACCGGGTTGCCTTTTTTTGTGTAAATCAGTGAAATCCGTGGCTGGTTTCTTAAGTTAGGGGTTGATCATGTTTGCCCTTGGATTTCAATCATCCGCCGAAGCGCGGGCGACCTCTTCGGGTTCGAAGACGACCTCTTCTTTGCCGGTCAATTTATCCTGTACTTTTTCGAGGATCAATTTCAAGTGACCGGAGTGTGAGACGTAATCCAGGTCATCGGCGGGGACGGCGAGCACGGGACAGAGCGTGAAGTTCTCGATCCATTGTTCGTAGAGATTGTTCAAGCCAGCGAGATAATCGGGTGTGATGGTGCGTTCGTAGTCGCGTCCGCGGTTGGAGATGCGATTCATCAGCGTGGAGACAGAGGCTCGTAGATAAACGACCAGGTCCGGGGGCGGCAGGAGGCGGGAAGTCGTCTCATAGAGTTCGCGATAGGTTTGATAGTCGCGCGAATTTAAATGTCCCTGTAAAAATAAATTCTGGGCGAAGATCTCGGCATCTTCATAGACACTGCGGTCTTGCACCACAGAAGTGGGGTGTTGACCCAGCCGATGATGGGAGCGCAAACGATGCGTGAGGAAGAAGACCTGGGAATGGAACGACCAGGCATCCATGTTCTTATAGAAATCGGCGAGATACGGGTTTTCAGTGACGGGTTCGTAGAATGGTTCCCAACCCATGCGCACACATAACATTTCGACCAGCGTGGATTTGCCCACACCGATATTGCCAGCTACTGCCACAAACTTTTTCATAACGCCCTCCGCTGTATTCAGCGCTTTAGTTGGTGGGGATCTCTCCCGCGAGTTCCTTATCGATCACTTGTTTGAAAACATCGAGCGGTTGTGCGCCTACGATGGCAAGCCCGTTGATGAAGAAGGTCGGTGTTGAGCGCACGCCCAGGTTCAAGGCAAAATCGCTGTCCTTTTGAATTGCTTCTTTGAACTTCTGGGTCGAGATGCAATCATTGAAGGCGGTCAGATCCAGGCTCAGTTCCTGTGCATACTGGGTGTAGACGCTGGTTCCCAAGGTTTCGCCGCTAAGCAGTTTATCGTGATACTGCCAGTACACATTTTGATCACCGGCGCATAGTGCGGCTTCCGCCGCGCCCTGAGCATCGGGATGAATGGATGTGAGCGGCAGGTTGCGATAAACAAATTTGATCTTGCCTGGGTATGCCGCGAGTAGTTGGTCATAAACTTCGGCATGCCAGCGTTTACAGAACGGGCATTGATAATCGCTGAACTCGATGATGGTGATCGGTGCATCAGCCGGACCGAGAGCATAGAAGCCGTCAGACGGGACATCGTAACGGGTGAACTGCGGCTCGGCGGTGACCGGCGCTTCAACGATCGGACCGTTAGCCTGCGCGGCTGTTTTCGAGCTTTTTCCCAACTGCGGCAGTAAGTCCGTGCCCCATACCACGTAACCAACCAGTATTCCTGCAAAAAAGGTCAGAACGCTGACGACTGCATAGAAGTGACTACGCTTGAAGGTAACGGTCTCTTCTTCAACTACAGAATCTTCGATGGGCTCGGGTTCTATTTGTTCTATCGGCTCAATGACCGGGTCTATTTGTTTTTGTTTTCTAGGTGGCATGTTTGGCATTATAACATGCTGAAAGAGAATGTCCGTTTGACACTTTTTCTGTGATTCTGCGTATGTATAAGCACAGAAATTCTTTTAACTCGGAGGTTGAAATGACAACACATACAAAACATCATATCCCTTGGTATCTCTGGCCCTTTGCCGCCATCTGGAAGTTGCTGGCGGTCATCGTAGAATTGACCGGTCGACTCGTAGCGATGATCCTGGGCTTCGTGCTGATGCTCATCGGCGTGCTCGTTAGCCTGACCGTGATCGGCGCGATCGTTGGCGTCCCGCTGGCGATCGTGGGACTACTGTTGTTTTTGAAGGGCATCTTCTAAAGTAGGACGAGATAGTGTTTCGTCCTACCGGAATAAAAGAGTTCATCCCGCAGTGCAACTGCGGGATGAACTCTTTTTAGGATGTTCTGTTTTATATATGTGCTTCCAAACAAACGACGCCCTGCGGACCTACTACCGCATCATGCAAAGTATTGGCGGGCAGGTCGAGCCGGTCACCGGCTTTTAGGGTGATGTTTTGTCCCAGGTCTGGCAAGCCGAAGGTGATCGAGCCATGCACAACGTAAATGATCTTTGCGTAAGAATGCATGTGTGCGGGATATACATCATGCGGTCTATTTGACCATGGATATGGATTCAAACCTTCGTCGGCGCAGAATTGTCGCAGCGTGGATTCGGTCGGTAGAACGGGAGCAGGCCAGTGGGTGATGAGAGGCGAGATCATAGTTTTTGCATCAGCTCAATTCGATTTCCAAATGGATCAAAAACATGCGCGCGTTTATAGCCATCCAGCGGCGGTTGAGTAGTATCAGTTTCATATCCCGCGTTTTGGACTTTGATGATCAAAGTATCGAGATCATCAACAAGGAACGCAGGATGTGCCTTGCGCGCGGGATGGAAATCTGCTTCAACGCCGATATGGAGTTGAACGCTTTCTGATTCGAACCAAACGCCGCCGCGTTTGGCAAGCTCGGCGGGTTTTGGAATTTCATGAAAGCCAAGCAGGTTGAGGAAGAAATCGCGCGCTTTTTCTTCCTCGCCAATAGGCATGGCAAGCTGGATGTGATCGATGGAGAGGATGGTCATGGTTTATTTATGTTGTTGCGACGAAGCAATCCCCAACAGAGTCGGAGATTGCTTCGAGCGGAAAAGCATCGCTCTCGCAATGACATGCTCCTTATGGCTCAACCGGATACCCGGCATCTATCCATGCTTGCAAGCCGCCGAGTAGCGGCGCTACATTTGTGTAGCCCTTCTGTATGAGAGTAAGCGCCACACTGGCGCTGGTGTGTTCGTTTACTCAGGTGCAATAGGTAATGATCCATTGATGCTTGTCGAGGCTGAGCGGGCTGAGTTCAAAGTCGCCAAGATAGAGCGCACCTTTGATGTGACTTGTATCATACGCGTACTTGGGTCGGGTATCCACGAAGATGGCTGATTTATTGTCAAAGCCTCTTTTCGCTTCACTGAGGCTGACACGCACAACTTCGTCTGCAGTTTGCGGAATTTTGACTGGGGGTTGTGTCTGCGTCGCAATTGGCGTTGGTTGCGTTTGAGTCGACGTGCTGATCACAGTTGGAGTTTGGGTTGATGGTTTTGCAGTGAGCGCGATGGCATTGCAGGCTGAGATCGCAAAAACGAGAATCGAGAGTGCAAAGATAAATCTTGTTTTTCGCATTTTTATATTTCGCAATATTTATCGACCTGTTTGCTAATAATCGCAAGGCTGTCATCCCAGAATTTGCGTTTGGTGATATCAATGCCGAAGCGCTGGGCAAGCTCGGCGGCAGAGACTTCGCCGGTGGAGGCGAGCAGGTTCTTGTAATCTTCCACGAATGCCGCGCCGCGTTTTTGATAGATCGCGTACAGTCCGGTTGCGAATAACAAGCCGAATGCATATGGATAGTTATAGAACGATCGGTCAGAAGAATAATAGTGCGGCTTCCACGTCCACATGAACTTCTGTAAATAACGTTCATCGAGTCCGTCACTATACGTGGCTTTTTGGGCGCGCTCCATGATCTCGTTCAATTCATCCGATGAAAGTTCAGATTTCTCGCGGCGTTCAAAAACTTCCTTCTCGAACAGATAGCGTGAGTAAATATCCACGATGACGCCGGTGGCATTAATTAATTGGGCTTCCAGTACAGCGAGAACTTCCTGCGGGTCTGTGACCTGTGCCAGCACTGCTTCTGTGGCGATCGTCTCACACATGATGGACGCGGTCTCAGCCAGAGTCATGGGCGTGTTTTTTTGCATCGCTGTCTTTGCAGCTTGATAAGCACACTCGTTATGAAAACCGTGACCGAGTTCATGTGCCAGCGTACTGACCTGATCGAACGAGCCATCGAAGTTGCTCAAGATGCGGCTTTCTTTCACGCTCGCCACACCCATACAAAATGCACCGCCGCGTTTGCCATCGCGTTGTTCGGCGTCGATCCAGTTGTTGTCAAATGCGCGTTGGGCGAATGCGCCCAACTCAGGTGAGAACTTGTTGAAGTTCTCTACAATGAAATCACGCGCTTCTTCGAAAGTATATTCTTTATCGGCTTTGCCTACGGGGGCATAGATATCCCACCAGGCGAGTTTATCTTTGCCAATGCGTTTGGCTTTGTTCTTGAAATATTTGCGGAACATCGGGAAGGAGGCTTCCATCGCGCTGAGCATTGCCTTGAGCGTCGCGCGATCCATATGCGACGAATCAATCGATTCGTGGATGGCGTCTTCGCGTCCGCGTTTTTTATTCAACGTGATCGCTTCGCCCTTGACGCCGTTCATGCACGCTGTCAATGTTTCTTTGACTCCCTCCCAAGCCTTGTTCTCGGCATCATACGCGCGATGGCGCACGGCTTCATCGGGATGCGAGCGCAAGTTGATCAGCGCGGGCATCGGCATCTTTTTTACTTCGCCATCCAGTTCGAAATCAACCGTGAGTTGGGATGTGACTGTGCCCTGCAGTTTGCCGAACGCATTGCCGCCGCTCAGAGATAATTCCGCGGCGAGATCTTCCTCCGCTTCGCTCATCATATACACGGACTGGTCCACCGCTTCGTTGAGCGCGAACTCGTGTGCCTTTGCAGATGGATTAGTCCTCAGCGCTTTCTTCAACGCGGCTTTCCCCAGCTTGCCCACCCACGCCTGGAATTTGGTGCCCAACATACTCGATTGCACCGACATTTTCTCGAACTCCGAGAGCGCGCGCATGGCGTCCTTGTCCCGTGAGTTGGTGGTGATGAATGAATAAATGAACGGACCGATCGTGCCGGAGAGTTCATAAAGCGCATTGAAACTCTCTACTGATTCACCGATTAGTTTCCCTAATTTCTTCGGGTCAGTTTTAGCGTTGGCTTTGCTGACGCTTTTGGTCAGGAAGGCTTCCAGCTCATCCAACATCTTTTTATATTTCTTGATGGCGTTTTTGAATTCCTTGGAGTCAAGTGAAGGATAGACGTTGGTCAGATCCCAACGTGGTGCAGAGATAGTCATGGAGTTCTCCTTGTAGCGCGACATTTATGCCGCGCTTTATTGAATAGCGACATAAATGTCGCGTTACGAACAAAACTGCGTACGCTGAGTTAAGTATATCAAAAGCACTCAGCGGCAGATAAAGATCGGCGCCTGCGACTCGCGCAACATATAATCCAGCGCGCTGCCACTAAAGACCTGCTGAAGTGTGGTGCCGCCATGACTGCCCATCAGCACCAGGTCGACAGCGCGTTCATCTACGGTCTTCTTTAACGCATCCATGGCGCCGTGTTCGCTGAGGATGTATTCTGCTGCCACTTCGTGGATATCAAGATATTTACGGACATGTTCCTGCGCGTCGGTTTTTACTTTGTTTCCATCCCAGGCGGTGAATATCAGCAGTTCGGTCTTCCAGATCTCAGCGAGATAGGTCGCGACGAACAAGGCTTCTTTTGCCTGATCACTGCCGTCATAAGCCAACAGGGCGCGTTTGAATGGCGTCGCTTTGGCAGGCACGCCCAGCACTGGGCGCGATGCATCCATGATAATGGCGCGGAACGGGGATGACAGACCCGCCAAGCCGCCTAGCGGCGGGTGGACGATCTTCAACACGATCAGGTCGGTCATCGTGGCGCGGTCGCAGATCTTTTTTGTGATATCGCCCGTTTCGATGAAGAGTTTTCCATCCACGCTGGCATCGGCACAGCTCTGATTGAACTGTGCTTGAACAGCCAGTGCATCTGCGCCTTCCACTTTTTCCTTTGAATCAACAATATGCAAGCCATGGATCTTTGCCTCTTCGCGCTGTGCAATAGTAATGGCTTGCTCCAACGAATCCCAACTGGCGGAGTCGCCGCTCAATGGGACGAGAATATCCATAAAGAGATGATCAGTGTAGCGGGTGGATATCCGTGCTTTGCGCCAACTACCGGGTTCGGACTTGACGCTTCTTTCCAAAATTAGGTCTGTTGCGGCAATATCGGATTGGATCTCCATCCCTGACTCTTTCTCGAGGGCGGCGCGGTTCTCCGCGATCCAAATGTATAAATCGGTGATGGTGCGACCGGGGAACCAATGCAACAGACCGCGGTCACGAATGGCTTCAGCGAGGGGAATGTAGATCGTGTCGTACCAGCTTGCGGCTGAGTCTTGAAACGTAGCATCCGCTTTGCCTGCTTGTTGGAGGAGATATTGCGCAACATAGATTTCATCCATGAGCTTGTCGTATTGACAGCAGGTCGTGACACTCAGATCCACATTTGGACGCAGATCGGTAATGCGGGTGGCGTTGATGAAATCGGCGTATTCGGCTTTGATGATCAGGTCATCGGGCTGCACATCGGGCGTAAGCGCAATATCGGTTTTGAATTCGATCACCCGCGCTTCAAGGGAAGTTAAGCCCTCTTGCTTGGCGATGGACACGCGGTGATTGCCATCCACCACAAAATAGACCTCGCCCACTTTATAGACTTCAATGGGCGGTAAGCCTGCGCCACTTTCCATGAATGCGGCTTTGACATTTGCCCAGCGTTGTTGATCACCGGCGTTGCGCGGCAGGAAGGTGCGTGTGAAATCAGTATAACGACCAACGCTGCCAACGATAGCGTCGAGTGGAATAAGCTGTATGCCGCGTTCGGTGCGGGCGCGCAGTTTTAGTTTTTCAGCGACATCGTCATAGGATAAGAGTTGCGTTGATTTGCCAGTGATGCGCGCCAACACTTCCTGTATCCCGGCTTTTTGCCGCGCGGCTTGAAAATCATGGATCGCCATTTGGAATTTATATTGATCGGGAGCCATTTATGTCTCCAGTTCTAAACTAGGATAATAAACCGATTCGAAAGTTTGGTGCTGCCTTCCATACCTGCGAAGAGGAAGGTGACGGTGCCGGTAGGGAGAGTCATTTTAGTTCCACCCAGATACCAAACTCACAGCCTCGTCCAGGGTGAGGGTCATGCCAGTTTCAAATTCCATTTGATATGCCTGCGCTCCTAGGGCTTCTTTCAATGCTCTGGTGGTTGAATCAAACATTTCCTGTTCCACAGGATACATCGAAAACATAATACCAACCTCCTTTTCCATCGAGACTACCGCTCCTTGCAATCGGGCGCTCGTGATATATCCCCCTTCGTTTTGAAAAACGCCAGCAAGACCATTGATGACCACGGCTATCCCTTCTTTAGTACCCAGTTCTCTGGAAAGATCCAGGGCTTCCAGAAATATCTTCTTCGCAGATGAATAATTTCCTCTTGAATATATTATATAACCGAGGTTTGACAAGACCAGTCCCATTCCAAATTTTTCTCCAAGGTGGCGGAAGCGGTTTAGGCTCTCCTGAGACAACTCCTCGGCGAGAGCCAAATTTCCTTGAGAATGCTCGATATCCCCCAGACTATATTGTGCCAGTGCCATAACCCAGTTTGCATCAATTTCACGGCTGAGAGCGATACTTTTTTTGTGCAGCTCCCTTGCTTTTTCCACATCTCCCTCAGTGTAGGCGATGTTGGCGAGCATATGCAGGCTAAAAGCAATACCCCATTGATCTTCAAGTGCCTGTTCTCGCTCTAAATTTTGGGTATAAATCCTGTAGGCTTCCACCATATCCTGCTGCCAGAAAGCCATGAAACCTGCCCACCGCCATGCCTTAATTTGCAACTGATCCGATGGGCTCCGATGATCTTCCATGATATTCTCGATCCACCTTCGCCCCTCTGAAAAATGACTATGTTTTAACCAAAACAATCCAAGCGCTCCGGCCATCCGTAATGCCTCTTCGTGCTTGCCCGCCTTTACAGACCATTCCAACGCAGTTCTGAAGTTGTCGTGTTCCCTCTCAAGATCGTTCAACCACTGTAATTGGTCGGGACCGATAAGCGGGGTTTCCGCAGATTCAGCGAGTTGGATGAAGAAATCGAGATGCTTGATGTGTGTATTTGGAAGTTCTCCCGATTCGATCAGCTTTTCGAGCGCGAACTGGCGAATGGTTTCCAGCATACGATAGCGTGAGGTCTCGGCTTGAGCGTGTGCCTCGATCAGGGACTTATCCGTGAGGCGGGTCAACAAATCCAGAATATCTTCTGATTCGATGTCTTCTCCACCGCAAACTGCTTCGGCTGCTTCAAGTGTCCATCCGCCTACGAAAACTGCCAACCGCGTAAACAAGACTTTCTCAGCATCATCCAGGAGATTGTAACTCCAGTCGATCGCGCTACGGATTGTTTGTTGCCGCTGCGGAAGGTCGCGTGCGCCGCCTGTGAGTATGCTGAGGCTGTTCTTTAACTTTTCAAGTATGACTGCTGGTTTGAGCAAACGTGAACGCGCTGCCGCCAATTCGATTGCCAGCGGTAAGCCATCCAACTTCAAGCAGATCTCTGCTACGATGGGTGCGTTCTCTTCATCCAACACAAAAGCTGAATTTGCCGTGCGTGCATGTTGAATAAACAAGGTAATTGCTTCATACTGAGCCAGCACTGCCGCTGTTTGTTTGTGTTTGGATTCAGGAAGGCCCAGCGGCGGGACAGGATAATCATGTTCTCCGCGCAGGTATATTCTTTCGCGGCTGCTGGTCAGCACTTTGACTTTCGGTGCGGCAGCCAATAGTTTGCCGATCACAGGCGCGGCGCTGACTACTTGCTCAAAGTTATCAATGACGAGCAGTAAATTGCGTTTGAAAAGATATTCATGCAGAGTCTGTTCAATGGATGCGCCCGCAGATTCTTTTACCTTGAGTATCGAAGCGATTGTTGGAAGAATCAGTTCAGGATTAGTGATGGAGGCTAGTTCCACGAACCAGACGCCGTGTTCGTATTCATCGAGCAGATCAGCAGCGACTTGAAGCGACAATCTGGTCTTGCCTGTGCCGCCCGTGCCTGTCAATGTGACAAGCCGTACTTCGGGATTACGCAGTAATCCCAGCACAGCGGCAATCTCACGCTCGCGTCCCACGAAGGCTGTTGTTTGTGCGGGCAGGTTATTTAATTGCACATCCAGCGTTTTTAGCGTGGGAAATTCAGTTGGCAGATCTGGAATATTTAACTGATAGATATGCTCGGGATGGATTAAATCTTTTAGACGGTGTTCGCCCATGTCGCGTAAAGTAACGCTTTGCGGAAGCTCATCGCGAATCAGATCTTGTGTGGCTTGCGAGATGAGCATTTGTCCTCCATGCCCGGCAGACATTAGCCGATGAATTCGGCTGAGTGTGGCATAGCCGTTGTAATCTCCGTCATCTTGAATTTCTGCTTTGCCGGTGTGAATCCCCATTCTTGCTTTGATAATCATACCGCCCCAGTTCTCTGCATACAAATCCACTTGGGCTTTTATTGCGGCTTGAAGAGCATCTCCTGCATTATGAAACGCTGCGCAAAATGCATCGCCAATGGTTTTGAACACATAGCCGTTCTGCAATTCAATGGCAGAACGCATAATGGCATTATGGCGTTTTTGCAAGGCATTCCACGTATCGGGATGTTCCTGCGAGAGTTTAGTGCTGCCTTCAATGTCCGTGAAGAGGAATGTCACGGTGCCGGTGGGGAGGGTGTCCATGAAAACTAGTATACAGGGAATAATGGTCAGATTCAAGCCGGGAAACAAATCCGCTTGCCATTTCGTCCTAAAAACTATACAATGAAATCGGACACTGGAGGTACTTTATGAAACAAGATCGCTTTTTAACAGGCATTTTAGTGGGGATTGGCTTATTGGTGGTGGTGGCTTTGGCTGTATTCTTCACCCGCAAGGATTCGCAAACCTATATCTCAGACGATACGCCCGAAGGTGTGGTGCATAACTATGTGTTGGCTGTCTTGAACAAGGATTACGAGAAAGCCTATGGCTACCTTGCCGACCTTGATTACAAGCCGACCTACGAGACCTTCCGCCGCGCGTTTTTGAACGGTGAAGTGAACCCTCAGAATCAGGCAGTGGATATTGGCACGAGTGAGGTCGTTGGCGATACGGCAACGGTGGAATTGCAATTGATTTCCGGCTCAAGTGATCCGTTCTCGACCGGTTATCGTAACAATCAAACTGCCGACCTGGTGAAACAGGAAGGCAAGTGGAAGTTGACGTTAATGCCCCAATATAATTTCTGGGGCTATGACTGGTTTGTGAAACCGCCGAAGTAATACATAGCACGTCATTGCGAGGGTTGAGACGCGCTAGTGTCGAGATCCCGAAGCAATCCCCTCATTGTGTTGGAGATTGCTTCGCGAAGAGCGCTCGCAATGACGGGAGGACAATTTATGAAATCCATTCGTCGTCTTTATTTTTACCTCGTTGCCATCATCAGCATCGAGATCGTGGTGTGGGGGTTGGTCGGATTGCTCCGATCCATTATCGATCAAACCGTATCCGGCGGGGCAGATGCGCTGGCGCAGGCGCTGGCGTTGATCCTGGTCGGTGTGCCGATCTTCCTTGTTCACTGGCTATGGGCGCAACGTGTCTCCGCGCAGGATGAGGATGAAAAATCTGCCACCTTGCGGGCTGTGTTCCTGTACGGAGTCCTGCTCGGTACGCTCATACCCGTGATTCAAAATCTATTATCGTTCATTGACCGTTCACTGGTCGAAGTCACTGGGTTGGGCGTTGCGCGCGCGTTTAGTTCATTCCGTGAACAAACGCTGGCTGATAACCTGATCGCGATCATCATGAACCTGATCGTTGCTGCATACTTCTGGAATGTTCTACGCAACGCATGGTCAACGCTCACGGAAAAAGAAAACTTTTCCGAAGTCCGCCGGTTGTCACGTTATATCTGGATGCTCTACGGTCTGTTGATGACCGTCTTTGGCGCACAGCAAATTTTGCGTTTCATCTTTTACATCCCCGGCAATGTCTTGGGTGAGTTGGGACGTGAAGTCGTCGTCAACGGGACAGCGTTGCTGGTGATCGGGACGCCGGTCTGGATCTATACCTGGCGCGTCATTCAGGACTCCTTGGCTGACCCGGCTGAAATGGGCTCGACTCTACGCCTGGGCATTCTCTACATCCTTGCCCTCGGCGGCGTCATCACTGTGATCACAACGTCCGCGATGGTGGTGAATACCATCGTCACATACTTGCTGGGCGGTGATGGAACCTTCCGTGATTTCGTTCGACAAATCGGTGGACCGATCTCTGTAGGCGTGCCGCTGGGTATGATCTGGGCGTACTATGGACATTGGCTTAACCGTCATATCGAAGCCATCGGTGACCGAGTCCGTCAGGCGGGGATGAAGCGCATCTATAACTACATCCTTTCTTTTATTGGGTTGGTAGTTTCATTTATTGGTGTGATGCTCCTGCTTACTTTCATCATCGATATGATCACTAGCAAGGCGTTTTTGATGGGAAGTGACAACCGTTCCAATCTTGCTACATCTATTGCTTCGCTGATCGTTGGCTTGCCGCTTTGGTTAATGACCTGGCGACCGATGCAGGCTGAAGCACTGGCTCAAGATGATTTAGGCGATCACGCGCGCAGGTCGGTGTTACGCAAAACGTATTTGTATCTCGCGTTGTTTGCTTCGGTCATTGGTGTCATGGGGACAGGCGTTGGTTTGGTCTATCAACTCATCAAAGCTGTATTGACTGGCAATCCTGGCAGTGATTTTGTAACTACTCTATTGAATCTTACGCAGGTACTTTTCCTGTTTGGTGTGGTGCTCGTTTATCACTTGCGCGTCTTGCGTGCCGATGGCGCGTCCACGGCGGATACGTTGGCTGAGAAGCAGAGTGAGTTCTCTGTGTTGGTGGTTGATTCTGGTGATGGGTTCGTGGATTCGGTCAAAGCCGCGTTGTTGAAATCTGGTTCGAAGGTTCAAGTGACAGTGACGACTCCGGCAGAAAAGCCTGAAGGCAACTTTAGCGCAATCGTGATGAGTGGCGCGGTAGCGGTCGAGGCTCCAGAGTGGATCCGCTTGTTTAACGGAAACAGGATCATCGTCCAGAATGAAGCGCAGAATCTCGTGTGGGCAGAGGATGCGGTGCAGGCAGCGCAATCCGTGCAGAGGCTGGCTGAAGGTCAGGAAGTCCAAAAACAAAAATCGAGTCGTTCGCCGTGGATGTATGTAGTGTATGCCTTCGCGGCGCTGTTCGCGCTGGAGTTCCTGTTCTTCATAATCACATTGGCGATCTCGCTGGTGGTTGGCGGTCTATAAAGCGATGAAATCCGACGGCGCGCCGTCGGATTTTTATTTAATGATGTAAAATGGGTGTGCCCATCATTTGCATCAACGAGGAGACGTTTTATGAAAGTAACTGTCCTTCAAGAAAATTTAGCCCGCGGTTTGAGCACTGTTTCAAAAGCCGTTTCACCGCGCAGCACGTTGCCCGTGCTCGCGAATATTTTGATCGCTTCGGACGAAGGTCGTTTGCGGCTTTCTGCCACCAACCTTGAAATGGGAATCACCTGTTGGATTCCGGCGCGCATCGAAGAAGAAGGTTCAACGACCGTGCCCTCGCGCACGTTCAATGACCTTGTGAGCACGTTGCCAGCCGATCAGGTGCTGTTGAAGCTCGATGTGAAAACCCAAACGCTGAATGTGCGCGGCGGCACATCTACGAACGATATCAAGTGCATCGATGCGCAGGAGTTCCCGCCGTTGCCGGTGCCTGATCTCGAAGGCGCAGTGCAGATCAATGTGGGCGATTTCCGCGAGATGATCCATCAGGTCGTGTTTGCCGCATCCACCGATGAAGCGCGCCCGGTGTTGATGGGTGTGCTCGTGCAAGTGGATAAGGATAAGTTGACGATGGCGGCGGCGGATGGATTTAGACTCTCGGTCCGCAAAGCGGTTCTTTCTACGCCTGCGCCTGCTCCGGTTTCTGCGATCGTCCCTTCGCAAGCCTTGAAAGAGTTGGCACGCGTGGCGACCGATGCTGAAGAGCCAATTTATATGGTGTTACCCAAAGGTCGCGGACAGGTGGTCTTCCGTGTGAAAGATGTGGAAGTGGTTTCGCAATTGATCGATGGCACGTTCCCTGATTATCAGCAGATCATTCCGCGTAAATACAGTTCGCGCACGTTGGTGTCAACGGCTTCTTTATTGAAAGCCTGCAAACAAGCGGAAATCTTTGCGCGCGAAGGTTCAAACGTGGCGCGCTTTAATATCAAAACTGCGAACGGCGAAATGCAGCCGAGCGAAGTGGAAATTTCTGCAACCTCAGAAGAGACCGGCAAGAACGAAACCATCGTCGAAGCGACTGTAGATGGCAGCGGTGTGTTGATCGCGTTCAACGTAAAGTTTTTACGCGAAGCTTTGGAAGTGATCAAAACTCCAAATGTGGCATTGGAAACTTCTGCCGCTAATGCGCCGGGCGTTGTAAGACCGGTCGGCGATGACAATTTCTTGCATGTGATCATGCCGATGCATCTCGGTTAACAAGTTGAAGGTTTGAAGGTTAAAAAGTTAGCGGCGGACATTTGTCCGCCGCTTTTTGTTTTAGTCTGCTTTTGGCAACAACACTTTGAGTGTCGCGCCTTTGCCTAGTCCTTCAGACTCTGCCCAGATCTTGCCGCCTTGTACTTCGAGCAAGCCTTTGGCGATGGTGAGTCCGATTCCAAGTCCGCCATAGCTACGCGTGTTGGGTGGCTCAAGCTGATAAAACTCTTCAAATATCTTGTTTAATTTATCTTGGGGAATGCCTTTGCCATTATCCTGTACCCACGCCATAATTTGTTTACCTTGTTCGATGGCGCCAATCACGATCTGGCTGTCATTGGGCGAAAAACGGATGGCGTTGTTGAGCAGGTTCACAATGGCGAGTGTTGTCTTTTCCGGGTCAACAGTCACATAGATGGGGTCATCTTGAAATGCAAAGACGAGCGCCAAATTTTTACGCGCAGCGAAATATTTGATCTCATCACAGGCGAAGTTCAAGATATCTTGTATGGAGATTTTTGAGGGTCGCATCTCCATTTCGTCCGTTTGGAGCAGAGTCAGATTGTTCATTTGATCGAGCAATGAACGCATCTGTTCTGCCGCATTCAACACCTGCTGGGCATGATCGGATAATTCACCCTTGGCTTCTTCCTGCAAGAAGGTGGCGTAACCAATGATGATGCCAAGCGGCGTCCGCAGTTCGTGGGATGCCAAAGACAAGAAATTGCTCTTGATGCTGTTGGTCTCTTTGACTTTTTCCAATGCCTGTTGGGTTTGCTTGAGCAAACGTGCGTTGTTGATCGCAATCGCAGCATGCGCGGCGGTGACGGAAAGAATCGTTACATCGCGTTCGTTGAAAATGCCATCGCGTTTGTTGACGGCTTCGAGCACACCCACGGTCCGATCCTTGATCGGCATAGGGACTCCAAGCAGGGTCTTGATTTTGAATTTGACCTGATCAGAAACATTCGAGTAATGGCGCGGATCCTGTTCGACATTGTTCAGGATCATCGGCTGGTTGGTGCGGAAGATCGTCCCGGCAATGCTACCTTCCATGGGCACGGGAATTTCCGCCAGTTTGCCGGGGTCTGTACCTGTCGATGCGGCAAAATACAAACGTGGATTCTTTTCGTCGTACAACAAAATAGACGAGGCTTCGCAATCCAATAATTCAGTCGCAGTCGCAGTAATGATTTGGAGCAGTTCGTCCAGGTCAAGCGTTGAGTTAAGCGTCATGCTCAATTCAACGAGACGCAGTAACTGTTGCTGCCGTCCATCAAGATCGCGGAGTTTGCCAGTGTTTGTTTTCATTGGTAAAGTTTACACCTTTCCATACAGGATACAAGTCCCCTATTTGTCGACTTTATAAATAATGAATCTAAGATTTTGAAATACTTTGTTTAAGGGCGCGTTGCAATTCGAGATCTCGTTAGGGGGAATCTGTTGGTTGCTCCCGTCTTTTTTGCTGATTACAACATAGTCGCCGGTCAACAGGCGGTCACATTTCGTGCTCATGATCGAGAGATGATCCGTCATTAAGGTCATGACGCGCGGCTTGAAAAAGACGATCACACTATCTGAAGGCGTTTTCTGCTTAACGTAAGCATAGACTTGTTTGGTAAACGGATCAAATGGTCCGCCAATGCGGCGCTCCCTTTGGAGATTGTCGTGTGCCTGGCTGATCGAGCCGTATAAAAGCATGGCAGTTACCAGTAACCAAAATGCATAGAATATATATCTGCCCTGTTCCTGTCTATGTTTTAGCGTCTCGATAACTGCATTTGTTCCCTGAAATGCGAAGTAGATAAAAATAGGCAGAAGCGGAAAGATGAAGCGCGCTCCCTGTAAGTAGGGCCATGTAATATGTATGATCATCCAAAGAATAGAGAAGAGAATAAAGAACATGTCCTCCTTTTTTCTTTTCCATGCGCCAAACAGAAAAAGTAAAAAGATAAAATAATATAGAAATGTTTGTCCGGTAGATTTGCCAAAGAATTCGCCGAACAAATAAAAATAAGCAACCGTAAATTTCCGGATAGACTCCAGACTCAATGCTGAGTACTGCGAGAAATACGATTCGCCGCCGTTGGGTAACAAGATAATGCTGGCAAGAAAGGGAAGGGCAAATGCACTACATACAATGATGCCGTCTGTGATGATGCGCCGTGCGGTCGCGTGGTTTCTGCGCTGCTCCCATAGCTTGAAAAGTTCGACCAATAAAAAACTTCCGAGCAGAAGAATACCTGTCGTGCGCAGGAAGGCTGTAAGGAATACAGATAAGCCGATCCATATGGCATTAAGCCTATTCGATTGTTTCTGTTGCACAAGCAACAAGGTCAACGTTGAAAAGAAAAGAAAAGGGATATCAGAAAGAATATGGTCCTGAAACTTGATCAGCATCGGGTTGAAAGCGAATAGGGAAACAGCGATCAGGCTTTCGGTCTGTGTGAGGCGGGTTTTCATCAATTCATAAAGACAGAGCAGAAAGCTTGCGTAGAATAGCATGTCAGGAATTTTCAAGATGATTGGGTCAACACCCTGGGACTGGATGAATGGAATCAAAATTATTGGATAACCCCAGGGATAAGCATCGGGTCCAACAGACATTGTAGATCGAGTATTAATAAAATTGCCCGTTTCAATCAACGCATCGGTTTTGCCATTCACAATACTTTTGGCTTGCATGATGTACCACGCAAAATCATCACCCCATTCATGTCCGAAGGTAATTGTGGATGATGCAAATCCAACGCTCAATAAAACAATCACGACCAAAATCAGGCCTCGTAATGTGCGCATGGCGCATATTGTATCGTTAATAAAAACCGGATTTTTGTGTTTAATTTCACAAATAAAACCATCCGCCTGTATAACAAGCGGATGTGGGTACGCTTCTCACGAAGCCTTTACCTGCTCCTGTTTCAAAAGCAGACTCATGTCTGTGGCATTGAGCGCATGCGACGTGTGCGTTCTGTCAACGGACGTTTTGCAACCATAGTTACCTTGCCACTTTGCGATGGTGTGTAAACGTTAATGGCTTCCCAGCCGTCTGATCCCCACTCATCCAAAGTTGCTTGAATGTCTTCATCTTTAGTTCCGAACATACTCCCAATTGTTTGAACACGATATTCCCATTGTTTAATTTCGTCAGTCATTTTGTCTCCTATAGTGCAAACAAGACATGTAAAATAATATCTGCCGAGAAGTGCGAAATCATCGCGGCTTCGAGTCCGCGTTTCCAGTAGAAATAACCGAATGCAATTCCAGCCAGTCCATTTAAGACAATGGCACGTGTGATAACTAATGGGGTTAGCGGTATGAGTAATGCGGTTGCTGGCAAATGTCCGATACCAAAAAGTATTGCGGCGAGAATATTGGCTGTCCACATTACAGCGGCTGTTGGGCGTCCGTCAGTTGTGTGGCTGATGAACTTTCCGACCCATACAAGTAATGACATTAAGAACAGGCGCAATAGAATCTCTTCTGCGATGCCACCATAAAAGGAGGCGAGGAAACCTTTCCATGCGGCGGGTTGTGCGGTCTGCAGATTCAATACATTGGCAGAATCTCCCAGTTCGCGCAGCATTGCAGGTTGGAAGATGGCAGCATCCAATCCAATGATAAGCACCGCGGCTATTACTCCAACAATGATAGACATAGGCATGATTGCCCGGACTTTTTCGGCTATTGCTTCGCCGTTTAACCACGCATCTAGGATGGGGGTTCCGAGCCCAATCCGATTTGCAAAAAATAATCCTGCGGCAATTAGAACCCCAAACATCACAGCGTTTTGGACGATTTGAATTGCGATCAATGCGGGCAATGGAATTGGTAGTACCATGTTTTGCAGTGTGCTGCTCTGAAGCGCAAGCGAATACGGAAAAATAGCGATAACTCCAAATACCACTGCACCCCATAAGACGAAAAAGATTTTCCAGTTGAATTTTTTATTCATTCATTCTCCTATAGTTTTGAAATGAGCATACTTCTTTTAAAACTTCGAATACTGACGTGGATCAATATTGCATCAACGATCCAGATGAATGTTCCAACCAACATGACAGTTCCCACGCCGAGATAAAGGACGCCTGTGGCTTGTCCAACCACAAGAGCTAACACGAGAACGACCAATGATCCAGTAAGTTGATAGGCTTCCATAAAAGTTTTTACTCGTGACGAGATCAACACTGTTGCTGAAATGCCCAGCACGGCGAACGCAGGTGTCAGCCAGAACATCATGGGCCACCAGGTTGGCAATGGAAACCATATGCGGTTGAATAATCCATAACTCGCAACATTGACCACGATTATGTATATAAGATACGTCAGCCACGAAAGTGATATTGTAGGAATGGCTGCCGCTAAAACTTTTCCAAGGAAGAGTTCCATGTCCGATGCGGGGGAGTAGAGCAATGCCTCCAAAGTTTTCCGTTCGCGTTCGCCAACAAATGAGTCGGCACCGACAACCGATGAAAACATCAATGGCATGATCAGGAACATCGGTGCCAGCATAAACCCGGTCATATATAAAACGAACACTTGTTCTAATTTTAATCCGGTAAATATCGCTCCCACTGTTGGAGGTAAATTCTTTAGCAGGACATCTACATCCCCAAGCTCACGTTGTACATCTTCGACCGGTATGAAACGCGGTAGCAATGTAAATAGCAATGGCATGACGATCGCAAATATCAATGGCAATGCGATTGCCGGTCCCCATGCGGCTTTATTCTGTTTCACTTCTTTTAGATCTTTGCGGGCAATTGCCCAGATTGAACGCCAATTCATGCATCACCTGCCTGAAGAGCAAAATAGATATCTTCCAATGTGTAATCCCTCGGATTGACTTTCAGAATCGATTCGCCTTGTTCAATAAGCTGGCGGACGATTTCGGGAATCACGTCATCCTTTTCAACCTGGACTGATATCGCATCATTCTCAATCGAAACCTGTATCACACCACGATGAGCTTTTAGTTTCTCTGATGCTTGTTCTGATGGGGTTTTATAAAACTTGATATCAACCCAGGTCATGGGCCATAAGCGTTGTGATAACTCTTTGAGGCTTCCCATGGCTAGTATATGACCTTCATTCATAACAGCAACACGATCGCATAAACGTTGTGCTTCCATAAGATTGTGTGTAGCAAGCACAACAGTTTGCCCATCTGTTTGACGCAGGCTGGCGATCAGGTCATTTACTTGTTGAGCAGCTTCAGGGTCCAAGCCTGATGTGGGTTCATCCAAAAATAACAGTGGTGGTTTGTGAATGAGCGCTCTTGCCAATGCGAGACGTTGTTTCATCCCTTTGCTGTAAGTCTCCACTTTGTCGTTGCCGCGTGAGGAAAGCTCAAAGAAATTCAACATTTCGTCAACGCGATTTTTTAAGTCGATTTCAGGGATCTCTTGCAGCGTACCAAAGAATTCCAGATTCTCGTGAGCGGTCAAGCGTTCGTATAGTGCGGGCGTTTCAGTTAGCACGCCGGTTTTGCGGCGGATCGATTCGCCTTGTGATATTGGGTCGAATCCAAAGACGCGTGCGGATCCGGCAGATGGTGGCAGGATGCCGTTCAGCAATCGGACTGTTGTGGTTTTGCCAGCGCCATTTGGGCCCAGCAAACCGAAGACTTCACCAGGTTTCACGTGAAACGTCATTCCGTCCACAGCTTTATGTTCGCCAAACGAGCGCTCTAATTTTTCAACTTCAATGATCGGGTTCATGTCAACTCTTTGTTTCACGTGAAACGGAGCAGGGGTGCCTGCTCCGTTTTTTAATTACGCCTTTGTCTCGCGCTGGTACAACACATACGAATAAACGAGCAGGAAAACCGTTGAGCCGATCAACGGGACAAACAGGAACCAGAACGCTGTCATTCCGCCGAACAACCCGCCTATAAACGCGAATACACCAGATGCCATGAAGAGAATTGCGCCAAGTTGATGAGTCTTATCCCAGACATAATCACTGGAGAGAGTCCATGGTGTGCGGATGCCGATAAAGAAGTTGCGCTTCGCCTTACGGAGCATGAAGCCGACAAAGATAAAGAGTAATCCCATCGCTGGCAGCATGGATGTACTCATCTTAAAGTTGGTATATCCAAGACTCCAGGCAAGAGTCAGTGCATGAATGTAGAGCATGAATGCCACGATCAACACAATGAATAGGTTGAACGCCTCGCGAAATTGTGCAATATTCGCCTTGAGCGGGTCAATGGACGGGATTACGAGGAATAGGACGAACATTCCCAGCGTGATCAGCGGCATCATGAACACACCCAAAAATTTGGACATATAGCCATTTACCTGATCATTGATGTCCCAGTGGGAAGCCATTTGCTCAGGCAAACGGTTCCAAAGCAGAAGCCCGGCAATCGCAGCTGCGGCGATCAAAATTAAAACGATAATAGTGGTTGTACGAGTAGACATTCATTCTCCTTTTGGTGCGTGAAATACGCTTTACTTGTTTTCTTTTGGTAAATTGTTTTGCGCCAAAGCGATCATGCCGCTCATGCCGCCGAGATTCATAGATTCAACAGCCGAACTTGGAACAATCACCAACGCACCTTTCTCTTTCAAACCTTCAAAGAGCATATTCATCCCGCGCAAGTGCAAAGCAGTTGGGTTGTTGATGTAAGACTGTGATGCCTCTGCAAACGACGCCGCGATCTGTTTCTCGGATTCACCGAGGATCACGCGCGCCTGACGTTCGCGTTCAGCCTGTGCCTGACGGGACATGGCATCTTCCAATACCTGCGGAATGACAATATCGCGGATTTCCACAGACTGTACGGTGATACCCCAGGGCGTTGTGCGCTCATCGATGACATGTTGCAGTTCCTCGTCAATTGCCGAACGTCCTACGAGAATATCTGCCAGCATCATGCGTCCGATAATGTCGCGTAAGGCGGTCTGGGCTGACCATGAAATCGCGGATTGATAATCTTTCACCTCGAGCGCAGCTTTTTCAGCATCCCAAACGACCCAAAACAAGACGGCATCTACGTCAACAGGTACGGTATCTTTTGTCAAAGTCTTTTCAGCTGAGAAAGATGTAACGATCACGCGATGATCGATCCAGGATGATACAGAATCAACGATCGGGATAATCCAAAACATTCCAGGACCTTTTAGCCCGTGAAATTTCCCAAGCCGTAATACGATGGCTTTTTCCCATTGATTAGCGACTTTCAGGGCAAACAGGAAATAAACTCCTATCAGGGTCAAAACGATAACCCAGCCGCCAACTACGGTATCACTAACTTTTTTGTCACCCAGCATTGCGCCAAGAACCGCCGCAATTAAACAAATGGCAAACACAAATCCGGCGATTGGCGAAATATGCAGGTCGTCTTGCTGGGCTTTTTTCTTTTCTAACGCGGACTTTATAAAATCTGTTTTCATGACATTCTCCTTTTTGGATTAAACATTTATTCTTCGGACTCTTGCGATTCTTTCCAAGCCTTGAGCTGGTCTTTGAGCATTTGGCTGATCTCACTCTTTGAGAACTCCAGCCTCAACGCTTCGCTGATGTATCTCTTAGCCAGGGCATCTAGCATTTCTTTTCTCAACTTGTCCTTGACCTCTGGCGGCGGGATCTCGGTGATGTACGTGCCGCGTCCTTGTTGCGTGGATATGATCCTTGCTTCGTCTAACATGCGGTAGGCACGCGCCACTGTATTGAAGTTCACACGTAATTCAGAAGCCAGTGAGCGGACTGTTGGCAATTGATCACCAGGTTTCAAAGTGCCACCAATAACTTGATTCTCGATCTGATTCATGATTTGGATGTAAATTGGCAATCCGGATCTGAAGTCTAATTGCAGGGTAAGTGGTTTTTCGGGGCTCATATTTCATCCTGTATTATTGTACTAATTGTATCATTGTAATAATTGTATCCAAACAGTGGATTTTGTCAAGATGTGCTTGATCACCTTCTCACAGTGAGAGTCGGTTTTTCGAAGCGGATCAGTTTTCGGCTAAGTATGACGCGCTGCTTCCACATGGTAGAATCCCAAACGTACGGACAATCAATCAATTAGCCGCGTGAGTCGCGGAATCAAGGAGTTAATAAAATGGAAGCAAAAACTGGTACATGGACTGAGAAAAAAGGGTTGGCGCAAATGCTTAAAGGTGGCGTCATCATGGATGTGGTGAACGCTGAGCAAGCCAAGATCGCGGAAGATGCGGGCGCTTGTGCAGTGATGGCGTTGGAACGCGTGCCTGCCGATATTCGTGCGGACGGCGGCGTGGCGCGTATGTCTGACCCCGACATGATCTTGAAGATCATTGATGCAGTGTCGATCCCCGTGATGGCAAAGTGCCGCATCGGGCATTTCGTTGAAGCGCAGATTCTTGAATCACTGGGCATTGATTACATTGACGAGTCGGAAGTGTTGACGCCTGCCGATGAAGAACATCACATTTTGAAACACAACTTCAAAGTGCCGTTCGTATGCGGATGCCGCAACATCGGTGAAGCGTTACGACGTATTGGTGAAGGTGCAGCGATGATCCGCACCAAAGGCGAAGCTGGGACCGGCGATGTGGTTGAAGCTGTGCGTCATGCGCGTTCGGTGATCGGTGCGATTCGTCAATTGCAAACGATGGGTGATGAAGAATTGATGAAGTTCGCAAAAGATAATGGTGCGCCGTATGAACTCGTGAAAGAGACCAAGGAACTCGGACGCATGCCGGTTGTCAATTTTGCGGCAGGTGGTGTTGCTACTCCAGCCGATGCGGCGTTGATGATGCAGCTCGGTGTGGACGGTGTGTTCGTTGGCTCGGGTATCTTCAAGAGTGGTGACCCTGCCAAACGCGCGAACGCGATCGTCAAAGCGGTAACGCACTATAACGATGCATCCATTCTCGCGGAGGTAAGCAAGAATCTCGGCGAGGCGATGGTGGGACGCAATACGTCAGCGATGCCTGATGCGGAAAGACTTGCAGTGCGTGGTTGGTAATTATTCAGCTGTTAGCTAAATTATGAAAATTGGTGTCTTAGCGTTACAAGGTGATTTTTCTGAACACATCTCGATGCTCAAGCGTTTAAAAGTTAATGCATCGGAAGTACGTTTGCCTGAACACTTGCAGGGACTCGATGGACTCATCATCCCTGGCGGCGAATCGACGACGATCGGCAAACTTGCGGTGGCATACAACTTGATGGAGCCGTTGAAACTCTTTGGTCAACGCCATGCGATTTGGGGCACGTGTGCCGGTGCCATTTTTCTTTCCAAAGATATCGGACGCGACCAGCCTTTGCTCGGACTCATGGATATCAAAGTACAGCGCAATGCCTTTGGTCGTCAGATCGATTCGTTTGAAACGGATTTGAATATTCCTGAACTCAAACAAGCCACACAGACTCAAGAAGATTATCACGCGGTCTTTATCCGTGCGCCGATCATTGAATCAGTAAGCGGCGAAGCGAAGGTTCTTGCGACTGTGCCAGATGGCAGAATTGTTGCCGCGCAGCAGGGACATCTGCTTGCCACGTCGTTTCATCCAGAATTGACGAGAGACACACGTTTCCATGAGTATTTTTTGACGCTGGTTGATTGAAATCGATTTGTAGGGGCGAGGTCTTCTCGCCCCTTTGTGATTATGGAAAATAGGGCGGGGAGACCCCGTCCCTACGAATATAAAACATGACCATCCGTCCGCTTGCCATTCTCGATCTGCCGCAGCTCTATCGCTTTCGCGAGGAAGCGATCGGATTGGATACCGCGCGCACGTTGACGCGCGGCAATCCGTTGGGGGCGGCGAGACTGCTGGCTTATATGAATCCCTCGCGGCATGTGTACAGCGCCGTCGCGAATGGTGAGCATGACTCAGTGCTGGGTGGGATCATCCATTTGCGTGATGAGACATTTGCAAAATTACTGTATCTGGCGCCAGCGTCGCAGCTGAATCATCCAGGCTTGCCCGGGTTGATCGAAAATCTATCTGCACAGGCGGGGATGTGGGGTGCGTTCCATGTCCTTGCGGAAGTGGATGAGATGAGCGATGCATTTGTCCCTTTGCGGCAGGCTGGATTTTCTGTCTACGCATGGCAGAGGCTGTGGGATGTTTCTGATGTAACCGAATCAGGCTCCAGCTTGGATTGGACGCGCGTACGGTCCATTCAGCTCCCTGCGGTGCAGAGTCTCTTTCATCAGATCGTGCCGCCGCTGCTGCATCCGATCGAGCCGCAACCGAAGACTCCCATTGGCTGGATCAGTAACGACGGCGCGAAGTGTTATGTGAGTGTGACGCACGGCATGTATGGGATCGTATTAACACCGTTGATCCACCCTGAAGCAAAAGACGTGAACTCGAAACTTGCCGCGTTGATCAGCAATTTGCCAGACCGCCGTGGACGACCTGTTTATATCTGTGTGCGTTCGTATCAAGCCTGGCTCGAACCCGTGCTTGCGGACCTGGGTGCCAAAGCTGCGGCGCGTCAGGCTGTCATGGTGAAGCACTTGGCGCGGCTGGTGAAAGAAGGTCAGACTGCGCCCGCCGTGCCTTCGGGTGTGACAGTTCAGCCTTCGAGGGTGAGTCATGTTGAGGGGAAGAAGTAAACGTCTTTGATTCATTAGGTTGACAATATTTTTCATTAAGTTTACAAAGCTTCGGCTTTAAGTTGACAAATCTTTCTACAATTACTTTCTCATGCGGGGACAGTCCATTCCTTGTATAATAGCAGTATGTCACAACGCGTACAGAAACTCTTGAAGGAATTCAAAACCAATATCACTCGTATATATGGTGAACAGTTAACAGCTGTTTACCTGTATGGGTCTTATGCGCGCGGGGACAACATGGTAGGTTCAGATCTGGATATCGTTGTGGTCTTGAAGGATTTTAAGCGCCGTGCCGCAGAAATCAGGCGAACCAGCGACTTTGTAGGTGATCTTTCCCTAGATTACGAAATAACTGTTAGCCCGCTCTTTATGCGTGAGAACGAATGGGAAACAAATAAATTTGCCCTGTTGCGTAATATTAAGGCGGAAGGGGTGGCGCTTTGAAAGAAGAGACCCTTGCACTTTTTGAAAAAGCGGAACGTTCCATTCGCAACGCTGAAAAGACAATGGCAGATGGAGATCTCGATTTCGCCGCCAGCCGTGCTTATTATGCAATGTTTTATGTGGTTGATGGTTTGCTCGGCGAAAAGGATATGCACTTTAGCAAACACGGCGGAACTCACGGCGCCTTTGGTCAGCATTTTGTCAAAACTGGTGAGTTTGCCCCCAAGTATCAGCGTTGGTTGGTATCAGCATTCAATCAAAGGATGCTCGGAGATTATGGAACTACCCCTGAATTTAATCAGGAAGACGTGCAGGAAATTATTGAGCATGCCCGTGAGTTTTTGCAAGTTGCACGAACTTACCTCGATTCAAAATAACTCTCTTCTGCAATTTCGCAGTTGGGGGAAACTGCTATAATAAAAACAGACTCATGAACAGGAGGTAAATTCTCCATGGTGAACCACATCTAACTCCCCGTAAGCCGTTGACCTGACGACCCTCACGGCGCTAGTAATCTTCACTTTCGTCTTATCCTTTACCACTATTCTCTGTCACGGATGGAACTTGAAACTTGGAACCTGAAACGTGACACTGACAAACTAACCCTATGACCCAACATAAAATCACAGACGATCTAGACGCCCTGCTCGACGTACTGCCTGCCAATATTCGGCATGCCGTGGAACAGGCAAACAATAGCGACTACTTACTCGAAGTCATCCTCGATCTTGGACGTGTGCCCACCGCCCGTTTCGTGGAGAATGAACTCGTTTTGAGCAGCAAGGAACTCACGCGCGCCGAACTCGACCATGTCGTGGAACGCGTCGGTGATTTCGATACGGATAACCGCTCAGGCATCGAGCGCACGCTGCATCGCATCTCTGCCATTCGCAATCGACGCGGCGCAATTGTCGGATTAACTCTCCGTGTCGGACGCGCGGTCTACGGCACGGTGGACATCATTCAAGACATCATTGAGTCGGGTAAGTCCGTGCTCATACTTGGACGACCCGGTATTGGCAAAACGACGCTCCTGCGTGAGTCCGCGCGGATTCTCGCGGAGCACAAACGCGTCATTATCGTGGATACTTCCAACGAGATCGGCGGCGACGGTGATGTGCCGCATCCTGCTGTGGGCAAGGCGCGCCGCATGCAAGTCAAAGTGCCGACCCATCAGCATGAAGTCATGATCGAAGCCGTTGAGAATCACAATCCCGAAGTCATCGTCATTGATGAGATCGGACGCGAACTCGAAGCGTTCGCGGCGCGTACCATTGCTGAGCGCGGCGTCCAACTCATCGGCACGGCGCACGGTCAAACGCTGGATAATCTTTTACTCAACCCAACGCTGAGCGATCTTGTGGGCGGTATCGAAGCGGTCACGCTGTCAGATGAGGAAGCGCGTCGACGCGGCACCCAGAAAACGGTGTTGGAAAGACGCGCGCCGCCCACGTTCGATGTCCTCATCGAGATCCAGCACCGCGATCGTTTTGCGATCCACGCCGATATCATGTCCGCGGTGGATGCGTTGTTGCGCGACGCCGCCATGATGCCCGAGGTGCGGATGCGCGATGTTGACGGAAATATCCAGATCGAGAAAGCTGCGCCCGCACCAAAGCGCCGCTCTGCTGAGCATGCCGAAGGAAATAATGCGGATGTGAAAACGCCTCGCCGCGGACTTCGGTCTGCTTCGGCTTCCGAGTCACCTGCTTCTCGCTCCGATCTTTCCACCGCGATTTCCACGCCTCGCGCGCTTCAACCCAGCGGTGCGGCATTGCAGACCGTGCGAATTTTCGCATACGGCGTGGCGCGCAATCGACTCATGCAGGGCGCCAAGCGGCTCGGTGTGCCCGCGGTTGTGGTGAAAGATGTCGAAGAAGCTGATGCGCTGGTGACGCTGCGGAGCTATTATCGCAACCGCCAGCAGACCGTGATCGAAGCCGAACAGCGTGGCATGCCCATTTATGTTTTGCGCGCGAACACCGTGGCTCAAGTGGAACAGTTCCTCAGTGACTTATACAGCCTGAGTACCCAAACCCCGCGCGATACCATGGACGACATTCGCGGTGAAACCCAACAGGCGATCTCTGCCGTATTGAACGGCGAACGCTGGGTGGATCTGCCGCCCGGTCCATCACTAGTGCGCAGACTCCAACACGAAATGGCACGCGGCGCGGAGTTGGTGAGTCACTCGTATGGCAAAGAACCAAGAAGACATGTGAGGATTTTTAGGGAGTAAGGGCGTAGACAAGGAAACAAGTATACAAGTAGATACGTTATATCTTTGAAAAAAAATCGCAGGTGTGATTATCACACCTGCGATTTCCTTGTTTCCTTGTCTACTTGTGTACGTGTTTACTCAATTATGCTTCGACTCGCCCAATATGATTTGCACTTGTGTCTCTTTGCCATCGCGCATCACCGTCAATGTTATCTGGTCGCCGGGTTTGAATGTGAACAACGTATTGACGTAAGCATGAGTTTCATCCAGAGTCACATCACCAACCTTTGTGATGATATCGCCTTTTTGTAAACCAGCGTCGCTGGCGGGGCTGTTTGCGGATACATCTGTTATGTACACACCCCATTGGGCAGGCAGGTTATAACGCGCCGCGATGTTGGGATCAATCGGTTGGTAGTTAATGCCAATATACGGGCGGGAAAAATAGCCCTGTTGAATGATCTGTTGCGCGATGGCTTGTGCGGTGTTCACGGGGATGGCGAAGCCTAGTCCCTCGGCGACATCGCCGTTGTTGGTGCTGCGGACGATCAAGGTGTTGATGCCGATGACTTCGCCCGCGAGGTTGACCAGTGGTCCGCCGGAGTTGCCGTGATTAATGGCGGCGTCAGTTTGGATCAGGTCTTCGATCTGGTAGCCGTTACCGGTGTCGATAGAGCGTCCTGTCGCGCTGACCACGCCCACGGTCACCGTGTTCTTGAAGTTACCGAGCGGCGATCCGATGGCGATCACCGATTCGCCGGGATTCAGCTTATCCGAATTTCCGAGCGTTGCCACAGCCGGGACTTTCCCATCCGTTTTCAAAACAGCGATATCCGAATACGGATCGGTGCCAACGATGGTGGCTTTTTCTTCCGTGCCATCTGAAAGCACGATGCTGACTTGCTTGGTTCCATCCACCACGTGATTGTTGGTGAGGATATAGCCCTGATCGGTGATGAAGACGCCGCTGCCGCTCACGGTCTGATCACCAGTGAAGCCGAAGAAGGTCTGTTGACCGGGGACGGTCCCCACGACCGTGACCACCGCTGGTCCGATCTTTTGAACCGATTGTGTGACCGCGGTTTCAACATCCGTGTTGTTGAGTATCAACGTTTGGTTCGGATTGGTATTATTCACGGGGAGTATTTGTTGAATAGGCGCGGGCAGATTCGCGCGTTGTTGCACCGCGCGATAGACGGTCACACCGCCAGCGAGAGCGCCAGCAAAAGCCGACATGCCGCCAAATAACAGGACCAGTAAAAGGTAAATTAATCTTTTTAGATTCATTTGTGCCTCCGATTTGTACCGTCTATAATCGTAGTCCTTGAAAATTACACAATGATTAAAAAGTTGTGTCAAAATTGTGTGCGAGTTTTAGAAATGGTTAAGAGTTGGCATAAACTCGTAATAAGTAAACAGGTAGACACGTGATTTGTTTCCCTGTTTACTTGTTTCCCTGTCTACTTTATACTTCCCCCATGTTCATTACCCTCGAAGGTCCCGAAGGCTCCGGCAAGACATCTCACATCCCTCCGCTCGTGGAATATCTGCGCGAAAAGGGACATACTGTATTCCCGACGCGTGAACCGGGTGGCACATCCATTGGCGAGCAGATCCGTGAAGTGATTCATGATCTGAAGAATGTGGAAATGCATCCGCGCACCGAGACGCTGCTCTATCAAGCCGCACGCGCGCAGATCGTGGAACAGGTTATCAAACCGCGTCTCGCTTTGGGCGAGATCGTGCTCTCCGACCGTTACTATGATTCGACGATCGCCTATCAAGGCTATGGACATCAACAAGACTTGGAACAAGTCCGCGCGTTGGTGAAATATGCAACAGGTGGGTTGATCCCTGATCTGACAATTTTATTGGATGTAGATGTGGAAGTTGGTTTAGAGCGCAAAAAGAAAAATAACGCCGAATGGAATCGCATGGACGATCACGCGATCCAGTTTTATCAACGTGTCCGCGCGGGCTATTTGGTGATGGTCAAGCAGGAACCGCATCGCTGGGTGGTCGTGGATTCAGGGCAGAAGTGGGAGTCCGTGCAGGCTGAGTTGCGGAAGGTGATTGAAAAAAGGCTTTTATGAATAAAAGAGATTTGAAGAATTTCATATACTTTCTTCTGCTTATTTCATTTGCAATTATTGGCTTGTTGGCAATATCCTATTCTTTTGTTGCAAATGATTATGGGAAATTGTATGAGCACCTTAATTTAAAAGAATCGAAACTATCAATTTATAATTTTGAGTGGTTGTTGAAGATAGTAGCAATAATGATTGGCATCACTTCTTGGGGAGCTTTAAGACTTTTTGTTGAAAGGAAATTCAAGATTAAGATTTTTCGAAGACCTGCATATATGTTTGACTATACGAGAGAACAACCAAGTCTTCTAAAGTTTATGGCTGGTAAGAAAAAAACACCAAAGTGAATCTCAAAAGATTTGATAACTGCCATTACCGGTAGATGTATTTGGATAAGGATTACTTATGACAGCCGACTCTCAAAAAGACATTCAATACCTCAAAGCCATCGGGCGCATTTGTGCCGAAGCGTTACGCACGATGCAGGCACATGTCCGTGTGGGGATGACGACGCGTGAACTTGATGAGATCGGGCGCGCGTTTCTCGAAGCCTGTGGCGCGCATTCCGCACCGCAGGTGATGTATAAATTTCCCGGCGCAACTTGCATCAGCGTTTCACCTGTCATCGCGCACGGTATTCCCAATGAGCACGTTTTGCGTGAGGGCGAGTTGATCCATATCGATGTCTCAGCCGAGCTCGATGGCTATTATGCCGACACCGGCGCGTCGGTCATTGTTTCAAAAAGCGAGCGCCATCTTCAGAAATTGCTCGAAGCCACCAAAGCCACGCTCAAAAAAGCCTTGCATGCCGCCAAAGCGGGCAGTCCCTTGAACGGCATCAGCCGCGCGGTGCAGAACGAAGCCAAGAAACGCGGATACAACGTTATCTATGATCTGACCGGGCACGGCATTGGACATAAACTCCACGAAGCGCCGAACGAGATATTGAATTACTATGACCCCAAAGACCGCCGCATTCTCAACGAAGGTCTGGTCCTCGCCATTGAGCCTTTTCTCACCCCCGGCATTGGACGTGTGACCCAGGAACGTGATGGTTGGTCATTGCGTACTGTCGATAAAACCATCGCCGCGCAGTTCGAGCATACGATCATTGTCACCAAGAATGAGCCAATCATTTTGACTCTATAAAAAACTCCGAAGGAGTGAAACGATTATAGATTCAGGATTCCGCAGCGTATAACCCCGAAGGGGTGTCAGGATGTCATTGCGAATCATCCCATCCTTTCAGGATTAAGAATCATATTTGTTTTTGATTCTATAAAACTGCTATCCCTTCGGGGTTATGCCTTGATTTATGTTTTGGTTTGTCGTACACTTGTTCTATGAATTATTGGTGTAGAAAGGACAAGCCCCATGACTGAAGCCCCAACCATCTCACAACATTTTGAAAATAAAGACCCGGTAGTCAAATCTATTTATGAGCGCATCTTGAAAGAATCGCGCAAATTCGGGAAAGTGATCGAAGAGCCGAAGAAGACCTCGATTCATTTGGTGAACAAATCTGCGTTTGCAGGGGTTGCGACGCAAAAGCTTGCTCTGATCTTGAATATCAAATCAGCTTCACCGATCAAACATGCGCGGATTAAAAAGAGCGAGCAGGTTTCTGCCAGCCGTTTTCATCAGGAGGTAAAGCTGACCTCGCCCGATGAAGTTGACTCGGTTCTGATCGGCTGGTTGCAACAGGCTTATTTGATCAGCGCTTAGGATTGTCTTGATGAATCTCCATCTCTTCTCCACGCCGGGTGATCGCGATATTCGTTGGGTGTTGGATGCCTGCCGTCCATATCTTGAGGATAAAGATGACCCGACGCTGGCATTCCTGCCGCAAGCCTCGTTGAACGTGAATCAATGGCTGGATTATACGGTGCGTGAGTTTAATGGACTCGCGCAGATCGAATTGATCGACACCGAACGCATGGACCTGCCGAAAATGGAGTCCGTTATTCGGAAGGCACGCGTGGTTTATATTTCAGGCGGGAATACGTTTTTGTTGAACCATCGTTTGCATATCAGTGGACTCATGCCGTTTCTCCGCAAGAAAGTGCAAGCCGGTTTGCCGGTAGTGGGCTTCAGTGCCGGGATGCTCGTCTGCGGACCGAACATTCTTACGTCCAAAGATATGAACTCGGTGGAGACGAATCGTTTCGATGCTTTGAATGCCTCGCCGTTTAATTTTTTGGCGCATTATGATGCCGATGCGTATGGACAGTCTGCGGTGCATGATGACTGGCTTTCGGATTATCATACGTTTCATGACAACCCGGTCATTATGCTAAATGACGGTGCGTATGTGAAAGTGGAAGGCAAGAAAACGACTCTTGTCCGCGGCGATGCGTGGATCTTGAGAAGAGATTCAGAGAAGGAAAAACTTATAGTTGGCGGAGCAATTGTCCCGTAGATAGGATGCGAACATGTCTGATGTCGAATGGGTACCGGGAAGTAAAGCTGAATTGATGGCGTCCATCGAACGTGAATGGAAGTCGCTGATGGATGTGGTGGCGAAACTCGATTTCACGCAGATGACCAAACCCGATGAAGGCGGCTGGAGTCCGAAAGATAATCTAGCTCATCTGACCGAGTGGATGAATGCGTTGATGGGCTACCATCTGGATCGTCGCCCGCGACATGAAGCCATGCACCTCTCTGAAGATGTGACGAAGGATTGGGATTTTGATATCATCAACCCGGCGTTGTTCGAACGCAATCGCAATCGTTCGTTACAGGATGTGCTGGCGGAGTTGAAAAGTGTCTATGCAGAGTTGATCAACAAATTAGAGACGCTGACTTTTGAAGAGCTGTTGTTGCCGCGCCATGCGGATGACCCTGAGAAGCGACCGGTATTGATGTGGGTGCTCGGCGATACGACCGAGCATTTTGCCGAACATCGCGCGACGATCGAGAAGATGTTGTAGGGGCGCAGCGTCGCTGCGCCCCTACAACTAATCATCATCGCTTGCAGTGGCTTCCCCCAAATTTGGCACCGCGGACTCGATCTCTTCGGGGCTTTGACCGGCTTCGAGCCGACCGACCACTTCATCAAACTCGGGCGGCATTTCCTCGCCCATTTGCTTCCCCATTTTGCGCATCATTTGCCCCATGGCTTTCGGATCTTCATCGAGACCATCGAAACCGGTGAAATCATCCGCCATGGATTCCATACGGCTGTCCTCAGTCTTCGCAATTCGCACCTTCGTCATGCGGCGACGGACGTTCTTGCTGCTGCAGTGCGCGCAGGTGACAGTCTTCTTGCCATACTCGGCGAAGGTCAGAAACACGTCAAAGCGTTGGCTGCAGGTGTTACAGATATAGTCATAGGTAGGCATGGAATGATTTTAACTGAATCTGGTTCGGATGGGGGGAGAGAAAACACAATGCAATAAGAATTTTTGGCGATTGCTCTTTTCGCGTTCGATGCTACAATAAATCAACGTTATTCGCGACAGTCATAGTAAGGAGGAATCCATGGCACAGTTCGAAGTTCAAGACGATGAGGATGTCATTCTCGTTGAGTTCGAGGATGAGTCGGGTTTGCGTTCGGTGAGCAATGACCCTACTGAATTGTTGAATAAATCCACAATGGCAATTGAGCGTTCAATGAAAACTATTCAGAGCATGGCGAAAAAGGCGATCAAGGCTATTAAAGCGATTCCCGTTTCTGAAAGACCGTCCACTGTTGAGTTTCAGTTTGGCATCAAGATGAACGGTGAGGTTGGAGCCGTGATTGCCAAGGTTGGTGCAGAAGCAGCGATTACCGTCACAATGACATGGGAACATAAAACGAAATCCAAATGATCAACAACGTTCGCACGCAAAACCTGCGTGATTTCACGGTTCAGATCCGACCTGCCGATACGGAGACGATTGTCGGCACGGGCATGGTTGTCTCGGCAGATGGCAAGGTGGTTACCTGTGCCCATGTTGTGAAATCTGCCGGTGTGGAGCCGCGTGTTTTGAATGGCAAGGAACTGAGCATTTATTTTCCACAGGCTCTGGGCGGTGAGAAAAAGAATTGCAATGCGAAAGTGATTGCATTCTTTCCTGATTTTGACGACGATGTTGTTCTGCTGCAATTGACCGATGGCTCTGCACCGTTGGGACCAGAACGCATGCCTGTTCTTGGCACAGCGGAAGAATCACAAGGCAATGCGTTTCGCTCATATGGCTATCGCCGTCTTGAAGATTACATCGCCGGTTGGGCGGACGGAAAGATTCAAGGACATGTTGACCCGCCACCAAAACGAAAAGTGCAGGGCGAACCTGTGCAGCTGGAATCCAATCAGATCAATCGAGGCATGAGCGGTTCGGCTGTCCTGGATATTGAACGCAACCTCGTTGTGGGAATTATTTCTGAAACTTGGTTTCCTGATAAATCTGCAAAAGACAGTGATACGGCTTGGGCAGTTGACTCGCGCGTTTTAAGTCTTGCACCGTTGGGATTAACTGTTCAAGATGCGTCGTTGCCTCTCAAAGCAGCACCTGAACCCAGAACAGACGAACAAACCAAGCAACAAGTGATTGAAGTCGCTCAAGAAAATGTTGCTCAGCGCAGTATTGAAGAAAAAAACTCCTGGAATTCCGCACCCTCCGTCCTCCCCGAATGGACCGGTCGCGACGACCTCCTCAAACAAATCACGGACGATTGGAACAACCCGCAGAAACACGTCACCGGCTTGATCGGCTTCGGCGGCGAAGGCAAATCGAGTCTTGCACGGAAATGGGTCGCTGATGTCATTGCGAGGAGCGAAGCGACGAAACAATCCCCGACTCGTGAGGAGATTGCTTCGCAAAGTGCGCTCGCAATGACATTGGACGGTGTATTCTGGTGGGGCTTCTACGAAAACAAATCAGTTGATGAATTCCTCGAAGCCGCGTTGAAATACATGAGCGGTGGACGTATTGACCCGCGTGCTGTGCCCTCCTCCAACCTGCGCGCGCAGATCATTGGCGCGATGCTTGGCACTGGAAAGTATCTCTTCGTGCTGGATGGACTCGAAGTGATGCAGCATCAGGAGGGTGACCAATACGGACTCCTGCAAAGCAATGACCTGCGCGACCTGCTGACCTTCTTCGCCCGTCTTGATAACCAATCCTTCTGTCTCATCACCAGCCGCGCGCCTATGCTTGACTTAATGGATTACACCACTTACACCCATCGTGATGTGGATCGACTCTCAGAAGAGGATGGATACGATTTGTTAGTGAAGTTAGGCGTAAATGGCACGCAACAACAACTAGATGATATTGTTTCCAATTGGAACGGACACGCCCTCACACTAAGTTTGATCGGTTCGTATCTTGTCAAAGTCCACCAGGGTAATGCCAGTCATGTAACTGATTTTGATATTGAAGAGGCGGAAGAAGTTCAAAGTGCTGTACCGGACCAATACAAACATGTTGGGCGTATTCTTCGGCGTTACGATGAACATCTCACGAAAGAAGAAAAGGCATTCCTTATTTTGTTCAGTGTGTTTCGTACGCCTGTCCATGTTTCAGCGTTGGAAAAAGTATTCAGAACCACAACCGATGCTGCCGCGATTAATGCTCCGCTAACTGATTTGAGTGATCAGGAATTCAACGCGCTCGTAGAGCGTTTAGTTAAATATAGTATCTTGCATTTCAATAAGCAAAGCCAAACCTACACGACCCATCCTCTCATACGCAATCACTACTTTGCCATCTTCACCAAAGGCGACCCCTCACAGGAAAAAACCGCACATACCCAAATCAAAGACTACTACCTCTCCATCGCAGGTGACACGCCCCAATACCCGGCACTCGACGATCTCAAACCGCTCATCGAAGTGGTGCATCATGCCTGTCAAGCAGGGGCGTATGATGATGCATGGAAAATTTATTGGGAAAGAATATCGCAACAAGATAAATTTGTGATTATTCATCAATTGGGAGCATACGAAACTGCTCTTACTTTGATGATGGAATTTTTCTCTGATGAAGATTCGTCTCAAGAACCCGCTGTAAGTCAAACTGATGTAAAGCGTTTTATCTTGAATGCAATTGGATTACGCCTCATGAGCCTGGGACGCCTGCGCGAGGCGGTGCCGTTCTTTGAGCGCAAAAATAAAATTGCTCTTGAAACACAGGATTGGAACAATCTCAGCATTGGCTACCAAAATCTAGCGGACTTGCACGCCCAACTCGGCGCACTGGAAGCAAGCGCCGAAGCCGTCCGCCAGGCGCTTGACCTTGCATTCAAATCAAAAGATAAAAAAAGAGAATGGGAATCTTATTGTTATTCAGCCAAAACTTCTCATTTACGCGGTGAAATTACTAATTCGGAAACTTTATTTTCAAGAGGGTTAGAATGTCAAAACGAAGTAGTAACTGGCTTTAAATACTTAATGGTAGCAACTGGTATTTGGTTTTCTGATTTTATGTATAGAATCCACAAAAATGACGAAGCATATCGAGTCGGAAAAGAAAATCTTGATTACTGTACAAAAACTCATCAATCTTTTCTTATTACTCAATGTCATCGCATCCTCGGCGATTTGGACTTCGATTCAGGCAATCACGAATCTGCCCGCGCCCATTACGAGTCCGCGCTCAAGATTGCGCGAGGTATTTCTAAGCGTGATGTTCTCATCGAAGCTCTGCTGGCGCGCGGGAGGTTTCTTGCAAAGACTTCCGAGTTCTCAAAGAACTCAGAAGTCTCCCCTGCGGGGACGGTGTCACAGGCTTTTAGTGATCTGAACGAAGCCCTTGGCTATTGTGTCGAGAGTGGCTATCGCATTTACGAGGCAGATGTGCGCGTTGCATTTGCGTGGGCGTATCTGGCTGACCTCACCCCCAACCCCTCTCCTGAAAGGAGATGGGAGATTCTAACGAAAGCCAAGCAGTCCGCTGAGCGTGCTCTGCAAATGAGCAACGAGATGGGCTATCACTGGGGCAAGGTGGATGCAAAAGAAGTTTTAGAGAGAATAGAGAGTAGTGAGTAGTGAGTAGAGAATAGGAGTTATACAATGGCAAAGACTTACATTCAAAGTATGTTAGGCGAAAATGAACGCGTTTTACTGGTTACCCGTCAGCATTGGTTTGTGCTCTTCAGCGCGATTACGGCTGAGATCATCATTACCCTCGTCATTATCGCGGGCGTCAGCGTCGCGACCCTTTATTTTCCACCCGCGGCATTTGGATTTGTGCTCGTACTTTTGCCGATTCTCAGTGCAGTCCGCGATATTCTGATCTGGAACAACCACGAGTATCTGGTCACCAACCGCCGTGTAATTCAAATCTCCGGCATCTTCAACAAGAACGTGGTTGACTCTTCATTAGAAAAAGTGAACGATGTGAAGATGAGCCAGTCCTTTTTTGGCAGGCTGTTCGATTATGGCGACGTGGAAATCCTGACCGCCAGTGAGATCGGTGTCAATTTGTTCAAACGCATCGGTGACCCGGTCAAATTCAAGACGGCAATGCTCAATGCCAAGGAAAAACTCGGCTCTGGAGATTTCGGTTCTCACACGCAACGGACCTCCGATATCCCGACTCAGATCGCCGAACTGGACGAGTTACGTAAGAAGGGCATCGTGACCGAAGCGGAATTCCAAAACAAGAAGAAGGAACTGCTGGCAAAGATGTAAATTGCTATAAAAATGAACCGCGAAGGGCGCTAAGGACACAAAGAAAAATCAGAGTCTTAGCGCTCTTCGCGTTCTTAGCGGTTAAAATCCTTCGTGTTCCTTCGTGTTCCTTTGTGCTTCTTCGTGGTTAAAATGCGTTATACTCCCTTCGCTTATGACAGACCACATCCGTAACTTCTGTATTATCGCCCATGTAGACCACGGCAAATCCACGCTCGCTGACCGCCTGTTGCAACTCACCGGCACGATCTCTGAGCGCGACATGTCCGCGCAGATGCTCGACACGATGGACCTCGAACGTGAAAAAGGCGTCACCATCAAAGCCTCTGCGGTCCGTATGTATTACACTGCCAACGACAAACAAAAATACGAGATCAACCTCATCGACACGCCGGGACATGTGGACTTCGGTTACGAAGTCAGCCGCGCGCTCAAGGCTTGTGAAGGCGCGGTCCTTGTAGTGGACGCTACGCAAGGCATCGAAGCGCAAACGCTCGCGAATTTGTATCAGGCGCTCGAGGCTGACCTCACCATCATCCCCGTTATCAACAAAATTGACCTGCCCTCGGCGCGTCCCGATGAGGTGGCTGAAGATGTCGGCAGTCTGTTGGGTATCGACCCCGACAGCGTGTTGAGAGTCTCTGCCAAAGAAGGTTTGAACGTTGATCAAATTCTTGAAGCGATCGTCACGCGCATCCCGCCGCCGAAAGATGCCGACGATGCGCCTCTACGCGCGCTCATCTTTGATTCCCATTACGACTCCTATAAAGGTGTCGTCGCTTATATCCGCGTGATCGAAGGCTCGTTCAAGTCCACTGATGTCTTGCGCATGCTCGCCACCAAAGTGGATATGAAACCGGTCGAGATCGGCATCTTCGCACCCAGCATGAAACCGGTTCAGAAATTGGGATCAGGCGAAGTAGGTTACATCGCCACTGGATTCAAGACTGTCCACGAGTGCCGCGTCGGTGACACGATCACGCGCGCCTCGGCTCCTTCTCTCGACCCTCTGCCTGGATACCGCACCCCCAAGCCGATGGTCTTCGCTGGTATCTATCCCGTCGAAGCGGATGATTATCCCGAACTGCGCGAGTCGCTTGAGAAGTTACAGCTCAATGACGCGTCGCTGACGTATGCGCCTGAAACATCGCAAGCCCTTGGTTTTGGTTTCCGCGCCGGGTTCCTTGGTCTGTTCCACATGGAGATCATTCAAGAGCGCATCGAACGTGAATACAACCTGGATGTGTTGTTCACCGCGCCCTCCGTGGAATACGAGGTCATGATGATCGGTGATGAAGTCATCACGGTCGATTCGCCCGCTGAACTGCCCGATGAATCGAAGGTCATCGAGATCCGCGAACCGTGGATGAACATCGAGATCATCACGCCCACCGATTATTACGGTCCCATCATGGAACTGGTCACACGCAAGCGCGGCATCTTCAAGCAGCAGGAATATCCCGCCCCGCACCGCGTGCAATTGGATTTTGAGATTCCGCTTTCTGAGATCATCATCGGTTTCTTTGATGAATTGAAATCACGCACCAAAGGTTATGCCTCGCTTGATTATCAATTCCTCGAATACCGCGTGGATGAGTTGCAGAAACTGGAAATCCTCGTCAATGGCGAACCACTCGATGCGCTCGCGGCAATCGTCCACAAGAAAGATGCGTTCCATAAGGGACAGCGTCTCATCACCAAGCTCAAGGACTTGATCCCGCGTCAACTGTATGATGTCGCAGTCCAAGCCTCGGCAGGCGGACGCATCATCTCACGTGCCAATGTCAAAGCGACACGTAAAGATGTGTTGGCAAAATGTTATGGCGGCGATATCACGCGCAAAAAGAAATTGCTCGAGAAACAAAAGAAGGGCAAGAAACGTTTGAAAATGGTCGGCAACGTGGAAATCCCGCAAGACGCGTTCATGGCTGTCTTGAAATTGGACGAGGAATAAAGATTTTTAAACACAAAGGACACAACGTACACAAAGGAAAATCCAAGGAAAGGCTATTCGCCTGTCATTCATTCAACCTTAGTGCCCTTTGTGTCCTTCGTGGTAAATAAAAGGAATCATTTATGAAAGATTGGAAACGCTGGCTCCCCGGTGCGGTCATCAGTATTGGATTGATCGCTGCAATTTTATCCATTGTTGATTTGAGTGCCATGGTGGATGCCATCAAACATGCGAATTATGGTCGCCTTGGTATTGCGTTTACGATCGGCTTTATCTGGATGGGCATCCGCGCCATGGTGTGGTGGACGCTGTTACAAAACCGCGGCACCTACAAGGATGTCTTTTGGTCTTTAAGCGCGGGCTATTTGTTGAACAATGTTCTGCCGTTCCGCCTCGGTGAATTGGGACGTGCCTTCCTGCTCAGCCGCAAGACCAATATGAAATTCCTTGAGATCCTGCCTACGATCGTGATCGAACGTGTCGTAGACCTGGGTTTCTCAGCGGCAATTCTGCTGGCGGCATTACCCTTTGTGACAAAGGTGGATGGCTCCGACCGCGTGGCTTACATTGTGGGTGGTGCGGTGATCGTTGGGTTGGCGGTCATGTATATTCTGGCGCGCAACAACAAATGGGCGCTTGATCTTTTCCATAAGCTCAGCGCGCGCTGGCCCACCTTGCAGCGCGTGGGGGGTAGTTTTCTTGAACCGTTATTTGCCGGTCTGGGTATCCTGACCGATGGTTGGTTATTCCTGCGCTTCCTCTTTTGGATGAGCCTCAACTGGGGCATTGCGATTGTCTCTTACTATTTCATAGTTTCTTCATTCTTCCCCGAAGCGAATGCAGTCTGGGCCATGTTTGGTTTGGGCATGGCGGCGTTTGGCGGAGCGATCCCCTCTTTGCCGGGCGGCGTGGGCACTTTTGAAGGCGTCGTCACCTATGCCATGACCGTGCTCTCGGGCGACGAGTCAAAGTCGTTTGCTGTGGCATTGACCGCGCGTTTCTATAATTATCTTAATAGCGGTGTGTTGGGCATCATCGCCCTGACATTGCAAGGCGAGACGCTTTCAGGCGTCTACAAAGAACTGCTGAACTTGAGGAACAAAGAAAATCAATGACGCGGAATTATCTCATCACCGGGGGCGCGGGATTTATCGGATCGAACTACGCCCGGAAGCTGATTCAGCGCGGCGAGGCTGTCACCATCTTTGACAATTTGTCCCGGGCAGGCGCGCCGCGCAATATGGCTTGGTTGAAGGAACAGTTCGGGGAAAACGGATTCAGGCTCATCGTCGGGGATGTGCGAAGCGCTGATCAAATCGCAGAAGCGGCAAAAGACGCCGATATCATTGTCCATTTGGCTGGGCAGGTTGCGGTCACAACATCCGTAACTGACCCAAGAAATGATTTCGAAGCGAACGCCTTGGGCACGTTCAATGCGCTCGAAGCCGCGCGTTTATCAGGACGTGATCCCATTTTTATTTATTCATCCACCAATAAAGTCTACGGCGGCATGGACGATGTGGAGATCATCGAAGAAGCCACGCGCTGGCTGTATAAAGACCTGACGCAGGGCTGCCCCGAATCTCAGCCGCTTGATTTTCACTCACCGTATGGCTGCAGTAAAGGCACGGGCGATCAATATGTGCGCGATTACGCGCGCATCTACGGTTTGCGGTCTGTTGTCTTCCGTCAATCTTGCATTTATGGACCGCGTCAATTCGGCGTGGAAGATCAAGGCTGGCTGGCGTGGATGACGATTGCCGCAGTGACCGGCAGACTGATCACGATCTATGGCGATGGCAAACAAGTGCGCGATGTGTTGCACGTCTATGATTTGTTGAATGGTTATGATGCCGCGGTTGAAAATATTGACCGCGCCAAGGGACAGGTCTACAACATGGGCGGCGGCACGCGCAACCTGCTCGCGATCTGGGCGGAGTTCGGTCCCATTCTTGAAAGACTATTGGGAAAAAAGATCGAAGTGGCGCGCGGCGATTGGCGTCCCGGTGATCAACGCGTTTTCTATGCCGATTACAGCAAGGCGAAGAATGAATTGGGCTGGGAGCCGAAGATCGATCTGGAAGAAGGCATCGAGATGTTGTTCAACTGGGTGAAGGCGAATAAGGATTTGTTCTAAGTTGTATTGTTTTGTCGATATTTTAGGGAGGCGAGTGTTGGTTGTATAATGCTGTATATAAGGTTTTATACAGCCTACAGGCTTATTATACAGTCGCTGGCTGTATAAACCCTAGTTAGCCATCTTCTTCGTCCAGAATAAATGCGTATTTTCATCATCCCCTCGTGAGTCAACGTTTCGTTTACCCATGCGTCTTGAATGTATTGAACAAATATTTCAAAAAAAGAAGATGAATTTTGAAGAGAGAAGTATGAAGACAACAATGCTTCCAGAGAAATCCGATAGGAAATCGCCAGCAGGTGCAGATATTCGTATCCTTATGGATGGCAAAACGGGCGGAATGATCCACAGTACAGTTCCTCCGCATCAAGTAAATAAAGCGACCGTTCACGCAACGGTGAGTGAATTCTGGTATGTGCTGGAGGGACATGGTGAGATTTGGAGAGATGATGGCAAAGAGAGCGGCGTCACCGTTCTTGTTTCAGGCACATCAATCGATATTCCAGTAGGAACAGCATTTCAATACCGAAATGTTTCAGACGAAGAATTGAAGTTCATTTGCATTACAATGCCGCCATGGCCAGGTGAATCAGAGGCTACATATGTCAAGGGTATATGGCAGCCAACGATTTGATGTTGTTAATCTCTCGAATGGAAGAGTAAAGTAGGGAGACGATGGCTAACAAAGCGTGCATCCGACGCTGGGGAGTCTGCGCGGTTTACAAGCATTTTTCTACGCCTTGTCATTTTTCCGCTCGGACGGCGTCCCGCCGCCCGCCCCAGCGCGGGTAACGCAAGTCCGTTAGCCCTCACAATCTATCTTATCCTTGAAAGGCATATATTATGAACACAGAGAATGTTCTCGACTTGCTTGGCTACAATTATTGGGCAACTAACCTTATCTTGGACGCCACAAGCAAGGTCGCTCCAGCCCAATTCATTGCCAGCGTTTCTCCCGATCCAGGATGGGGAAGCCTACGCGGCATCTTAGTTCACACTTTGGATACCGAAATCGGCTGGCGCCAAAATGTTCAGAAATTGGAGTTGTCTCCTGATCTCGTCGAGCAGGACTTTCCTGATATCCTTACACTAAAGAGTCGTTGGGCTACTGAACGCGAAAACTGGTTTTCATTTTGCAAAAGTCTTGACCGTCAAGCGTTAAATGCCCCCTATGCATATCAGTCTGGCGATGGATCCATTCGAAAACGCTTGGTCTGGCAAACGATAGTTCACGTCGTAAACCATGGTACTCAACATCGCAGTGAAGCCGCCTATCTACTCACTGGATATGGAAATTCACCCGGAGACCTTGACTTCAATCTTTATCTCCATGCACAGACATGAGTCGCCCCGACGTTGCCGCCTAACAAAGCGTCCAGTGGATTTGTGGGAGTCTGCGCGATTTACAAGCATTTTCCTCGCTTCGAGTTTTTTCCTGCTCCCAAGCAGAGTCCACGCCCGCCCACACGCAAGTAGCTCAAACCATTAAGAGCAACTATCTCTTCCTATAAAACAAAGACAAAACCAGCGCAATTGTATTTTTCTTATTTACTGATGACCGACAATGCGGTGCGGCACATACGGCTCTTCCAAGTATGTGACATCTTCCTGGGTGAGCTTTACAGAGAGAGCGCCGACGGCTTCATCCAAGTGCGAGATCTTCGTTGCCCCAATGATGGGCGCGGTCACAGGATTCTTTTGTAACAACCAAGCCAGCGCGATATGGGTACGCGAGGCTCCATGCTTCTCTGCGATTTCCGCTACCCGCATCACGATCTGCTGATCCATTTCGGCACTCGAATCATATTTACTTTTCTGAATTTGG
This sequence comes from Chloroflexota bacterium, assembly GCA_040006635.1. GTDB lineage: Bacteria > Chloroflexota > Anaerolineae > Anaerolineales > Villigracilaceae > Defluviilinea. The sequence continues at coordinate 61,762 of JBDTWO010000003.1, forward strand.
TCGGTTTCGGAACGCAGCGTACTTACCGCCGATATATCACGCGTCAATCGTCCAGATGCAAGTGGGCTATAGGGAATCACCCCGATCTTTTCCTCGCGGCAGAGTGGCAGCATCTCGCGCTCCTCTTCACGATAGATCAAGTTCAAGTGATTCTGCATCGAGACGAAACGAGTCCAGCCATGTTTTTCAGCAACGTGCAAAGCTTTCTGAAACTGCCACGCGAACATCGCGGAGGCGCCGATATAACGCGCCTTGCCAGCCCGCACTACATCGTTGAGCGCTTCCATCGTCTCTTCGATCGGTGTCTCGTAATCCCAGCGATGGATCTGGTAGATGTCCACGTAATCCGTGCCAAGCCGTTTAAGGCTGTTGTCAATTTCGCTCAAAATCGCCTTACGTGATAACCCGCTGCCGTTGGGTCCTTCACGCATTTTGCCATGCAGTTTGGTAGCGATGACGATCTCGTCCCGCTTCGCAAAGTCTTTCAAAGCGTGCCCGAGGATCTCTTCACTTGCCCCAATGGAATAGACGTTGGCTGTATCGAAGAAATTGATTCCCAGTTCGATGGCTTTCTTGATAATGGGTCGGCTGCTTTCTTCGTCGAGTACCCATTTGTGAATCCAACGTGTCGAATCTCCGAACCCCATGCAGCCGAGGCAGATGCGCGAGACCTGCATGCCTGTATTTCCTAATCGAGCGTATTCCATGGTTTTCTCCTTTAGAACATTGATTATGAACCTGTTGAGTATAGAATTATTTCTTCCGATAAAACAAAGACAAAAGCAGCGCTCCCGATATTCCCATGACGAGGTCAACGAGCGTATCTTCCAATCCGCGCACCATGTGGGTGCCGAAGAAATGGTCCATGAAGTTCTCGTAGAATTCCCAGAACACGGCGGTGGTCCCAGTGGCGGTAAAGGCAAATAGAACCTGAAGCAGATGCGGGGTTGGTCCGAGAAGCGTTTGTGAATTCCGAATGGCAGAGCGATAGAAATACGTGATCGCCATCCCGCCTAGAAAATGTGTGGGCATATCTATGAATGGGAACATTCTAAAAAGATGGAGAGCCAGCCCAACAACGTAAATCCCCACCACACCCAAAGGCGCCCAGGCTGATTCGCGCAGGGTCGCCAGAATCCAATCGATCCAGTGTGGTTTATTTTTCATGTTGATTATTCGTGATTGTATCAAGTTAAATAAAAACGCCGCTGATTTCTCAGCGGCGTTCGCTTTAGCCTTTGTTTAAAATATATTTCTTCACAAAATAGACGATGAGCAGAGTCAGAACAATGGGACCCAGATAATACGAGAAGCCAGTGAGAAAGCTGTTCAGGTACGTTCCGATTTTGTAGAACCCGCCGACCGAACTGGCGACCGCAATGAAGATCAAATAGCGCAGACCGATGTTGATCACGTCAGCCGAGTCGAAGTAGAAAATGCCCACGAAGATGCCGACCAACATCAGAGCCGAGATCAGAAACTCGTTCTGAAAATCAAAGGTGTTTGCCAGCCCGGCAATGACGCCGCCCAGAATAAAGATCCATTTGAAAAGCCATTTCCACTCATTCAACATGCCTTGCTCGCGATTCTTGGTTGTCATCCTGTTCTCCTTGTGAACTTTAACTGATTGCCATAACTGGAAACACCCATCTTCATGGAAGTTACTCTTAATCCCCGCTTAGACCTCTGGGTGCCGCGGTGCCCGTGAGGGTATAATCGCCCCGCTTATGAAAATCCTGACCGTCCTAACCTATTATCGTCCGCACACTTCCGGGCTGACTATTTATGCCGAACGCCTCGTGCGCGCCTTCGCCAAGCGCGGACATCAAGTGACCGTGATGACTACGCAGTTCGATCCATCGCTGCCATCTGAAGAAATGATCGATGATGTCAAAGTCATCCGTGTGCCGGTGGCGGCACGCATTAGCAAGGGTGTTATCGCGCCTACGTTTGGCTGGGTCGCCACCAAACTGGTCGCGCAACACGATGTTGTCCAATTGCATCTTCCGCAATTCGATGCGCCCGGCGTCGCCTTCCGCGCGCGCCTCTTCGGCAAGCCCGCCGTGCTCACCTATCACTGCGACCTGCTCCTCCCGCCCGGATTCCTCAATCGCTTCGTCAACACCGTGGTGGATTTTCAAAACAACATGGCGGGACTCTTGTCGAATCACATTGTGACGTACACTCAGGACTACGCCGACAACTCGCCCTATCTTTCGCGCTACGCCTCAAAACTGACCCCGATCCTGCCGCCTGTCGAATTGCCTGCGCCTCTGCCTGGAGCTGTTCAAGCCTTTGCAGATGAGCATCATATTGATGAACGCAATCCGGTCATCGGCATGGCGGCGCGCTTCGCAGCTGAAAAAGGAGTCGAGGTTCTGCTCGATGCGCTACCAGCTATCTTGAAAAAATATCCAAGGGCGCAAGTCCTCTTCGCAGGGACGTATCAAAACGTAATGGGCGAACAAGCCTATTCAGATCGCCTCATGCCGCGCATCCGCGAATACGAGGTGCAGGGACATTGGACCTTCCTCGGCAATCTCGACCCTGTTCAGATGGCGGCGTTCTATCCTAACCTGGATGTGTTGACTGTTCCTTCGCTGAACTCCACTGAAGCGTTCGGGCTCGTCCAGATCGAAGCGATGCTGAATGGCGTGCCAAGTGTCCCTTCGGCATTGCCCGGTGTGCGGCAGCCTGTCACCATGCACGGCATGGGACGTGTTTCCAAGATCGGCGATGCGGCTGACCTGGCAGCTTCCATTCTCGAAGTTTTGGATAATCCGCAAAAGCACAAAGGCGATATCGCCGCGATCAAGAAATCCTATAACCCGGATTCGGTCGCGCAGGAATATGAAAAGCTATTTGCAAGATTGATGAAGAAAGGAAAATAATCATGGATGCACTTGGAATCAACGTTGGCTTGCTTTTTGTACAGTTGCTCCCGATTGTGTTGATTGCTTTTCCGATTATTTCACTGTTTGATCTTGCCAAGAAAAAACTAAGCGGTACCGCGCTGGCGCTTTGGGTACTTGTCATTTGCGCCGTTCCGCTTTTGGGCGCGTTGGCTTATTGGATCATCAAACCCACTCGTGAAGAGAAGTTGTGAATATACTTATGGAATAACTTCAAAGCCCCGTTCTGAAAAGTGACTATCGAAGGCGAAAGCAGTTTTGATCTCATAGCGTTGCATGGTGTCAAAACTAGAACTATCCACGAGACTGAGCTGCCGACGGTTGGTTTTCAACACAGCTTTTACAATGGCATTATGAAGTTCTTCATCGAGCCAGTCTACTTCAATAAATGGCAGGATGTCATTATGTAAAATGGAAACAGCGCCCAGCCCAACACGTCTTTGAATGAGCGCAATACTTTCTACAAGAACATAGTTGTTGCAAACCAGCTTCTGCTCAGTTTCGATGAGGTGTTTCCATGTTTGTAGGGCTTGATCGTGATTGGGATCATCTGAATTTACCAATGCTAGGAAGGCTGAAGTATCTACGTAAATCATGATGCGTAAATTTCCTCGAGATATTTATCGTGATTGATAGAAACATCCTTCTTACCTTCCATATCTCGAAATTTTGCCTTCTTGATTTTTTCAAGACCAGCCAATGCGCGGCGTTTCTTTTTCAACTGTTCCGAGTCTTTGACGGAAGTTGCCACGTAAACCGCCACGCTCTCACGCACTAATCTGGCGACAGGAGTTTTGCGAACCTTCGCCATTTCCTTTAGAACCTTGACCTGTTCCTCGGTTAACTGAACCATCATGCGTACCATAGTAGCCTCAATTCTGCTATCATTTTTTTGGAAAGTGCTATCATTATAACATGCCTGAAAAAGACTATCTCTTCCTCCAACTCCGTGACCTGCCCTACTTCCGCGCATTCTTGCGTGCGGTGGAAAGTTCCTATTATCAAGATCTGCCGATGCCCGCCCCAGTCTATGACGTGGGCTGTGGTGACGGTCACTTCGCTTCTCTAACCTTCGACCAAAAAATTGACGTGGGACTCGACCCCTGGCATGGACCGATCCACGAGGCGAAAAAATTTGGTGCATACAAGTCGTTGGTCGAGTCGGATGGCGCCAAGTCACCTTTCCCCTCTGAATACTTCGCCAGCGGATTTAGCAACTCGGTTCTCGAACACATTCCACACATTGATGCTGTCTTGAAAGAGACTGCGCGCGTCTTGAAAAAGGATGCGCCCTTCTATTTCTGTGTGCCAAATACCAGGTATTTCTCTGAATTATCCATTTCACGCGTGTTGGGTAAGCCGTATGAAAATTGGTTCCGCAAAATTTCACGAGTCGAGCACGCCGACGAGCCGGATGTGTGGAAAGAGCGTCTGGAACGCGCCGGATTTGAAATGATACGGTACTGGCACTACTTTTCGCCCGCCTCCATGCGCGTGTTAGAATGGGGACATTATTTTGGCGTCCCCTCGGTCTTTGCACGTGTGCTGACCGGCAAATGGATCATCTCGCGCACAGCCTGGAACCTGTGGCTGACGAAGAAATATGTCAGCCAGTACGCGTCGCCTGATCCGATTGAGAATGGGACGTTTACGTTTTATATCGCGAGAAAAAAGTAGGGGCGAGGTTCTCTCGCCCTGTTTTTGGATAACACACATTGGGCGGGGAGACCCCGCCCCTACAATATCATATGTCCTTCGACGAAAAATATTTCTCCACGCACACGTACGCCAATATCACCTTCGCCAAATACAGCATGTATTGGTGGTCGAATCGCTTCTATGCGGTGCTGGCACGCCGTTATGGCAGACGCGGAGCACGCTTCCTCGAGGTGGGATCAGGCATGGGGCATCTCACCGGGCAGCTCGAAGATACGTTTGAAACGTACGGCATGGACCTCAATCATTGGGCGGTCAAGCAATCCAAGTCGGTCGTCAACAGATCCAATTTGCAAACTGCCAGCGCGCAGGAACTTCCTTATAAAGACGGCGTCTTTAATGTCGTGATCATTAAACACATCACGGAACATTTGCCCGACCCGCAAAAAGCGATCCAGGAAATTGGACGTGTCACCGAAAAAGGCGGCATTCTCATCCTTGCCACGCCGAACCTCGATTCGATGCTCAAGCCGTGGAAGGGCGATAAGTGGATCGGCTATCAAGACCCGACGCATATCTCCTTGAAACGTCCCGCCGAATGGATATCTTTGATCGAAGGCGCAGGCTTTACAATTATACGTACTTTTGCCGATGGCTTTTGGGATGTGCCCTACATCCGTTTTGTGCCCAAGCAGATTCAGAAATTATTGTTTGGTTCATTAGGCGGCTTGCAAGCGATCACCGGCTTTGTCTTTCTGCCCATGACCTGGGGCGAGAGTGTGATCGTAATTGCAAAAAAGCAGTAGTTATCAGTTATTGAAGAGTGAAACGAGATGAGTGACGAGACGCAGCCCCCCGATCAAACACCCATACAGGAACCCAGCGTTCTTGATTATTTAAAGTCTCTGTTTCGATTCGGCAAAGGCGAGCGGATTCAACTGCCGGAGTTTGTGGAGGAAGAGCAGCCGTTAGCTATTAGCGGTCAGCCATTAGCGGTAAGCGACCAACCCGCAACCTTCCAACCTTCCAACCTTCAAACTCTCTTCCCTTGGCGTTCATTGCTGGCGTTAGGTTTCGCCCTGCTTGGGCAAAAATTATTTGAGCCTCCGCCAGATACCATTCCCCTGGGCATTGCGTTTTATATTATGGCGCTATCTATGTTGGGTTGGGCGCTTTATCGCGGCGAATGGAATCTCGCGCCGCTTGGGGAAACATCTGAAGGCACAGACCCGCTAAGCTATCGTCGGGTTGCTTTGTTCATTAGTTTGCTGCTGGCGCTTTTGGCGTTTACGATCTTCACAGATAACCTGTTCACAACGACCAATGTCTTCATTTGGCTTGTGGCGGTGGCGCTTTTTATATCTGCGTTTTGGATCAACAAAAACAAGCGTTCATCCCTGTTCGGCAACTTCGGCGGTATTTTCCGGAACGGCTTCACCCTCAATATTTCAGCGTGGATGTTACTCTTAATCGCAGCTACCGCACTGGTCTTCTTCTTCCGCTTTACACAAACAGCCAGTGTGCCGCCCGAACCGTTCAGCGATCACGCTGAAAAAATCCTCGATGTCTACGATGTCTCACAGGGGCAAACGCATATCTTCTTCCCACGCAACACCGGGCGCGAAGCCATCCAAATGTATTGGACGCTGCTCGTCGCCAAGGTCTTCGGCACGGGACTTTCCTACCTCAGCCTTAAACTCGGCACCGCCATCCTAGGCTTTTTGACTCTGCCTTTCATCTATCTGCTCGGCAAAGAGATCGGCGGACCACGCGTCGCGCTCTTTGCTTTCATTCTGGCTGGGATCGGATACTGGCCCAACGTGATCAGCCGTATTGGACTGCGCTTCCCGTTGTATCCACTCTTCGTCGCGCCCACGCTTCTTTTCCTCATCCGGGGCTTGCGGACGCGGAACCGAAATGATTTTCTCCTCGCTGGACTCTTCCTCGGACTCGGTTTGCACGGCTACAGTCCCATGCGGATTGTGCCATTCGTGGTCATCGCCGCGTTCGTGTTGTACTGGTTGCATTCTCAATCCAAAGGCGCACGCCGGGATTTGCCCGTCTGGCTCACGATACTGGCGTTGGTTTCATTGGTAGTCTTTCTGCCTCTGCTGCGATATTGGGTTGACCATCCTGCTGAATTTGGTTTTCGTGCCATGTCTCGTTTAAGCGGCACCGAACAGCCCTTGCCCGGACCCGCCCTTGAGATATTGGCTTCGAATGTCTGGAAAGCGCTCAAGATGTTTAACTTTGACGATGGCGAGATCTGGGTCAATTCCATGCCGCATCGCCCGGCGTTGGATATTGTCACCGGCGCGTTGTTCGTGATTGGGTTTGTGTTGGTGTTGATCCGTTATTTGCGTAAGCGTCACTGGCTTGATCTGTTCCTGTTGGTGTCCATTCCGTTGTTGCAGTTGCCATCGTCGCTTTCATTGGCGTTCCCCGGTGAGAACCCGGCCTTGAACCGCGCAGGCGGTGCGTACATCCCGGCATTTATTCTCAGTGCGCTGGCGCTCGATGGTCTCCTCACCAGCTTTGGACGAGGAAAGATTCGTACCGTCCTAGTCTGGGGCGTGGCGGGACTCTTGATCTATTCGTCCGCGCTGCAAAATTACGATATCGTCTTCAATCAATTTAATACATCGTTTCGGCAGGGCGCGTGGAATACATCGGATATGGGCAAAGTGATCAAAGAGTTTGAGCAGAATTATGGACGCACCGATACGGCGTGGGTGGTGCCGTTCCCGTATTGGGTGGACACGCGTTTACCGGCTGTGTGGGCAGGCATCCCGAACCGGGATATGGCGATGTGGCCGGATAATTTAGCAAGCACGGTAGAATTAACGGGACCGAAACTGTTTATCGTAAAGGCGAACATTGAAGACCCAACTACGAACGATCAGAAATCGCTGGATATTTTGCGGTCACTCTACCCAACTGGACAGTTACGCATGTTTGACTCGGATATACCGGGTCATGATTTTTGGATCTTTTTTGTGCCGAGTAACTAGAGACCTGACAGGTTTCCGCGAAACCCTTATGGTCAAGCTTATTTCATTTTGGAGAATCTTTTCCCTGCAAGGTTGAATAGTAAACCTGTCAGGTCTGACATTATGAATCATAAAAAATATTCCTGGCTTTATGATGTACTCTTCCTGCTGGTGCTAATCCTGGCAGGCTATTTACGTTTGAGTGGTGTGAATTGGGGTGAAGGTCAACACCAGCATCCCGATGAAAACTTTTTGTCGGGCGTGTTGGGCAGCTTGCAGGCGCACAAATGTGCCGATGCCACCATCCCAGTGGAAGCCTGTCCTGCCGACCAAAAACAATGGATCAGCATCGGGGATTATTTCAACAGCAGGACCTCCACGCTGAATCCCTACAATCGCGGATATTCCTTCTTTGTGTATGGTAACCTGCCGATGACCATTGTCCGCGTTGCGGCGGAAGCCTCCAATCAATTTGATGTGAAGATATTGGGGCGGCAATTCTCTGCTCTCGCTGACTTGTTTACGATTCTGATTCTGTATTTTATTGTGGCGCGTTTGTACGACCGCCGTGTAGCTTTGTTGGCTTCGCTCCTCTCGGCGTTGACTGTGATGCAGATCCAGCAATCGCATTTCTTCACGACCGACCTGTTCGTGAATCCCTTTGCGTTTCTGGCGATCTATTTTGCGGTTTTAATTGCAGATAAGAGAGAAGAGAATAGAGAACAGAGAGTAGTAGAGACTGGCGCTTCGTTTAATCTCCAATCACTAATTACCAATTCCCTGTTCCTCTATTCTCTGGGTTTTGGATTTGCCTATGGCATGGCGCTGGCATCGAAGGTGAATATTTATCCGCTGGCGGTTTTGCTGCCCGGCGCATTTGTGTTGCGTTATTTCATAACCGACCGAAAACGAATACCTGTAGATAACCCCGCAAAACTTGTGGATGAATCCACCAAAACTGTGGATGAACCAACAGAAACTGTTGCTAATTCAACGCAAATTGTGGATAACCCAGCCCAAACTGTGGATGAAACTGTGGTCAGCCAGCAGTTATCTGCCCTGAACAAGTATTGGCTGCTGATCCTCGTGTGCCTGCTCGTTGGTGGACTCGCGGCATTCATCTCTTTCCGTATCTTCCAGCCGTATGCTTTTGACGGATTATTACCCAGCAAACAATGGATCGCTAACATCCAGGAGCAACGCGTGCAGGCGAAAGGTGATGCCGACCTGCCATGGAATCTCCAATGGGCGCGGCGCACACATCTATATTCATTTGTAAACTTAACCGTTTGGGGTTTGGGTCTGCCGCTGGGTATTTTGGCGTGGCTTGGTTTTCTGTATATGGCTTGGCGGATATATAAAGGCGAATGGCGGCATGCCCTGCTCTGGGGCTGGACTGCGGCGTACTTCGTCTGGCAATCCATGCAATTCAACCCAACGATGCGCTATCAATTGCCGATCTATCCGTTGCTGGTCATGATGGCGGCGTGGTTTGTGTTTGAGTTGGCAGGTTTGAAGGTTGAAAAGTTTAAACGTTTCAACCTGCCCTTGATTCTTGCCAGTCTGCTGGGCATCATAGTTGTTACATTAACAGCCGCCTGGGCTTTCGCCTTTCAAAGCATTTATGTGCGTGATGAGCCGCGCATTGCCGCTTCACGTTGGATATTCCAGAACGTTCCGGGTCCGATTAATTTGGAGATTCAACAAGCGGATGCTTCCACCTATAACCAGCCTCTGCCGTTCCCAACCGGAGCCTATATTCAGCCAGAGACACCATATCAGACTACATTCGTTGCCCAAAACGGCGGTTTATTAGAGGATATTTTACTTGCGCATGTTGCGGCTGTTCCAAATCAAGCTGCAACTCAGTTGGATTTGACTGTCTGGCAAAACCTGAACGACCCGCAGCCGCTTGCTTCAGCTGTTACCGAATCGTCAGCGCAGGATAAGGGCGTGAGCATATTGTCGCAAACTGCCAATTTCGATCAGACCTCTGCGCTCACAGCCGGTCAACCCTACTACTTGAAGTTTGAGATGGCTGCCTCGGCTGGGCGGGTGAATGTTTGTGGTTTACTGCATATCGTGATCCAGGGAGCTGGCCAAGCGATAGAGCAGGCGGTTGATGTATCGGCGCCGTGTATGGTGATGGTTGACAACCCTTATACGATAACGTTTATTCCGCAAACTACCGGGATCTTGACCAAGATCATGCTGGAACATGTTACCAATACAGATGTCACCATACCGACTGACTCGCATACGTTGACGTTGTCCATCTCTAAAGATCCGAGCGTAGCGCCTGAACAAATTATTGCCAACGCCTCGGTGACGGGTACCTTTACGACCGTCAATGATCAGCGCGGGGATACATATACACTCAAACTGGATAAACCGATCGCTCTCGAATCTGGAACTCAATATTATCTGCGCCTCGAAACGGACTCGGGTTTGCTTTCCCTGAATGGCGCGGCTGTCTCCAACGAAACGGACTATGACTATGGTCTGCCTTTCCGCATTGATAGCTACGATGCCTTCGGCGGTATCTATCGCGGTGATCTGAATCTCCAGGTCTATTGGGACGATAACGCCGATAAACTCAATCGCTTTGTCGATACGCTCAGTCAAACCGATTACATCTTCATCCCGACGAATCATCAATATGCCCAGATCACGCGCCTGCCGGAACGCTATCCGCTGACGACGTTGTATTATCGCGAGCTCATGGGCTGTCCGCTGGATGCGGAGATCATCCCGTGTTATCACGAAGCCAAACCCGGCGATTACAAGGGTCGCCTCGGGTTTGATCTCGTCGCGGTCTTTGAAACTTTTCCGAAGTTGGGACCCTTTACGATCAATGATCAATACGCTGAAGAAGCCTTTACCTTCTATGATCATCCCAAGGTCTTGATCTTCAAAAAGAATGCGGACTTCAACGCCGAACAGGTGCGTGCCTCCCTCAGCACTGTGGATTTGACCAAGGTCACGCGTCTGACTCCGCGTCAGTTTGATAACTTTTCCAATTTGCTTTTACCTGCCGAGCGCCTCGCCAGTCAACGCGCGGGGGGCACGTGGTCTGACCTGTTCAATTACGATTGGGTGCAGAATAAATATCCGGTCGTCGGTTTGATCATTTGGTATCTCTTTATCTTCATTCTGGGTCTGGTAACCTATCCGATCATTCGGCTGGCGATGCCGGGGTTGGCAGATAAAGGTTATCCGCTCAGCCGTGCGTTGGGATTGTTGATCTTCGGTTATGTTGCGTGGCTCGCCAGTTCAGTGGGCATTCCGCACACACGCATCACGATCGCGGTTGTGTTTGGTGTACTGCTGGTGGTGAGTGCTAGCCTCGCCTATTACCAACGCGCTGAACTGCGTGAAGAATGGCGTACCAAACGCAAATACTTCCTGATGGCAGAAGGACTCTTCCTTGCCTTCTTCCTCATCGACCTGTTCATCCGCCTCGGCAACGCTGATCTATGGCATCCAGCCAAAGGCGGCGAGCGCCCAATGGACTTCTCCTACTTCAACGCGGTCATCAAGAGCACGTCCTTCCCGCCGTATGATCCGTGGTTCGCGGGCGGTTATATCAACTATTACTATTACGGTTTTGTGCTGGTCGCCACGCCGGTGAAATTGCTGGGCATCGTCCCATCCATTGCCTATAACTTCATCCTGCCGACTTTGTTCGCGATGGTGGGAGTTGGCGCATTCTCGATCGGCTGGAATCTCTTAGACAAGGATAAAGGCGAAAGGATGACGGATGATGAAACAACCATGCAAAATTCATCCTTCATAATTCACCCTTCATCCTTTGTCTCCGGTCTCTCCGCCTCCTTCCTCACCATCCTGCTCGGCAACCTCGGCACGCTCCAATTGCTCTATAATAAACTCCAGCAGCTAGGCGCATCCGGCGCTTTCTCGTGGACATCCACTTTTTCACAGCGTTTGACTTGGGCGATGCAGGGCCTCATGCTGACTTTCAAAGGCAGCACGCTTCCGATCGGACCCGGTGACTGGTACTGGGATCCGAGCCGCGTCATCCCTCCGCTTGGCGGCAACGAGATCACAGAATTCCCGTTGTTCACGTTTGTGTATAGCGATTTGCACGCGCATATGATGGTGATGCCGATTGCCTTGCTGGCGATCAGTTGGGCGCTGTCAGCGTTGATGACCGGCGCATTGTGGAAGAATCAAGCCCGCCCTGAGTCTGACCGTCGCTTGTCCATCGGATTAAGTTTGTTGATCGGCGGACTCATCATCGGCGCAGTCTATCCCACCAATCTATCTGATGCATATACGTATTTGCTGATTGGCATCGTCGCACTGGCGTACTCGATCTGGCGTTATACCGAAGCGGAATCGCTTGTCAAACGGATCGCGTTCACGCTCGGCGGTGTGGTCGTTTTATATTTGCTGTCGAAATATTTGTATCTGCCGTATCGCGTTTGGTACAGCCAGGCATACAGCGCGCTCGACCCGTGGAAGGGACCGTTCACGCCGCTGGCTTCCTACTTCACACACTGGGGTTTGCTGTTGTTCGTGGTGGTTTCGTGGATGACATGGGAGACGCGCGAGTGGCTGGCGTCAACTCCGCTTTCGGCGCTGCGTAAACTCAAGCCGTATCAATTGTTGATCGAAGGCGCGTTGATCTTTTTTGTGCTGGCGTTGTTCGCTTTGCAATTCAAAGGCACTAGTGTCGGCTGGGTTGCATTGCCCATTGCGGCATGGGCGGGTGTGTTGCTATTGAACCCAAGCCTGCCCGATTCAAAACGGTTTGTGCTGTTCCTGATCGGCACAGCGTTATTCATCACGATCATTGTTGAGATCTTTGTGGTGCGCGGCGATATCGGGCGCGCGAATACGATCTTCAAATTCTATTTGCAGGCGTGGCTGATGTTGGCGGTCAGCGCGGGCGCGGCACTGGCATGGACGCTCCCAGCGTTCTTCAAATGGTTGCCCGGCTGGCGTGCCTTCTGGCAAACAGCGCTGGTATTTCTCGTGGCAGGCGCTGCGATGTTCACTATTACTGGCGTTACTGGCAAGATCCGTGACCGCTGGATCATCGAAGCGCCGCGTACGCTTGATGCGATGACGTATATGAACTATGCTAATTACGATATATTTGGGCAGCGTCTCGATCTGAGCGAGGACTATCGTGCCATCCGTTGGATGCAGGATAATGTGCAGGGTTCTCCGGTAATTGTAGAAGCAAACGATACGGAATATCACTGGGGCTCGCGCTTCACGATCTATACCGGCTTGCCCGGTGTGGTGGGCTGGAACTTCCATCAAAGACAACAACGCGCCTATACTTCCACTTGGGTTGAAGAGCGCGTTGCGTCGGTTAGCAACTTCTATAACAGCGTGGATGTTGAGTTCACACGCAGTTACCTCAAGACTTACAATATAAAATACATTATCGTTGGTCAACTTGAACGCGCGGAATATACGCCCGAAGGCATTGCCAAGTTCCAACAATACGATGGTGTTTATTGGAAGTCGGTGTATAGCGATGGGCGTACTGCCATTTACGAAGTGCTGCCGTAATTACGTAGTACGTAATACGTGTTACGTAAAAGGAGCCAACAATGATCTTTCACATCACCTCCCGCACCGCCTGGGACGAATCTCAAAAACGCGGCGACTATCGCGCGGAGAGTCTCCCGACCGAAGGCTTCATCCACTGTTCGACTCTTGCACAAGTTCTGCCAGTGGCGAATAACTTTTACAAAGGACAAAGCGGACTAATCCTCCTCGAGATCGAGCCTACGCTGCTTTACTCGGCTTTGAAATGGGAGCCACCCTCAGGCGGGACTCCACCCCCGGGCGTCCCTGTCGGCGATCAGTTCCCGCATGTCTATGGTCCCATCAATTTGGATGCGGTGGTGAGAACTGTCGCACTCACGTCAAAACCTGATGGAACATTTGACCTGCCCACTGCCTAATATTCTAGTAACTTCGACATGTCATGCTGAGCGTAGCGAAGCATCTCTACCCGACACTTGAGACCCTTCAGTCGCGAAGAGCGCGCTCCCTCAGGGTGACATATCATAAGAGAATTTATGTCTGCCTTATTCTCCTGGTACCTCCTCATCACCTTCCTCGGCTGGATCACTTTCCCGCTGGCGTATAGACTTTTCCCGGCACTGAGTGATCGCGGCTATACCTTATCGCGCGCGTTCGGTTTGTTAGTCTGGGGCTATGTCTTCTGGATATTCGCCTCGCTCGGACTTGCCCAAAACGATATCGGCGGACTGTTGCTGGGCTTGATCGTATTAGGCGGCTTGAGCGCCTGGGCAATTGTCAATCGTCAATCGTCAATCGAAAATCGTAAATCTGAAATCCAAAATTGGCTCAAAGACAATAAGTCTTTAATTATCACCACCGAACTTCTCTTCCTCCTCGCCTTTGCCTTCATGACATTTGTCCGTTCGGCGAACCCGGAGATCGTGGGTACTGAAAAGCCGATGGAATTGATGATGATCAACGGCATCATGAACTCGCCGACCTTCCCGCCGCGCGACCTGTGGCTTTCAGGCTATTCCATCTCGTACTATCACTTCGGCTATGTGATGACCTCCATGCTGGCGAAGTTCACCGGTGTCCCTGCCACGATGGCATTCAACCTGATGCTGGCATTAGTCTTCAGCTTGAGCGCAATCGGTGCCTATGGGATTTTGTATAACCTCCTGGCAATTCGCACAACTGACGACTCGCCTCACGCTTCACGCTTCACATTTCCTGCTCTCCTCGCCCCCCTCTACCTCCTCATCCTCTCCAACGTCGAAGGCTTCCTCGAAGTCCTGCACGCCCGCGGCCTCTTTTGGAAGAACGGTCCAAACTTTTGGACATGGCTCGACCTCCCTGATTTGCGTGAAGCGCCTGCGCCATTGGCAGGGAGTTTTTGGGAACGTTTTGGTTATTGGTGGAATCTGAAAGAACTTAGTACTGTTTCTGTTCCAAAAACACAAACTTGGATAACCCATATCTCTTATTGGCTGGATTTGAAAAGCACTGTAATTGGAAATTGGTTTGCGGAGCAATTCGCTCCCCAACGTTATTACTGGTGGTGGCGTGCCTCCCGTGTGGTACAGGATTACGAATTGAACGGCACCTGGCGCGAGACCATCGATGAGTTCCCGGCGTTCTCATTCATTCTCGGTGACTTGCATCCGCATGTGCTGGCGATGCCGTTCGTGTTGCTGGCAGTTGCGCTGGCGTTGAATATTTTTCTCGGCGGCTGGCGCGGAAGCATTGACCTGTACTTTGGTCAATTGAAAATTAGCAAAACTGGATTCGTCGTCAGTGCCCTGATGCTCGGCGGACTTGCCTTCCTCAACACCTGGGATATTCTCATCGCGGGCGCGTTGATCGTTTTCAGCTACGCGTTGGCTCAAGTCAAAGAATCAGGCTGGGGCTGGGAACGAATCGAAGATGTCCTGTTGTTGGGTGTGCCTGTGATGATCACCGCATACATGATGTACCTGCCGTTCTTCATCGGCTTTTCTTCGCAGGCAGGCGGACTCATTCCCAATTTTATGTTCGTCACGCGCGGCGCGCATGTTTGGGTGATGTGGGGTACGCTGTTCGTTGCGTTGTTTGCGTATTTGCTTCAGCTATCGAGAAACCAGAAAGCCAATTGGCGTGCTGGGATTCTTACCGCGTTGGGTCTTGTCGTTGTGCTGCTAGCTGTGATGTTCATACTCGGTTTCCTCGGCTTGAAGTTGAAGCCCGATCAGATCAATCCCATTATCGCATCACAAGGCTTGAGCGTGAGTGGATTTATTGCCGCCAGTATGGCGCGCAGGCTCGCATATATCGGCGGGCTGTTCACAATGCTCGCGTTATTAATTCCAACATTATCCTTCCTCTTGCATTCGGAAAGTGAAACCGATCAACCTTCCGCCTCCCGCATTCCGCAATCTGCATTTGTCCTGCTCCTCATCACCCTTGGCTCGCTCCTCATCATTGGTCCAGATTTTGTTTACCTCAGTGACAATTTTGGATATCGCATCAACACCGTCTTTAAATTCTATTATCAGGCGTGGATTGTATTGAGTCTCGCCTCCGCCTACGGGACAGTGGTTCTGCTTCGCAATTTGCGCGGACTCGCGAACGGCATCTTCAGCGTTATCTTTGCATTGGTCTTGATCGTTGGGCTGGCGTATCCCGTGTTCGGCTTTCTCACCAAGACTAACAACTTCAATCCGCCGTTCGATTTCACCCTCGATGACTTTGACCGCGTGCAACGCGAGAATCCCGATGAAGCCGCGGCAATGCTTTGGCTGCGTTCCGCGCCGGATGGAGTCATTGCCGAAGCGGTGGGCGGTGCCTATTCCGCATTTGCGCGCATCTCGATCTACACCGGCTTGCCGACTGTGTTGGGCTGGGGCAATCACGAAGGTCAATGGCGTGACTATGCCTTGCAGGGTTCGCGCGCGCAGGATATTGAAACGCTCTATACCACTCCTGATTGGGTCACCGCGCAGGATATCATCAAGCGCTACAACATCCGCTATATCTACATCGGCAATCTTGAATGCTCCACCTATCGCGTCAGCGAAGAGAAGTTCAATCTCTTTTTGAAACCTGTTTTTCAACAAGGCATCGTCACCATTTATGAAGTGCCGTAACCTCCCGGCATTGCGAGGGCGCTAGCCCGAAGCAATCTCCTGCTGCAGTGACGGAATAGACAGAGTAAAATACCCTTATGAATTCCCCTCACCTAAAAAACGAAGGCTGGCTGTACGGGCTGGCTTTTCTTATCGCCATCGCGTTGCGCTTTATCCAACTTGGCGCCGCGCCGCTCACCGACTCTGAAGCGACTCTCGCCTTGCAAGCCTTGCACCTCGCGCAGGGTCAAAGTCCATTGCTCGCGCCCCAAACTGCCTACATCCTTTTCACCAGCCTCTTCTTCGCCATCCTCGAAAGCACGAACTTCATGGCGCGCATCCTTCCGGCGCTGGCCGGCAGTGCGTTGGTCTTTGTGCCGTATGTTTTCCGTGAAAAGCTCAAACCGCGCCCGGCGCTGATCCTAGCCTTTCTCTTCGCCATCGACCCGGGGCTCGTCGCCCTCTCCCGCCTCTCAGGTGGAACCATCCTCGCAGTGACATTCCTTTTATTTGCGTGGGGCATGTGGACGAATCGACACCTCACCGCCGCTGGAATTTTTCTCGGTCTTGCGCTTCTTTCTGGACCTTCGATCTGGTCCGGTTTTCTGATACTGGGACTCACCTGGCTTTTTCTGCGCGGCATGAATCCAAAACCGACCGCTGACCAACAACCGTTGACTGACGATCAGCAAAGCGAACAGCCCGACTCAATCGTCAATCGCAAATCTGAAATCGTAAATCGAAATATTCTTATCCCGCTCATCACCACCCTCCTCCTTGCTGGTACCCTCTTCTTCACCGCCCCCAACGGACTTAGCGCTGCGCTTGCGTCCATCCCTGCCTATCTCAAAGGTTGGGTCTCACCCTCCACAATGACCACCGGGCGAACCTTGCTGACGTTCGCAGCCTATGAAGGGCTGGGAATCGCCCTCGCCATCTTTTCCCTGATCCGCGGCTTTCGCACCAACAGCAAACGGATTCTCCGTTTGAGTCTGTGGCTGGTGGTGGCATTGCTTCTGGCGACGTTCTATCGCCAGACCAAT
Organism: Chloroflexota bacterium; assembly: GCA_040006635.1. GTDB lineage: Bacteria > Chloroflexota > Anaerolineae > Anaerolineales > Villigracilaceae > Defluviilinea. The sequence goes on from JBDTWO010000003.1 coordinate 78,975, forward strand.
GAACT
>JBDTWO010000004.1:0-78180 GCA_040006635.1 Chloroflexota bacterium
CGTCGCATTTACAGGGAATACGGCGGTCACAGACCGCCTGCGAGCGAAAGTCCTGTTTTGAAAAAATTTGAGCGAAGAGACTGTGCGGCGCCACGCCAAAAATATTCTTGAAAAAATGAAACAACTTAATCGCGCATAGGCAGTCCTGGCAGCCATGCGGATCGGGTTATCCAATTCGGCAAATAAGCAAAAATCCCCCAGTATTATCCTAACATTAACTTCGGACGGTATTGCAGCGTCTCCGCCAAATGCGCATTTGGTTTCGAAAGTCGCAATAAAAGCCAATGTTCCGAAAACTTTCAGGTGAGATGCGAACAATCATTGAATATGGTGCGCTTGTTCGTTTTGTTCATACATCAGGGATAGTCCTGATATGAATTTACCCCATCATGATCTTTGGACGGTATTGAAGCGCCTCTGCCAGATGTGCGGATTGGATATCTTCACTCCCCGCCAGATCGGCGATGGTGCGTGCAAGTTTCAGAATGCGGTGATAAGCACGCGCCGATAAATTGAGCTGCGTCATCGCCGCCCGCATCAAACTCTGACCTTCGTCATGTAACTTGCAAAATTGCCGGATCTCCCCGACGCGCATGTAGGCATTACAAATGATGTCGGATAAACCATTATTCGAGAATCGTTTTTGTTGGATATCGCGCGCGGCTTGAACTCTAGCACGAATAGCTGCACTTGACTCCCCCACTCGATCACCACTCAACTTTTCATAATCTACGCGCGGGACTTCGATGTGAATATCGATGCGGTCGAGTAGCGGACCGGAGATTCGTTTTTGATATTTCGTCACAAGCACCGAGGCGCAGGTACAGGTTTTTTTGCGAGTCGCCATAATAGCCACATGGGCAGGGATTCATCGCGGCAATTAACTGGAAGTTAGCAGAGAAAGTTAACGAACCTTTGGCACGGCTGATGGTAACGGTCTTGTCCTCCATCGGCTGGCGCATGACTTCAAGGACGCGGGTGCCAAATTCAGGGAACTCATCGAGGAACAAAACGCCACGATGCGCCAATGAGATTTCTCCCGGCTTTGGGATGTTGCCGCCGCCAACAAGACCAGCATGACTGATCGTGTGATGCGGTGCGCGGAAGGGACGATGTTTAATGAGCGGTGTCCCTGCGGGGAGTTGATCTGCAACCGAATAGATACGCGTCACATCGAGTGACTCTTCGATGCTTATCTCTCGCAGGATGACGGGCATGGCGCAGGCTAAAAGTGTTTTGCCACTGCCTGGCACGCCCACAAAAAACACGTTATGCCCAAAAAACCGTCACATTTTACTCCGAGTTCGACAATACAAACTATCTATAGTTTAGACAACTTAAAGATCGCGAATAGACAGAAGGAATTTTCTTTTTTAGTCAACTAAGCCTGCCCATCATGGAGAAAAGGGACAAAGGTGACCAATCCTATTCATGACGTGACCTCCTTTAATAAGTGCAAGACCGTATAATGCGCAGCTTGATAGTATCCGCCATACGCGCAAATGCGACAAAGCGTCAGACCCTTTTGGTTGATTTCGCGTTCGTTCATGATCTCTTCGCCGCACACATCACAATTGACGCGTAAACCAGGTTTCGAAATGATCTTTTCAATGGGCACACTCAGAACAACATCCTGCACAGTTAACATTTCTTCGTTAGACATGGCTTGATAAGCATGCAGTTGTGCGAAATAATGACGTGGCTCGGTGTACGACAACGCGCAAGCGCGTTCACGAACATCCTGCCTGGGCGCAATCCGAATCGCGCCTTTCGTTCGTGTGTCAACAAAGGTCGCCGCGACCTTGCCGTAATCTTCCACGCGCAAAGTGCGATGACCAACAGTACAATTCGTCGCGGCTATGACGCCGTCCACAAAGCAGCCATCTGTCTCAGCTATAACAAGTAAGCGCTTATCTAAACACGGCAGTCTCAGACTGAGTAGTTGGCTTGCATATAGTCCCATACGTACACCAAGAACCTGACGTGGACAAAGATGTTTGTGGCGTGCTGAACTTTCCTGCAAAATTTCCTTGATGTCACGCATTACTTCTCTTCCAATGGATTGAAACCACGTCCCAAAATCTCCTGTGCTGGCGAGACAATTACAAAAGCCTGTGGATCTTCTTTCGCAACTGCGGATTTCAAATTATGGACTTCCGTTACGGTGAGAGCACACATCAGTACAGAACGATCGTTGCCTGTGTACATGCCCTTGCCTTGCATGGCAGTGACGCCACGCCGCAAATCGGACAGGATGCGAGTTGAAACTGCTTCAGCTTTATCTGTAATAATCAGGGCTAGTAATTGTTTTCTTCGATGCCGTGGTGCAAACCAGGCACGTACTCCGGTTTTTTCGCCAGCCTTACCTAGTTCATCTTCCTGTTCGCTTTCCAAGCCGAAGCGCGGCAGAATCTCGCCCGATGCCTTGGTCATACCGATCGTACCAATTGCGAATAACGTCAGGAAACCATAATAGACCGCTCCAAGAGTAATTGTGATATGGCCCGGAATCGGCCCCACAGCGCCTCGGGCAATAAATTCCGGTAAACTCAGAGCGGGTTGCGGAAAAAGATAACTCTTTCCGATCCAGGCAGCGCCGAGAATTATATAGATCCAAAAATAATTTCGCCGCAGCCTGCGACCAAACGCCTCCCACATGGAGATAGGGAAACTGGGCGACAATAAATTTTCTGCCAAGCTTTCCGCCCACTCAGGTGAAGGATGAAATGGTGGTACCAACATGGCTGCGAAAAAATCAGTCTCCATCAAACGCACGCGATAACTCCATAACTCATAATAACGATAACGTCGTGCTTCAATAAAAAGAAACCAGGTGATCAATAAAGTATTGAGGATGATGACGCCATGATGTACATTGGGCTGGCTAAATGAAACGGAAAGAGTCGCACCTGTAGCAACTACCGCCCAGTTCGTTGTCGTATCCAACCGTTGACGCCAGACATTCGCGCGCTGGATCTCGGCACGGAACAAGTGCACCATCGCAGTGACAAATTCGCTGGTTTTGAGTTTGTAGCCGCGGTACGTCCAAACGGCTTCTTCTTCCTGGGCAGGTGGAGGCGGGGGGGCTGTTTTCCTTGGCATACTTTATCTTCCTATCGGCATGACGACCGGCAAAACGATCATCAAAATAATAACGAGCAAAAGCGTAAGTGGAATGCCCACCCGTGCATAATCCCTGAAAGTATATCCGCCTGCGCCCATCACCAGCACATTGACAGAATGTCCGAGCGGCGACATGAACGCCATGGAGGCCGCCAGTGCAACCGCCATCGCCACACTGCGTGGTTCCATCCCAACCTTTTGGGCTGTTGCGATTGCGATCGGCGCGATGACCGTCACCGCCGCCACACCGTTGATGATCTGGGTTAGTGCCACCGTTAATAATACAAAACCACCTAATAAGACCAAATGACCTGCACCGCCAAGTGTTGAGAGAATGGCATTTGCAAACATAGCTGAAGCGCCGGTCTTGTTCAACGCCACACCCACCGGCAACATGCCCGCCACGAGGAACAAACTGCGCCAATCGATCGCGCGGTAGGCCTGATCCATGCTCAGCGTGCGGATCAAGACCATCATCAAGGCACCACTCAACATGATTTCTGCAATCAGATTCGGGAATACAACTGCCAACGCCAGGGTAGCAAACATGATCAACGTGGTCAGCCAACCACGCAGTGTCATACGTGTGGAGGGCGCCGACTCAGCTAGAAGAATCAAACCCGGTTCGGTTCGCAACAAACTCAAACTTTTCTCTGTGCCTTGCAACAATAAACCATCACCAAACTCGAGCGGCAGATCGGCAAGCCGGGTGCGGATGGAACGTCCACGCCGCCAGACCGCTAAAACCTTAGCATTGAATTTCTGCTCGAACCTGATTTCCTGCAACGTCTGTGTGGCAAGGTGCGAACGCGGCGCAATCGCCGTCTCGATCAATCTTACATTGGGCGTAGCAAGATAATCCTGTTGCCATTCACCTGAAGGCAAAATATCCAGCATATCTTTCAACGCCTTTGGCAGGCTATCTTCAGGGCGCGCCATGATCAACAGAATGTCCTTGCCCTTTAGGATGGTTTTCGCTTCAATGGGCAAAGTGGATTTACCGCGTTGCACCGCGATCACGTTGAGATGATATTTTTCACGCAAGCCGCTTTTCTCAAGTGTGACACCCTCCAAACTTCCATTTTTGCATACCACAGCCCGCACCAGACGTTCAGAAAGTTGATAGGTGTTCAACAGGTCGCTTGATTCGCTGACATCTTCATGGCGCTGGGCCGGCGATTGATCAGGTAACAATTTGCGGCCCCAGAAAACCATAAACAGAATTCCCGCCACCGTCAGTGGAATGCCGATCGGCACAAATTCTGTCAGGGAAAAGCCTTGTAAATTTACATCGCGCAACAAACCACTTACCACAATATTTGTGGTGGTCAATAATGTCGCCATACCGCCCAGAATTGTCCCAAACGCCAACGGCATCAATAATTTTGACGATGAAATTTTTGAACGGCGCGTCACACCTGAGATAGAAGGAAAAAGCAGCGAAGCTGCTGCGATGTTATTCATGAACAGCGATAAAGTTGCAGCAGCTGCCATCACGCCGAAGATCAAACGTCTTTCACCGGCGCCAAACAATTTGATGATAAACAACCCCATACGTTCCGTCATGCCCGAGCGCCGCAAGCCTTCCGCCAGCACAAAGGCGGATAACATGATGATGACCGCTGAACGACTGAATCCTGAAAAGGCTTCCTGCGGAGTCAATATTCCGCTTAACCCCAACGCGAGCATCAACATCAACGCGACAATATCGGCTCGCAGGACGTTCCCCAACAACAATAGCGCAGCTGCGAGGAGGAACAATAATGTTATAGTAAGTTGCGACATGGACTGATCAGACTTTTCTCTTTCTTTGGATGTAGATCACGCTTCTGCCTCAGCCGAAGTTGATACTGTTTCGAGGAGTGATTCAAACCTGACAGGTTTTATAAAACAACTTCAAGAACATAAGCCTTGGTCCGCACGAAAGTAATACAAGCAAGACTTCGGCAGAAACCTGTCAGGTTTTGTTTCTACTTCGGTAATTTATACGCCTCTTTGACAGGCTTCAACGGGCGCGCTAGCCAGTACGGACGGCGATTCCCATCGGGACTAACTTTATCAGCAGGACGAGTCATGGCGAGCCATTCGCGATATTTCTGCATGGATTTGTTCGTATCCACGAAGAGGTCGCCTGCTTTTTCGCCCAGCTCGGCTTTGCGGATGCTGAACACTTTTTGCAACCAGCAGTGGACTCCGCTGATGGGGTCAGGATGGACAGCGTGGGCGAGGTTCTGGTTTACACCAACATTGCTCCACCAAATACGGCTGGTATCGGGATCGGATGATTCCCAGGCGGTCGCGCCGTGAATCACGCGCATGAGGAAACCACCTTTGCCATCATCGTGTAATTCAACAAGGTTAGACGAGCCCTTACTCACGCCTTTATCTTCGCTTAAGCGCCAGCGTCCCAAGTGGTGGCTAATGGCAATGACACCGGGCTTGATTCCTTCTGTCACCCAAACCGAATCCACGAAGTGACCGATCTCGGTTTCAACCTTAGCAAGGTCACCTGTTTTGAGACCATTGCGCTCGGCGTCTTCGGGATTCATCCAGATGGGATTCTTGTGCGAGATTTCCACCAGCCATTTTGCATTTGCCGAGCGTGTATGAATCAAAGTTGGTAAACGGAAATTCGGCAGCAAAATCATCTCGCCTTTTTCGCGGTTGATGTTATCGGGGTGGACGTGACTCTTCACTGTCCACGGGATGACGTTTTCTTTTTCAGGCCAACCCCAATTGGAAAGTGTGTCGCTGAAGAATTCAAGTTTCTTCGATGGCGTATCGAAACCAGCCTTGACATGGTCGTCTACTTTGAGACCGACGATTGCGCCGAAAGAGTCGAGGGCACGATCATGCTCATCGAAACGGAATCCAGCCTCAGGCGGAGTCTGAAGCGTTTTGTCGAAAGGAGAATAATTCTCCTTCTTCACTTCAAACACTCCATACTTGCGCATGTACGCCAGCGGAGCCAATCCTTCTTTTGCCGCTACTTCGGGCAGACCAGGCACAGAGTTTTCAAAAATCCATTGGTAGTATTCATCAACGGTGATGATCTCGCCTTTGCGATACGGCGACTCGAACCACTGACGAATGCCGAGCGAACCATCGGGATCCATCTTGGCGGAGAGTTGAATCCAGAACTCGTTCTCTTCCCAGACTTCGCCAGGATTGGCTTGATAAGTGAAATCAACTTTAATGCCCGCGCGTTCCATCGCGACGCGGCGCACAGGCTGACGGAAAGCGATCCATTGCCCCGCATGTGTTTCCTGACTCATCAGGTCGTGACGCTCAGGTCCGTGACCCGTGGGCAAAACATAATCGGCGAACCATGCGGTTTCATTCCACGTGGGCGTGAGCGCAACATAACACTTGATTTTTGATTCATCCTTGAGCGCCTTGAGCCACATGAAGCCGTCGGGGTTGACCCACATCGGGTTGTAGACGCGCGTGAAATACACGTCGATGTCGCCGCGACCTTCTTCAAGCATGTGCGGCAGAAGAATTGACATCTCATAATGCGCGAGCGGATATTCGATGGGGTAATGCAGTTCATTCCACGTTTCGGGAGCGGGCGCGCCCTTGAACGGCTTGGGCACAAATTTGTTCCAGCCCGTCATGGATGTGCCGCCCTTGTTTCCAACACTACCCGTCAGCACATTGAGGAAGAAAATGCAACGTGCAACCTGCCACCCACCAAGGTTGCCAACACTGGCAGAGCGCCAGACATGCGTAGCAAGTTTGCCGTCACAGTTGGCGATGTATTTGGCTGTCTCTTGAATTCGCTCAATGGGGACTTGCGATTCTTCGGCGGCGCGTTCGAAGGTGTATTCGGAGTAGAGAGTTTTGAGAATAGCGTCAAAGGTTTCAAAAGTTAGAGATGATGAATTAGGAATTAGGTGGCGAACGGAATCCCATTCTTTGGAGTCGGATGCTTGAATGTGTTGAAGGAACTCTTTCCAGTTTGTCCACTTGCGAACGAAGTCTTTGTCGTAGAGGTTATTTTGAATTAAGTGATTTGCGATGGCAAGCAGGATCGTGTTTTCACTGCCGGGCCAGGTCGGAAGCCAGACATCGCTCATCGAGGCGGTGTTGCTCAAACGCGGATCGAAGGTGATGAGCTTTGCTCCATCGGTCTTGGCTTCGATGATGCGTTGCGCATGCGGGTTGAAGTAATGTCCTGTTTCGAGATGACTTGAGATCAAAAGGATGACGCGTGCATTGGCATAGTCAGGGCTGGGTCTGTCTTGCCCGATCCAAAAGTTATAACCTGCGCGTGCGGATGACGAGCAGATATTGGTGTGGCTGTTGTGACCGTCCATGCCCCAGGATTGAACAACGCGATTGGCGTATCCATCTTCGCCGGGTCGCCCAACGTGATAAACGATTCCATTCGGACGCCGAAGCTTGCTCTCGCGCATTTTGCCCGCGATTTCGCTGAGGGCTTGTTCCCACGAAATTTGTTCCCATTTCCCTTCGCCGCGTTTGCCAACTCTTTTAAGTGGATACAAAATCCGCTCGGGGTCGTAGACTTGATTGTGGGTGGCAGGTCCTTTGGCACAGTTTCGTCCACGACTGCCGGGGTGGACAGGGTTGCCTTCGAATTTACGAATCTCGTAAGTTTCTTTATCAACATAAGCGAGAAGTCCACAAGCGGATTCACAGTTGAAACAGACGGTCGGCACGAGCGTGTAATTTCTTGCCACGCGCTTTGGCCATTCTTTGCCATCCCACTCTGTCCAATCATCCCATACTTCAGTTGGCGGATACTGACTGATGCGTCCATCGGGGTGAACGACTTCGGTTAGTTTGATGGGCTTGCGGTCGGAGGCGGTGAATTGAGGAACAGCCGTGCCTGCGGAGGTTTGAGGGACTTTTGGTTTTGTCATAGATTCTCGGTTTACGAATTCGGAATATGTTGCGGTGCCATCACAAAGGCGTATTCATAGAAGAATAAGCCCACAACAGCGCAGGCAACAGCTAGTGGGAAAGCAAAGGCGTTGAAGGCAAAGATCAGCGCTAATGGGATGACATGTCCTAGCGCGATGCCGCCCCACCAGTAGTGATTGCGGAATTTTCCGTGGGTCATCTCGCGGTGACCGAGCATGGCAACTTCAGACGCAAAGGAATTGATCTTGCCAGCTAAGGTAAGGAGCAAGTTGAGCGCAATGCTGGTTGGAAAGAGCCCAACAAGAAGTGTATGCAGGTCTGCTGGAAAGGAAGCGAACATATTCACAATCAAGAACATGCCGCTGGCGACCATCATGGATTGCGCGAATAGTTGAAATGGCAGCAGGTTGCTTTGCCACATGTCGCGTCCTTCGGCTTGACCGAGCAGGAAGGCGGTGTAGATGACAACGCCCAACGCAAAGGGGAATGTGATCCAGGCAGCGAACGGACGAACATCTCGAATAAATTCATTGGGTAGCCAAGTCATATATGCAGCACCTTCGAGTAGCCACCAAAGCCCGGCAATTGCCGTAAACGTGACCATGATGTACGCGCCGCGCGCCACCCATGATTTCCATTGTGGGCGAAGCAAAATATTCAGGAAGCGTTTGGGTTGTGACAAATCTTTGATCAGCAGGATAGTTGTGAGCAGCATGAAAACCATCGCGGTGAAACCTGCGGCGAGGAAAGTTGGGGAATTGAAAGGGAAGAGATTGAACATTGTGCCAAGACTCAACAGCATGAAGATTCCGCCTGCAATGTTTTTTGTGACAAGATATGATGGTAATTCCCAATGCCATTGAATTCTATGCTGCGCGTTATATGCAGTCTGCACCATCTGCTCGGCTACCCGTCCGCCAATTTGAATGGGACCATTCAATGGACGCCCCTGTTCCTGCGGTGCACGGAGTGGAGTCCCTGATTTGGATGTTTTGGTTGAAGATGGGAAGACAGGCAGTTCATACGGTGATGTATTTTGCTCGGTGATTTTATCTGCCCACACGTAACTTTCACCCGCAGGTGAAGCGGATGGATGTAATGACCAGTCGTTGCCATTGATGTAGAAGAGTTTCGGTCCCGTACCCTGCTCGGGCTTGCGAACGGTCGCTTGCGCAGTGGACAGCTTCCGGCTGATTTCTGAAGCGGGGTCGTTCAAGTCCCCAGCCAGGATCGCATGTTCGGGACAGACTACCACGCAGGCGGGTTCGAGTCCTACATCCAAACGATGGGCGCAGAAAGTGCATTTAGCGGCGGTGTTCGTTTCAGGGTCGAGATAGATCGAGTCGTAGGGACAGGCTTGCATGCAGGATTTGCATCCGATGCAAATGGACGGATCAAACTCGACGATACCGTCATCGCGCTGATACATGGCGGTGACGGGACAGATGCGCACGCAGGGTGGATTGGCACAGTGATTGCAGCGTGTCACCTGAAAGCGACGACGCACATCGGGATACGCGCCTGTTTCCACATACTTGACCCACGTGCGGTTCACACCAACCGGCACTTGATTCTCGGACTTGCATGCGGTGGAACAGGCGTGGCAACCGATGCACTTACTTTGGTCAATCAAAAATCCGTAATTTGTCATTAGGCTTAATACCTTTTAATGGCGTGCGACAGTAAACATTGAATAAGGCTCAAATTTTCTCAAAACGAGTATAAACATACGGACGCAAATCACCTGACGGCATTTGATAGGTATAGTCCAAACTTTCAATGAGCTTGAAAGCATCCCCTAAAAATTCACTCAGGCTCTCTGCGCTATGTCTTTGCACGGGCAAGCCGCTGCACATGGCTGCTCCGTTTATGGCAAAGGCAGCCATGATCACAAAACCGCCCGGCATTACTATTCTCTGTAATAGCGAGTGATAGGTTTGCCTGTCTTGTTCTTCCGTCAGGAAATGGAAAACGGCTCGGTCATGCCAAATTTCCACATGCTGAAGTTGAGGCACATTGGATGGATTGGTAATGTCATCAACGATCCAGTGCACGTGGTTTGCCTGCTCATCATTCAGCATAGACCTTGCTTTTTCTAATGCAACTTCACTAATGTCCATTGCATAAAGATTTTGATAACCAAGTTCCAATAGGCTGGCAATAAGAGAAGATACGCCCGATCCAATATCGATAATGGCGGCATCCTTTGATACCGCACAATTTTCGATGAGCCGAATCGATGGCATGGATTTAGATTCATACCAGCCAAGTTGTGTATTGGGAGTGTCGGTGTATTTTTTATTCCAGTGATCTTTTGATGATAAAGTCATTAGGTATTATTTTTATTTCTTACGCCGCTTGTGGAGGTGCAACCGCATTCATAATAGCCGTTGTGAAATCAGCCGGTGTGACACCAGGCGATTGAATCTGCAAACGATAATACGCCTCTTCAATTTTGGACTTAAGCGTTTCGGGCGTAGCGGCGACACCACGCAGGGATTGTTCGAGTGCGCCTAATGCAAAGACGGGGAGCAATGTGAAGTCGCCCGAAAAGGAGATGTCATCCACGCGCCCTTCACGCAAACGGGCGATAATGCGGATCAAGCCGCCCTGCGCCTTGAATGCTGCTTCGACAATATGTACGTCCTGATGAATTTTCACGCCCGGCTGATGCAGTTGTCCTTTTTGATAGAGCCACTCATCGGATATAAAGCGCGCATCGATCTCCTGCGCCATGGCTTCCTCTTCGGCGGTCCACTCGCCTTCGTAGACTTCCACACCCAACGCTTCGGAAACCTTCTTCATGTACAAGTCTTTGACCGTTGCACGGTCAGGCGTGGAACCGAGTTGCTCGGTCATCGTGGTCATGTAGGCTTCAAGCGATTCAAATATCTTGTCGCGCATTTTCTCGGAGGGAACTTTCAACACCTGCGACATGGTCTTTTTATCGAAGGTGTACATCAGACTGCCGACGAGAATCTCAGCGATACCCATCTGCGCTGCGCCCGTGCCGCCGATTTTCTTCCCGTTGACATGGATATCGTTGATGGGGCGCAGGTTGGCGTTGATGCCCAGTTCCTGATAGGTTGCCACCAGCGGATCGATATATAGTTTGAAGCGTTCTTCCAACGTGGCTGGCAGGTCTTCCTTGTGGAAGATCCATTGTGTGAACAATTGACCGTTATCCAAAAATACCGCGCCGCCGCCAACTTCACGGCGATAGACAGGCAAGTTGTGCTGAGTGCAGTAATCCAGGTCAACTTCTTTTTGAATATCCTGATGATAGCCGATGCACACATACGGTCCATTCGGCGAGACCATGATGATGGTGTTTGGCGTATCAGCTTTCATTGCGTATCCGACTGCGTGATAAACAGTCTGCGAGCGGAGCGGAGATACGCCTTCCATGTAGAGCAAACGGATTTTTTTGGACATTAGTCACCTCGATGATGGGATTAGTCGATACATCTCAAACAATTGACTTTCAATTCTTTTATCCTTGCCATATATTTCTCAGCCGCTTCCTGACCTGTGACCAGATAACCGCGTTCATTTTCTAAGTCCGTTGGTCGCACTTTCACAAGCCAGCCAGTTGTATACGGCTCCTTATTGGCTAACAAAATATCCCTGGCAAAACCATTTTCGTTCGTCTCCACGATCTCACACGAAAACGGAGCAGGGAACGGTCCTACCCACTTGGCAGATTCAACAGTCGCCAATGTTTTGCCTTGTGCCACTTTTTTGCCAACATCTCTAAAACTGATCGCTGCGAATTTTCCGCAACGCGTTTGCGCTACATCAGTCATGCCGAGCACCGCGAACTCGCCATCAAAACGGATCCACACATCGCGTTCGATGTCATAGGTCAGGTCTTCGGGAATATCACAGGCGTAGTAGATCATTGGGAAAGTAATTAGAGAAAAGATACTAGAGAGTAGTTGTTTTCATTCCACAACAGCTATTCTCTATTTATCCACTCTCTATTCTCTTGCTATCCAAAATTTAAGTTTTGCTCTTCCATAAATTTCTGATACGCCGCGACTGCAGCATCGCCCGTTACAAGCGCGGCACTTTCGCCAGCCCAATCGGTCGGTTTGATCTTGACGAACCAGCCTTCACCATACGGATCAGAATTGATCAACGATGGTTTCGCTTTCATCGTCTCGTTAATCGCGGCGATCTCGCCCGTTAGCGGCGATGTGACAGGTCCCACCCATTTGCCGCTCTCAAGCGTCCCCGCACTTTTTCCTTTTTGCACCGTACGCCCCGCATCCTTCGGCGTGGCATTCACAATGCCCTTCGCCATGTTCTGCGCCACATCGGTGATTCCAATGGTCACCGTGCCATCCTCTTCCAGCCGCGCCCAGACATGTTTCTCCACCCAGTAGTAGCGGTCTTCAGGAATATTACATCCACGAACTGTAGCCATGTTATTCTCCTAATTGATGTTCACCTTGCAGGTGATACAGAAGTAGATCAAAAACAACCAAACGGATTTCATGTTCATATTCTTGCACAAAACTCGGGTCACGCAGAGCCTTCTTTGTGACCTGTTCATAGCTATCGCCGCACACCGGGCATGTCACAACGAAAAATGTATGACCCGTAAATTCGTCAACTCTTGAGCCCAGTGTATCACCATGACTATCCACCAGATGATTGTGGACTTCTGACCTCTTACCGCTAAACTCGCAATACGGACATTTGAACATCGCTTCACGCCACGCCGGAAACTGCTTCTGCCACGATGGATTCTTCCAAGCCGATAGCTTCCGCCACCAGTTGTATCAAGTCGCGGACTTCGATCTTGCCTTCGTTACCCGTGGTCTTGACTGCGTCCGAATACATGATCATATCCTTCGGGCAGGTGACGATGAAGAGTTGCTTTTTGTCGCTTGGATTTTTCTCAAACGCAGACAATGCCTCTTTGATGCGATTCTCAGCAGGGCGTTCACCCGGCGCGACCTTGCCCATCCAAATCTGACCGCCGCCTGCGCCGCAGCAGAACGAGTTCTCACAGTTACGCGGCATTTCATTGAACTCCACGCCAACCAACTCCATCAATTTGCGCGGCGCAGTGAAACCACCATTGTAGCGTCCGAGATAGCACGGGTCGTGGAAAGTCACCTTGTAATTCGAGAGTTTATTCTTGACCGTCAGTTTGCCTTCTTCAAACAACTTCACCAACACGGCTGTGTAGTGCTTCACGTCAAACTGACCGCCGAATTGTGGGTACTCATTCTTGAGTGTATTGAATGAATGCGGGTCAGTGGTGACAATCTGCTTGAACTGCGCCTTGCCAAAGGCTTGCATGTTCTGTTCGGCAAGTTGCTCGAACAAACCTTCTTCACCGACGCGCCGCACATCATTGCCAGCATTGGACTCGTTCTGATACATGATCCCGAAATCCATGCCTGCCTGATTGAAAATCCGTGCAACTAATTTCGTATTCGGCACAACGCGCTCATCGAAAGAAGCAGTATCGCCGACGAACCACAAATGCTCAACGGGTTCTTCGGTCGCGTTCTTGACGGGGAATTCCAGCTCCTTCGCCCAGCGTCCGCGCAGACGTTTGCCTTTGCTCATCCAATTGCCATTTGTAGCAAGAGACTGCAAAGCGTTTTGCACGCCACTGTCAATTTCGCCGCCATCAATTAATAAGCGACGACGAATATCGATAATGTCTGCCATCGGCTCATTGCCAACGGGACAAACTCGCACACACGCATAACAGGTTGTGCAAGCCCAAACGGCTTCAGGGGAGATCACGGTCTCAGTAAGCGGAAGCAGGAGTCGGTCGGGGTGCGAGCCGAAGGTCGCTTCCTTGAGGAGATAACGTTTGTTCACCTCCAGGGCTGAAGGGGAAAGAGGACGTCCATAGAAATTCGCAGGGCAGACATCCTGACAGCGATTGCACTGCACGCAGGCATAGGAATCCAAAACGCGCTTCCACGAAAGATCGTGAATATATTTTGCACCCGGATCAAACTTTTGTCCGTCGATGACTTTCAACGGGATCGCGGGGTCAAGTTGTCCGCGCGGATTCTGTTTGGCGAGACCGAGATTGACAGGCGACATGAAGAAGTGTGTGTGTTTGCTGCGCGAGAGATAAGGGATGATGAACATCACCCAACCGAGGCTGATCCACCACGCAACATGCATGCCCGTTTGTGATGCGCCAAAGATGCGATTAAGAAAACTCGCGATGGGCATGAACGGGTCAGCGCCTTGATTGAGACGCAAGGCTTGGGTCATCAAATGCGAGCTAACGTGCATGATGACAAACACACCGACGATAAGTGAGTCTCTGTTTTGTGCGCCAGCTTTGACTTTGTCGTTGAGCAAAATGTTGTCGCGGAAGGTGAGCGCCTTGTCTTTGGTGATGAAACGACGCACAAGAAAAACGGTGATGCTGAAAAGCAAAAATCCACTCATCACATCCGAGATGATATTGAAGGTATTAATGAGTCCTGTTGGCGCGTTGGTAAGATGTGCGCCGCCGTATGTCAACTCAAAACCTGGGACGAGCCCTTCGAGCGCATCCACGATGTTGACGAACGCATACGTGATGAGACCGAAGAACAGCCCCATGTGAATCGCGCTCAACACTTTGCGCGCTTTGAAAATAGTTTGCTGAAACAGGACTGTGATCGCGGCTTTGACGAGACTGCCAGGAACATCCTTCAACTCAGGTGCGGGTCGCCCCTTGCGGACTGAGTCGATGATGGTCTTGAAGCCGTGAATCGTGAACCCCGCCGATGTCAACGCCAGCAAGATGAAGATGATTTTTTCAACTGTTGTGAGCAACGTACCCTCCCGAGAACATTATGTCATTGCGAGCCGCGCTCTTGTTCTTGGCGGCGAAGCAATCTCCTAATCGTTTTGGAGATTGCTTCGGTCGCTACACCTGCACTTGCGTGCTGGTGCAAGTGTCGCTCCCTCGCAATGACGGAATTACAGCAACTCAAGCATTGCTTCTGCAACCTCAAACAAATCCGCTGTCGCGCCGTAATGCGCCACGTTGAAGATCGGTGCCTTCTTATCGGTATTGATCGCAATGATCAGCTCCGCGCTCTTCATGCCTTCAAGATGTTCTGGCGCGCCCGAGATTCCGAGCATGAGATACAACTTCGGCTTGACCTTCAGTCCCGACTTGCCAACCTGCCTCGTACGCGGCAACCAACCCGCATCCACCACAGGTCGCGAAGAGGAAACCGTCGCGCCAAGTTTTTGCGCCAACTCTTCGGCGAGTTCCACATTATCCTTGCTGCCAATGCCGCGTCCGATCGAAACGAGTTTTGTCTGCGCCGTAATATCCACATCGCCGCCTGCGGGTTTGATGGCTTCGATAAATTTTGTTTTCAATCCATCCAATGAAACAGGCGAGGCGATTGATGTTGCCGCAGTCGAACCCTGCCCCGCTTCCGCAGGGAACGAGCCAGCCAAACAAGCGGCGATCGCCATATCACCTTCAGGCGCAACGTCCGCGCTCATCTTGCCGCCATACACCTGGCAAGTCATCGTCAGATCCGCGTCGATATTTTTTACATACGCCGCACACGGCACACCAAGTCGCGCAGAAAGCCACGCCGCCAAATCCATGCCTGTGGCTGTCCAGCCGAACATCACGAGACGCGGAGATTTTTCCTTGACCAGCGCTTCGATCACTTTTCCATATGCTTCGGGATTGAATTGACTCAATGCCGCATCATCCACATGGATCGTTGAATCAGACGCGAATACATTGGATGAAACTCCGCTTCCGACTACAACGGCAACTGCTCCGCCTCCCAAAGCGGATGCCAACTCTTTGGCTTTTCCAACCATCTCAAACGACACATCGGAAAATTTCCCGTCCATGTGATCGGTGATTACAAAGACATCATTGCTCATTTGTACTCCTCTATAGACCTGACAGGTTTTATTGCAACCTGACTCGATCAGGAACTTTGCGTATCAGACTCAACTCGTTCAATCAAAGCTCTGCGGAAACCTGTCAGGTCTCATGCCAGTCCCTTGCTCTTCAACAATTCCACGATCTTCGCCGCTACTTCCTTCGACGAGCCACCGATCATCTCAGCATGACCGGTCACCACAGGCGGAGCCATCTTCTTGAAGGTCAATCCCGCGCTCGCATCACCAGAGGGAGCGACTTTCTCAATCGCCGCAGTCTGTGCAACCTGGCGTACTTTGCTAATCGGCGCATAACGCGGCGGCTTGGATGCAGCCTGTACACCCACCACCATCGGCAAGGACACTGCGTACTTCGCGCCAAATCCACCAGCGAATTCTTTGTTCACGGTTGCGGTATTGCCAGAGACTTCCACCGAACTGACTCCGCCGATGTAGGGCATATCGAGATACGCGGCAAGCATCGGTCCGATCTGACCGTCAAGGTCATTGGAAGCTTGCACACCCGCGAAGACAATATCAGGTGACAAGCCTTTAATCGCCTCTGACAGCCATTTGGCTTGCTGATGTGAATCCGCACTCGGCTCATCAGCAGTCACCTTGATTGCCTTGTCCGCGCCTTTTGCCAAAGCAAGATGAAGCACTGCATCGAGTTCCCCGATCAAATCGACCCCAACCACGGTCACCGTCCCTCCGACGGCTTCCTTCACCAGCACCGCCTGCTCAATGGATTGCTCATCGAATTCGTTCAATACGAAATCAACCGAGTCGAAGTCCACGTTGTTGCCTTTGACAGGCAGGTCATCGGCAATGCTGGGAATGTGTTTAATTGCTACTACGATGTTCATGAAAATCTATCTCCTTCAATATTCTCGTCATTGCGAGGGCGGTGCTCTTCCGCCCGAAGCAATCCCCGACACTGTTGGAGATTGCTTCGCCGCTAAGAGCAAGAGCGCGGTTCGCAATGACGGGAAATTATTTATTCACCACGCATTGACCTATCCAACAATTCCAAAATATCCAACACATCCACATGCTCATTCCCTGTGGATTTGACCGCATCTGCAAAGCGCGAAACCTCAAACGGACAGGCAACTGCCAGCACGTCCGCACCCGTGGAGGCGGCTTCCATTGCGCGTTTTTCAGAGAGGCGCATGGTGGTGTGCTTTTGGGTGAACGAGTCCATCCACATGCCTCCGCCGCCGCCGCCACAACAATATCCGTTTTCGCGGTTGCGTCCCATCTCGACGAGTTCCACGCCCGGGATGGCTTCGAGCAATTTGCGCGGCGCTTCGTATTCACCATTGTGGCGTCCAAGATAGCACGGATCGTGATAAGTGATCTTCTTGTTAACGGGATGTTTGAGCAACGGCTTGAGTTGGTCAAGGTAACGCGCCAGGAAAGTGGTGTAATGCACCACGGGGCGTTCAAAGCCGTATTTGGGATACACATTCTTGAACGCGTTCAATTCGTGTGGACCCGTGACAACCAGTTCCTTCCACTCGTACTTGTTGAAAGTCGCGATGTTGTACTCGGTCATCATCTCGAAAAGACCTCGTTCACCAGCGAGACGCTGCGAGTCAGCATCATCTTTTTCTTCCTTGCCGAGAATGGCAAAATCGATACCGAGTGCTGAAAAAATTCTTGCCGCCGCGGATGCTGCGTCAATGCCGCGTGGGTGATAGGACGGATACGAGCCGACATACCAAAGCACATCCACAGGGCGAGCCAAATCTTTGATGATCGGAATGGTCACACCTGCATTTTGAATCCACGCATCGCGTTTACGCTGCGGCTGCCCAAGCGGATTGCCGGACTTGGCAGTGTTCTCGAATGCCTGCTGTAATTCAGGCGGGACAAACTTCCCCTGCAAAATGGCTTCCTCGCGCGCGGCAGGCATGATCTTGATCATGTCCACTTCTTTGGGACAGACCCGCAGACAATTTTTGCAAGTGGTGCATAACCAGAGCTCGGGCGCTTCGGTTAAGTCCATGCCGGTTTGGGCATAACGATACAATTTGCGTGGACCATAATTGCCGACAATATCTACAGGGCAGACGGGAATGCACTTCGCACACTGATAACAATTGGCAAATGATTCAGCATTCGGCAGGTCTGCGATCTTCTCAATGAGTTCGGGGGTGTACTCGAAGATCGTCCGCTGTTCGAACATGCGGTTCCAGTGACCAGAAATATCCACACCGTCTACGACGGCGTGTTCTTTTTCTACAAACTTTGCTTTGATCGGACCAGCAGGCATAAGTTCTCCTTGTTGCGTGGTGCGTGCTGCGTGTTGCGTCTCACAAATTACGGAACATGCAATACGTTTTCCTGTCTACGTGTCTACCTGTTTACTTGTTTCCGGATCCACTTTCTTCTTCAAACCCAACAGCTTCCTTGCCATGTTGGGCAGGGAAGGCAGTAAGTTATTGAACTCGCGAGTTAATCTCCAACTGGTTGTGCCGTAGAGATAAACGTTATAGGCACATGCCAGAAAGGCACTATTGGCAAATTGTGCTCGTTGCTCATTACTGACCAATTTATCTGACCACAAGCCTGTGCCCTCAGCGAATTTCATGCTCATCGCAGTGACAGCGCCCACACGAGCATATCCATCCGCGAGGTTGTCTGCCAGCAGGTTATGGGTACTGCCTGCAAGCAGAGGCAGTATGCCTGTGCCAGTAGTTGGGTCCCACATCCAGCGAGTCCACAGCCAGTTGGAGTTGGGAGCTGTGTTGTGTAAAAGTCCAGAGGCGAGTTCTAATGCAAGCCTTGTATCGAGTGCGTTTAACGTTTCGACAAACTTTGCAACGCGCATTGGAGTTGACACATCGCCATGTAGTAATTCATTGAATACGGTGTAATCGCTTTGCACAAAGTAATTAGTAATTGTTCTTGCATTCGCTCGAGTGTGCGTGACTGCGGAGGCGATGTCAGCGAAGGATGAAACTAATTTGGCAGAGTCAGTTTCAAGTCCAAGAAAGAGGCGGGTGTGTCGAGCAGACAACTCGTCAGCGATGGAAATCACATCATCCGAAGAAACCTGTTTGAGTGCTTCCTGCAAAGTCTCTTCAAGAATGGGATCATCGGGTCCCGTCTTCTGTTTGACAATGTGACTCTGGCGCTGCGGCTGCATAATTTCTAATTACGCCATTACCTTGCGAACGGATGCAAGCGCGCGTGCGGCGGCGAGACCAGCCTTCGCAATTGAGTCATCAAGGTCAGCAGGACCAGAAGCCGCGCCCGCAACGAAGATACCTGCCTTCGATGTGGCAACGGGATCAAGACCGCCAGTGCCGCCCGCTTCGATGAAGCCATATTTATTTTGTTGAATGCCGAGCAGTTGCGCAACAGCACGCGTACCCGCGCTGGGTTCCATGCCTACCGAAAGCACGACCATATCCATCGTCACTTCCATTGGGCGGCTCATGGTTGTATCTTCGCCGCGCACTAAAAGTTTGTCACCTTTCTTGAGTACTTCACTGATGACGCCCTTCACGTAATTGACATGATATTTTTCCTGGGCGGGCCAGTAGATTTCATTTTCCCAATACCCATACATGCGCATGTCGATGTAAAAGATCATCACCTTACTATCCGGCAGCTGCTGGCGCAATTCGATCGCCTGTTTGCTGGCAATGCCGCAGCAAACTTTTGAACAATATTCATTGCCAATCTGGCGATCACGCGAACCTACACATTGGATGAACGCGATCTTCTTCGGCGCTTCGCCATTCGAAGGACGCACCACGTTATGTTCCTTCAACATCTTTTCGAGATCGGTGAGCGTGATGACATCAGGAAAAGAATAGTAGTTGTAGTACTGCGTCGCGCGACCTGGGTCAAAATGCTGGAAGCCCGTTGCGACGATGACTGCACCCACATTGAGGGACTCGGCTACGCCGCCCGCTTCGATCTCGACTGTGAAGTTGCCAGCGCTCCCAGACATTGACTTCACTTCAGCTTTGTACTTCACTTCCACGTTGGAGTTACTCGTGACCGCCAAGGACATTTCAGCCATCGCTTCGGATGCGTCGCGCCAGTGATGAGTCAACTTGGCATACGACTCGCGGTCAGGTGTGCCGCCGAGTCTTTCGCGCTTTTCGATGAGAACGGCTTCCCCACCCAATTCTGCCACGCAGCGTGCGGCTTCGAGCCCTGAAGGTCCACCACCGATGATCAATACTTTTCCAGATGTCATGTTTGTTCCTCCGAAAGTTATTTTGGAGTGTGGCGGCTTGCCGCCGCATGCGGGAGCAAGCTCCGCACTCCAGAACTATGCCGTCAAATTGATCGGTGCATCCGCATCTTCCCAAGTGATTCCAGATTTCGTGCCTGCACGGATCTGATCGAGGTCGCCCTGGAACTCGTCCCAATATTTCTGCCAGTTGATTCCGAGTTTCTCGAGGAAGGGACGCCAGTCCGTGGAGTGCCAATGAAACTGCACAACGCGGAAGGGATGCGCGCCCATCGCCAACGCCGCAACTTGCGCATCAGAGAGAACAGGAACGCCCACTTTGCGGTCATGCGCCTTTGCTGCAAATTGACTCTTGTCTAGCGTAGTCACACAGCCGGTATCATGAGTCACTGTCAGATCAGGGTTAGCTTCGTTGATCATCGTTTCGATTTTACGAAGCACTGCATAGGAACGGGTGAAGTCGCGTTGCACGAGCACGTGTCGAAAACCAAATCCGCAGCAATCGAACCAGGTGGAATAATCCGCGACGTTGATGCCAAGTTTTTCAAGCAAGGCAGTGACAACCGCAGTACGCTGTCCGCCGTAAATCTCGGGATCATAGATGGCGTCTTCAGCGACGATCTTGTAATAGTGACAGGCGGGGTGCACCGTCGCGGTGATCTTACTCATGTCCACGAGTTGGCGCTCAGCGAAACGATCACGCATGGCGTAGACCCATTCACTGTAATGGACAATCTCTTCGGGGATGACCAGCGGCTTGCCCATCTTATCGAGAATCCGGCGGACTTCATCGCGCAGTTCCTTGTGATGCACAAGTTGCTCGCGGATCTCCTTGTAATGTCCGAAGCTTGTGCCGCAATGGATCATCGGGAAGTATCCCGTTTCATACGCGGCGGCGAAGTTACGTGACATAACTGCGGCTTGTCCAACTGCGTTGGATGCGCCCGAGGCGTAATAATTCCAACCGGTGCAGGAGGTCTGATCGGTAGGATCGTGATAATCTAAATTGAATTGGCGATGAAGCCAGAGAATGGATGAGGCATAGCCGGGGATGTGTCCGCAGTGACCACAGGATTTGTGGTGCCAGGTATGCTCAATGGGAATCTTTTTCATCCGTCCATATTTAGTCGGGAACTCAACATAATCGCCTTTTATTCTTTGCAGAATAATCTCACCCTTTGCTTCGAGTTCTAATAAACGATCATGCATATCTTCGGTCGGTGCGACAGACGCATCGCGAATGACAGGATGGGATTTTCGTTCGAGGATCTGTTCAACGGTGGTTAAGGTATCGGTCATTAGGTTATCTCCGGTAAAGTTTACAAGTTGCAGGTTCGACAAACTTTTCACCTGCCAACTTTCCAACCTTCAAATCTCTTATCCTTCTTCCAATTCTTCCTGCATCACTTCGGTCAACAAGTCGTATAAACTTTCATCGAGTTCTTTGATAATGTCCATGTTGCCAGACTCGAACCAGATGGTATACAACTCAAGCAAAGTTTTGCGATCGGTGCGCCAGGCAACATCGGTGAGACCGCGGATCGAATCCATGGGAATGGCTTTGCGCCAGACGTGCATGTTCTGAGAAAAGTTCTGAACCCACGGACCCCAATCGGGGAAGAAATCAGGCTGGAGCATATCTGGCGAGACCTGATTGCCTTTGAGCATAACTTTATAGATAACGCGGCTGTAGCCCTGCAGCGCATCTTTCGATTCTTGTAATCCGTTTTTGAGGGAGACTTCGCGCAAGATCGTGACCAAGCCCCCAGGGTTATTTTGGCGCGGACAGCGCACACATGAAAAACACTGCGCGCAATTCCAAATATCTTCGGTAATGATGTCGTAGATGCGCTCGACATCTTCACGCGCGATTGCCTGCGCGATGACACGCGGACTAAAATCATAGAAGCGAGCCGAAGGACAGGCTGAAACACAAATGCCACATTCGTAACAGCCGTAGATGAAATCTTTGTAGCGTACATCGTTTTTGACTTCGAGGAAGAGGCGTTCCTTTTCTTCGTAGGTCGCTTCGGGGTGACGATCTTGAGCCTTGCCGGGATTCCAGTTTTCTAGAGTAGTAGGCATGGGAAACTCCTCAATGAAGAATGCAAAATGAGGAATGATAAATGTCCATCACATATTCTGCATTCCGCATTTATCATTCTGCATTTAGAACGCGATTACCGCATCAGCATCACAAGCCATGTCGTTGAACGCAGCGCCGCCGATCATTTCAACACCTTCGATCATGTCGTCCATGGTGTAGCCGTGCAGATCAAGCGAAGGTTGGCAGACAAGTAAACGCACACCAATTTCCTGTGCCTGGTCAATAAAGTACTTTAACTCTTTTCCGCTGCCGCCCTTGCGTGGGATGATGATCTTATCGCCATTGCCTTTCGCAAGGCACTGCGGCCCATTCATTGTGAAGTAGATGCAAACTTCATTGTCCATTGCCGCCCCCGCGGTGGCAAGGAAGAATGGAGTTGCAGTGCGTTCAGGATCTTTCTCTCCATGAGTCTGGACGTACAGAATTTTCTTGGTATCAGGGTCGTTCGTCTTCCACAACATAACTGTCCTCTCCTTGTTGATATTTAGAAGCTCGCAACTGCTTCGTCAACCGTTGCATACCCACCGATTTTTTGATTTAAACCAACCGTATACAAAATGGAATTAACCGATTCGGGAACAAACGCCAATTTGACGGAGCCGCCACTTTTTTCGGCGGCTTGAGAGGCTTTCACAATAGCACGAATACCCGCAGATGATATATAGTCCACACCTTTTAAGTCGAGAACAATCTTGTTATTTCCGCCAACAACTTTGGTAAGTTCTGCGTCAAGCTCTGGAGCAGTTTCAGAATCGAACCGTCCGTTTGCGGTGACGATGGCAATCGTGCCGCTCACGGCACTTTGAATCGAAAACTTGTCCATGCTTTCTCCTTAATTTGAAATAGGTCACGCTTAATGCGTGACCTACAGCTTAAATGAACAACTGTACTTCGGCATCTGCGGCATATTCAAGGAAGGTCGCCGCGCCGCCGATCTCGCATTCTTTGATGAAGTCCTCACGCTTGAAGCCGAAGACATCCATGGTCATCTGGCAGCCGATGAAGCGGACATCCATTTCAATACAAGACTCGCGCAATTCTTCAATGGTAGCAACGCCCTTATTGTGAAAGGTCTGCTTCATCAAATTGGTTGCCAGACCTTCAAATCCTGGAACATTTGCCATGAGGATATTCGGCATGGCCCAGTTGATATTCTGGAATCCTTCCGGTCCGAAAGGCATCTTCATTGGCATCGCAGGATTACCGAGCGGAGAGACCGCCGCCGTGAGTTGAGGCTTCAGCAAGGTGAGTCCGTAGAAGGTAAAGAAAATGCCTACCTCCCAACCCATCGCGGCAGCTGCACTGGCGAGAATGAATGGGGGATAGGCCCAGTCAAGAGTTCCTTTGCTTGCGATCAGGGCAAGTCGTTTCGGAGCGTTCGGATCAGACTTTGACATAAGTACCTCCGTATGTAATTTTGAAAAGTAGTTTATTTCTTCTTCAAAAAGAAAATGAACTTGCCATTTTCCTGCATAGACCGCATAAGTTCGTTACCCGTCTGACGGCTCCAGGCTTCCATATCGGGTGGCGCACCAGGGTCAGTAGCAACCATCTTTAATATCTGTCCGGATTGAAGTTCCTTCATCGCTTTGGAGGTTTTCACCACCGGCATGGGACAAAGCATGCCAGAACAATCCAATACTTGATCCTCTTTAATTACATCGGTCATATGAGTCTCCTTTGGAATTGTCAAATGATACTGAATTGATGCTTGTTTCGCCATCCCGCGCGCATGGGATTTCGTCTCACCCGCGCGGGGGAGAGCTGAAATTGTCAATTCGGATATAATCCATTTTACAACTTATATGATCAAAAGAGTCGAGCAGTTTTTCCAGGTAAATCGAGTCTTCCTATTTCTGGTCGTTTTTCGCTGGGTATCACTTGTCCCGGTTTTGTTCACCTTCGGTCAAAAAAGTGGAACGCTCTCCCCCTATTTGATAATTGCCCTCGCGCTGCTGGTTAACATCGCCGTATCCATTTTCAATCGCCAATTGAACAAGCTGGTTGTTGAGCACCCGGCTTTTCTCGGTGTTGATCTATTGTTCTCAGCCTTCCTGCTCTCGGTCAGCGGCGGTTCGCATAGCGCGTATTATTTATATGTGCTGAGTCCATTGCTTGCCGGCGCATTCTTCTTTCAAGTATGGGGGGCAATGATCAGTTCATTACTCTTTACCCCGTTATATATCCTCGCCAATTCTTTTACTCCACCGGGGCCTTTGGATATGGTTATACCGGCGACGCAACTCGCGGGCATTTGGCTTATTCCAATTCTCTTTGCGTATCCGTCCACCTTACTTAAATCCATTCGGCAATCCTCAGCAGAACTATCCAATGCCCATCGTCAATTGGAGATCATTCACGATCTGACCGTGTTATTACAGGCGGCTCCTGATTTAATTTCCGTTCAAGAACGCGTGCTTGGCGCAGTAACCACTGATCTCGGATTTTCCAAAGCAGTCGTCGCAATGGTTGACCCTGCGCTAGAAGAGATCGGCGGCTGGCTTGTTTATCCCTGGGAAGACTCTTTTCCACAGACAAAACCTCTACCGCTTAAATCTGAAAACGGCGAAGTCATTCGAGCCTTGCTCAACCGCACCAACTTCATCACAAATGACCAGATCCTTATTCAAGATACGCAACTCAACAGCTGGCTGAACCAAAATAAATGGTTTGTCGTATCGCTTTACTTGAGAGAACACCCCGTGGGCGTTTTACTCGTCGAAGAGTCTGGACTTACCAAGGAAAGCGAATCCACACTGATGACGGTTGCGAATCAAGCCGCGCTCGCACTTGGTACAACGATCCTGTGCATTGATCGTGCCCGACGCCTCGCTGTCGAGACCGAACGTAACCGCATTGCCCGCGATATTCACGACACAGTTGCGCAATCGCTCTTTGGCATTGTCTACTCTCTTGATGCGTGCATTACCATGCTCCCCCAGCAAGCGGAGGATGTAAAAAATGAACTCACCGAATTGCGGTCACTTGCTAACAGCGCCCATGACGAGGTGCGGCGCTCGATCTTTGACTTGTGGCCGTCCGCGCTCACAATTGAATTGTTCATGGCTGACCTGACGAATTACATCAGCGGCTGTTGCCGTCCACGCTCGTTTAGTATTATCTTCAGCAACAACGGGGATTTCAACTCACTCTCCTCCGGTATGCGCAGAACAATTTATCGTATGGCACAAGAGGCACTGGCGAATTCAGCGCGTCATTCAGGCGCTCAATCAGCACGGTTGTGTTTGACGGTTACTGATGAAGAAGTCTATCTTGTGGTTTCAGATGAAGGCATTGGTTTTGATCCAACCATTGCGCTATCCCGCAGTCAAAACCGCGAGCATTTTGGTTTACACGGTATGCAGGAACGCGCCCGCGCCATGGGCGGTGATTGCGAGATCGTCTCGCAACCTGATGCCGGCGCACGAATTATGATTAATCTTCCCATTATGGGGCCACACCATCACCATGCCTGAGTCCATTCGTCTATTGATCGTAGATGACCATGCCGTAGTCCGCAAAGGGCTGGCAATGGTCCTTCGTTTAGAACCAGATATCGAGGTCGTAGGCGAAGCGGAGAATGGTCGAGTCGGTTTGGAAGCCGCAAAGAGTCTTAATCCAGATATTGCTCTTGTGGACCTAGTCATGCCTGAGATGGATGGACAGGAGATGGCGCTCGCGTTGCGGAAGTCGAATCCGAAAATCAAAGTGATGATGCTCACTGGTACCGAAGTGGATGACCGCGTGTTTGACCTGGTCGCAGCGGGTATCGAGGGGTACGTGTTGAAGAATATAGAGCCAGGGGAATTGGTGCGCGCGATCCATGCAGTGATTCATGGTGAGGCTTATTTACATCCAGATGTAATGAAAAAAATTGTAGAAAGAATGCAACCCCACCACGCGCCATCCATCACATTGACGCCGCGCGAATCAGAGATCTTGGAATACATGGCAACGCCAAATACTTATAAACAAATTGCCGGTCAATTAAATGTGAGCGAAGAGACAGTGCGCAGCCATGCCAAGAACATTCTGGAAAAAATGAAACAACCTAATCGCGCACAGGCAGTCCTGGCAGCCATGCGGATTGGGTTAATCCAATTAGGCAAATAAGCAAAAATCCCCCGGTATTATCCTAACCTCACTTCGGCGATATTGCAACGCATCCGCCAGACGTGAAGGTTGAATCTTCTCACTGCCAGTCAGATCTGCGATTGTATGTGTCAGTTTCAGGGTGCGGTGATTGGCGCGGGCTGACAAATTGAGTTAACTTCGGGCGAGTATACCTTCTCAACTGATCTCTGCAATACTATTCAGTAATTCCTTCCAAACAGAACCCAATCCCAGATGTGCAACCCATTTTTCGATATGCCCGAAATCAAGTTGATTATTTTTTGCCCGAAGAATAGCTGCAATATCGCGGGCATGTTTCGGCTGTCCACTTAATCCCAGATACATAAGTTTGTAGAGAATCAGGTCTTCAGGGGAATGGACATATACCTTCCCAATCGGTGGACCGTAATCGACCAGCACTCGGCGTTGAAACGCGCTCTGCCGAAGCGTATCACCAGCGCGCATCAAATAGATGTCTGCTTTGAGACCGCTGTACATGTGGATCGCGTTCAGTGGGATGTCTGCCCGGTCTTCTATCATTGTATCCAGAATGATATCGGCCGGAACAAGCATGTTTCTTTTTTCAAGTTCCTTGGAAAACCTGCCAATGGCTTTGACGGGGAGGTTGATGACAATATCCAGGTCCTGGGTTGCGCGTGGCTCACCCCAAGCCCATTCTGCGATTGCACCTCCAATCAAATATTCAACTCTGGTAGCTTTAAGGGCTTCAAGGATTAGCTTGAGGAAATCGGTAATATCCAGCGGCTGATCATTATTCATGGCGTATATGCTCGCTGTAGTGCCATTCTGTTGGCTTCTTGTGGAGTAAGTTTAGGATTATCCTGGCGGATACGGTACGCTACTACTTTTCGGGCGGTGTCGCTGATGGCGCAACCCTGTCGAAAACGAGCAACAGAAGACAACTGCTGATAAATATCAATCTGCCGCTGATCTGCTTCAGTGGCGCTGGCTTTCACCATTTGCTTGAATTCAGGCAATAGCGCTGGTTGACCCCGCAAGAAGTATCCAGATTGTTCCTTGTTTCGGCTGTATTCCAAAACGTAACCAGCAGCTTGAAATGCCTGCTTGACCACTCGCATATCCCGGTAAAATGTATCCTCCCATGCAGATATTCCAAAACAGTTCCTTCCGAGCCTATATGCAACCCTGACAATTAATTGGGCGCGAGTGAGGTAGCGTTCATTCCACAGAATTTGAAGGAGAGCGGCACGACGGGCAGTGGTGATATCGCGCTGGATAGCATCGTGCAGGATGACTTCAATAGCTTTGTGGGATAACGTGAGGTTCATATATTTGTATTATACCTGATTTATAAATCAGGTGCGCTTGAGTACTTTACCCTTGCATGGTTTTCAAACGACACTACGATACATCGACAAATGCGCGGACATAATCTCCAGAAGTCCCTGCATATGCATTTTATCAAAATCACCTATATCGATTTCTTTTAGACAATCCCGCAGCTACAAATATTTATACTCCAACAACATCAATCGCAACAGAACAAATATTAGGAAGAGCCCGATAATTGACCTTCGATTCTCCAACACCCTGCCATTCGAATACAAATTCTTTCCAGACGATCTCGAGAGTTTAACTTTAATGAGAAACCGCATCAGTTAGGATGCCTGAACCGGTTTCAGCTTGCCTCAGGGCTCCGCATTTCTTCAGAATTATTTTTTGCGCTTGATCTGACGGTCCGACAGGTCGAGGGGCACCTGACGCTTTTGCAGAAGCATCAATAACACGCGCACCCGTTCGCTGCCTGAAATACGACTATCAAAGATAGCTTCATACCCGGCAAAAGGTCCGTCTTGTACAACGACCCGATCTCCAGATTTGAGCTCATCAAGAGCCTTTGCATCGGCCGCATTGATCCCATCCACACTCCGTTGGATCGCAGCAATCAGTAGGTCCGGAATCGGGGCTGGCTCACCTCCGAAGCTAACCAAACCAGTTGCGCCCGGCATCCACTTCAATTCCGACACTATTATCGTCTCCAGATCAACCTGTAGGAATAAATAACCTGGAAAATAGGAACGAAACTGCCTTGCACGCGGATTCACCGTATGCACATGGATGCGGGGGTAATACATTTTCAGACCATGGGTTTCGAGCTGCCTGGCCAGAAAATCCTCCTTGTTCGGTTTGCTGCGCATGGCGTACCAGAAAATTGCTATATGCATCTCCTTTGAATTTCGGAATACTAGATCTGGACATCAGCAGTCTTCATTCTCACAGATCTATCAACCCACGTGAACGTGGAAATATTGTTTGGAAGGCATCTTCTTGTTCAGAATATTGAGAGAAATATAATCTATAAAATCAAACTGTTAATCCGTTATTAGGTATATAGACTAAAACGATACCACTTGTGTTTCCAATTTTAGTCCAAGTTCATGATAGATAAATTATAAACCAGCATTGCGATGGTCCGGTTTCGCCAATCACTTTCGCTTGATCAGAGCGGATGAATTCAATCAACGACTGGCCAATTCCTACAATCTTGGATTCAACTCACAAATCCAAATGAATTCTTGAACTACGCGCTGTAAACCATTTTGCCAATCCATGGATTAATTGGTTTCCTTTTCCCGCTACTTCAAGAAATCCTTAGGTTCTCAAGGAGGACCGACTGGTTCCCTGCAGTTAATTTCTGCCTGATCTGTATATTGGATATAACAGACTGCACGCTGTGGGTTGGCTAGCGCGATGGTTTCAGGCCAGGGAAATGGACCAGGCACGCCAAGGGCTGGATATACTTTTTGGAGTGTCTCCTGATACCAATCAAAATGCAATAGATCTTCTGCGATCACGACCAGGTCTGGGCGTTCGTTGAGCGCAAAGCGAAAGTACCACAAGCTAAAGACCGCCTGGTCGCCCTTGGCAAAGATCAGCGCGTTGTCCGGTGCGGCATCAAGAACCTGCCTGCCAAATTGTTCCGCCCGAAGATCAGGAGCTGCATCCACCTGTTCCACAAAACCAAGAGAGCGGATTACAAAATAACCGATCAACAACAGACCCAGGCCTAATCGAATCGAGTTTGAGCGAAGTGCGAAGCGACCCATTACATTCCCGGCGCCGAGCCCGATCCATATCGCAAAGACAAGGTATACAGGGATCAGGTACACCAACGCATCGTCAGATCGATAGACGAACATCAAAGCACTGTACACGATGCTGATCCAGATCGTAAAAGCATAAAGTCGCGAAGGAGTAAAGAAGAGAGCCAGACCCAGACTGCCAAGCACAAGTCCTACCAGACCGAATTGTTGGAGTAAAAGAACTGCCCAAGTCTGCACATGCCCCCACCCTCCTGCCAGTGTGAATTGCAAATAATAGCTTTGATACAACTGCCCTGACACCAACCACCAGAAACGTTCGAATGTTATTGGATTTCCCCAGTTGACCGGTGGATGCGCCATGGCTCGCAATGGAAGGATCAGATACACGGATAGCCCAATTCCAAACCAGATCAATTGCCTCAAGAGGGAGACCACATCTATTGGCAGCTTTCCATAACGAGGCGACTCAGTTCGAGGCGCAGCTTTCTCTTCTGACTCGCGCTGGAGGGATCCAAGAAATAAAGCCAGCGGTACTACGAAAAGAGTTGTAATATGGTTGCCCGCGGCAAGTCCGATTGCCAGCCCGCGCCAGCGATCGAGGCTTTTCGGATTGATATCCTGCAGCGGCCTTGATGGTAGATACAGGTTCAGGATTAGCGCGGTCAGGAACGCCTGCAAGGCATAAACCTCCGTGATCACCGCTTGTGACCAGACCAAAGGCGCCAACCCGAAGGCAAAGCCAGCGGCCAGCCCAGCTGGCCAGTTCAGATCAATCCCTGATTGGGATAAGGTTTGAGTTACAAGACCATACACCAGAACCGCCGCGGCGGTCATTGCCAGTGCCGACATCAGGTTCGTACGATAAGCCAGCGAACCGATTGGTAACCATTGAAATATGCGGGCTAATATCAAATACAGCGGATAGCCCGTTGGATGAGCGATGCCTCCTGTCCAGGCAGCCGTGATGAGGTCGCCCCCGTCGCTGCCAGCGTTAGCCCACGTCAATCCGGGGGCAAGCGTAAATAGGTAGATGCCTGAGAGGGATAGGGCCAGGAGAATTGGGGGCAGAAGGCGAAAGAAAGTCTGAGGTTGATTTGGCTTCATAAAAGATCACGGGGAAGAGGTGTAGCCTCTTCCCCGCGGTTTGTTCTTTCATTTTGTTGTCAGGTGTTATTTCCCGATCAGTGCGTACGCTCCGGATTTTTGAACAAATGCACAGGCAATGCCATTCTCCACGGTGGTATCTACTTTTTCCCAAGAGGGCTGCCCAGTCCGGTTTCCGAAACGCGGACCGTAGAAATCAAGGAAGTAGATCTGCGCCTGTTTGCCCAGAGGAATGGCAAAGCAGGCTTTGATTGTGCCATCTTCTGCAGGAAGCTCATGTACCAAACGACTATGATGGTAGATCCGCACAAATCCAATATACGCCAGCACCTTGCCAGCATCCTTGGGGATACGACCCACGCTAAAGGCATGGTTCCATAAAAGCGCCTCTATGCAATAGTCAGGTTTGAGATCCTTGATCTCCAAGGTGACCGCACCACCAACCGAAAAGACACCATTTTCACAAGCTTTGACGAAGGGTGGCGGGGGCTTGACCGTACCCGGCTTCACATTTCCAAGAAAATTGATTAACTTGTAGAAGCCAACATCCCAATTCAAGGTGTTGCCACCGGCAACGAATGTTTTCAGAGCTGTCTTACCCGTGAGAACGTGGGCATCGCTATCCACTGCATCGTCGCGACCCTTGCCCTGTGGGCTGATCAGATAACCCGCAGGCCGAACAAAACTAACATAGTAATCCCCAGGTGTCAGGCTGTTAAACTGGTATAACCCATTCGGATCTGTGAGGGTCGTGTCTGCGAGCACATTGGAACTGTCATACAGATTCACGGTCACGTTCTCAATGCCAACCTCGCCCGCTTCCTGCAGACCATCCCGGTTCGCATCATTCCAAACATACCCTTCCACCTGCGCCGTTCCGGATTGAGCTGCCTCGCCTACAACACTGCCAGCCGAAGCCACCTCACTCTTTGCCAACATCGTGACGCCAAAAACCAGGACAAACATGATGGCCACACGCAACAATTTTGATATCATAGATACATCCTTTCCTGTTCCAGATCATCGTAACACGTTCAGAGAAAAGCAACGTTCGAGTTTTGTCCGGATTTACGGAAGGCTGAAAACGAGATCAAACTCGACATCCGTGCGAAGATCCGTCTCGATCAACAAGTTGGTGTCCTGTGCGATGGCGGTCATACTGATGGATTCCAGTGTGGAGCGATTCGGTAAATGGATACGAATTACCAGTGGATTGGCCTGCGTCCCGGGCTGTTTTTGCACCTTTAGGTGATAGGAATATCGGTTTGTGCCTTCCTTACGAACGAGAACCGAGGCGGGCAAAGCAAAACGAAAGCCGGTCTCCAGCGCCTGGCCGCCGGGCACTACCAGCAAGGTGCCGAACCCCCGCACTCCAGCAATCTCTTCTTCCAGATCATCCACGCGCGCGGGCACAGCCTGGCCAAGCAACATCCACTCGCCCGGGATGGCATGTGGGCTGGCATCCAGCAGGCTAGCACCTGCCTCTTTGTATACGCGCAGGTAATTCCAGTAACAGCGATTCATCGGATACCTTTCCTCACCGCTGATTTGACCGCTATTCCAATGGATGCAGGGCACATTCCTGCTGGCATTATTTTTATGAGACACAGTCAGCGTGGCTTGAGGCGCTGAAATATCGGTCAGATCAACAGCATAGGATAGACTAATATTCACCAAGGCGTTGGTTTTGTTAAAACCAATATTGGTATCCGTGGTCATCAAGAAATCACCTGCAACTGGACGCACGGCATTATCCCAATCATACTTGGCAAGCAGGCTGGTAATCTCTGGATCATCAAACTGCACCAGGAGGTGCCGCTCTGCCAGCGCCTGTTTCAGAACACCGGCCAGCCCGCGCCAATCGGTGTTCTTGCCACCCATAAGGTCCATGAGTACAACATGCGCGATTTTTCCGATGAATTCCTTGCGATCCCATCCTGCGGGAATAGGCTCGCCCACCGGAGGGTTTTTCGCTGCACGCATATATTCAATTACGTTAGCACTTGTAATCGGATAGGATACCCCCTCGACATCCAATGGACCGATTACACCTAGTACCATGACTAGAAAATGTTGATCAAAGGCGATGACCCCATCCACGGAATGCGAATGATTATATGCATATAAGTTCTCGGCCCAAAGTACGCTGGTCGGGAAATCTGTGAACCAGCTCGTATCGCGCAGGATCAGAACACTGCTGTTCATATACTCTTGCAGCTGCCAGGGTGCAGCCGGATACGGTTTGGACCAATCTTCCTGGAAATCCATTCCTTCAAATTCAAGACTGATTATCCGCCCGCTTCGGAGAACAAGGTTACCAACCGAAGTGATAAAGCCGCCAGTTGGACGCAGTTCATCCTCATTTAAAGCCAACACCAAATAGGTTTTAGGACCCTCCTGGGTGGCTCCCAAAACGATGGGCAAAGCCGTAGCAAGAGACAACCCATCGTTTGCCATATTAAGAAGTGGATCGAGTTCATCAACCAACAAGCCCTGCAAACGGGGATCCAATCTCTCAGCCTGGATATTTTTTCGAGTCGCAAGCGCCTGGTCAAGTTCAGCCCGGGCTTCCAGCAATGGAGGCTGGGCATCAACCAGCAGCGCCGTCAAACCGGCCGGATCAAGCGTGGAATCCTGGGAATTAATTTCCGTCAAAAGCGGTTGGGCCGCCCGCAAAGAAATAATGGCTGTGTTGAGAACGTGCTCAGCCAATTCAACAAAGGCAGGCGCCGAAGCCAGATCTCCACCATAATCTGGGAGCCACCCCAATTTGGGACTTATCCATAACAGGGGTTGAACCTCCTGGGTAAAATCATGCAGATCGGTTTGCAAGGTTAGTAAATCAGGAGTGACAGTTTCAAGATCCGTGATTTCTACAGTTGATCGAACCCGTTCCCGTATCCGAGTCACGTCTTGATAGACCACCCGGCCTTTGTCGTACACCTTCCAACCCTTGATCACACCCAGGCTTATAACGAAAATCAGTACCAAGATAAAGGAGAGCCAGAATGCACGTCGCAAGCGTGGCAAGCGCGTTTGTCCTGCAGTGATAGAACCATCCAGCTTTTCTAGTTTATCAAGATCGCCTTTCGTCTTCGAATCCAGGATTGGAGAAGATGTATCAGAAGACCTGGATAAGAGCCGTTCCCGATTCAGTATCAACTCAGCAAATCTCTGTAAACCTTTTTTATGCCAGTCACTCAGTGTACTTGTCGAACCATATTCCAGATCAGAACCTACCAATTGATATGTTTTGATCTGCTCTTCACTGAGCTCTTCAACAGGTTTCCCATACACAAGATACAGGATCGCTGAGTCAATCCGACGCCAGGCATCCAAGAGCGAGCTTGGAAAGGGAGTTCCATAATTGAAGGGTGCAAAGTAGAGTGCGGCAAGCAGCCCAAACTCACCCCAGCGTGGATCCAAACGCTTTCCTGCCCGAGGCGGATTGGCAGGCTGCAACTGCTGAAACAGGCTGGCGAGTGCACCAATGAGTTGTTGACCCGGATTGACCTGGATCAGGTGTGGAGTTTTACCGTACACTTCGCGTACGATCAGGCTCCGGGTCCAAGGATGATCATCCAGCGCTTCCGGACTCCGAACATGGTGGAGGATCTGCTTGAGTTCTTCAATAACTGGATTGCTTACGATTTCTACTTTCATCGGTCAATTCTTACTGTGGTTGTGGAGACTGACAGCTAATGAACATATTTGGCGCAAACCTTTGGTAATTAAGGTTTGCAAGAGCTCGGCTGTTTCCAGCACTTCCTGGACGGAATCAAATTGATCCGGGATTAGGTAGGATTGATATTCCACTACTTGGGAGAGCAGATAAATATGTCCGCGCAAATCGGGAAACTCGTTTTGCAACGCCTCGATTTGACCGGGCTCCATGACCATTACCAGGTCATATTCTGATAACAATTGCCTGTCTACCAACATCGAGCGATGTCCACTCAGATCATATCCCATGCGTTGGGCAACCTCATGCACTTGGGACAGAACAGGCTGCCCGGGAGTTGTCCAGGTGCCAGCACTTGCAACCGTCCAATCACCTGGTTCCTTATGACTGTTCAGGACCTCGGAAAAAATAGCGGCGGCCAGTGGGGAACGGAAGCGATTGGCAGTGCAAACAAACAGGACAGTAGGCATATAATTATTTTCAGAAAGGGGATCCAAGGCAATTTATATTATGCCAGGCGTAGAAGCGTGTTTTGACTTGTGATGGGGCAGCTCAGATATAAAGTTCGGGCACTCTGTGTAAGCACCTGAAAGACATCTTAGCCTTTGATGGACTCTGCTGACAGCGGAAACCGGCCGGGTTTGGTGACAGACATTTCAAGTGGATGAATACGCTAGACAGGTTTGCGCAGCCTCTTCAATTCCAAGGTGTGGACAGATGGCCGCTTCCGAGACGGAAGATTCAGGTAACATTATTATCTACTGCGATTTGTCCTTGGAAGGATCTGGATTTGGAACCTTATCCATTTCATTGATCAACCGTGTCAGAACCGAACCCGCAGGGGATGTTGTGAACTCTTTTGCGTTTATAACATCCCTCTGCACGGATTCTTCTGGTTCCATCCTGGCGATTTCAGTAGGTTTTCCCAACACATCCCTGATCTTTTCCTGCTCCACGGGCTGATTACCAGATGGTGAATAGTAATTACCATTTTTGCCATACGGAGAATAATATTTATAGCCACCGTAGTAGTAACTACGATTACGCGGGATGCGATTCATAACCACACCAACCACGCGTGCGCCCGCGCGTTTAAACATCTCAAGAGAGGCTTTAGCCGTTTCTTCGTGTGTCACCCCGGGCTGGACGACAAACAGAACTGCATCGACCCGTGCGGATAAAACCTGGGCATCCGCCACCAGTGAAGGTGGCGTGTCAATCACAATGATATCCACGAGTTTGCGGAGTTCGTTAAGGATCATTTCCATCCTTTCCGAGCCCAGTAATTCAGCCGGGTTGGGAGGCAGGCTGCCGCTGGTAATAACCATGAGGTGAGGCAAATCATCTTTTCTATGACTGACAGAGACTGCGGAGGCAAAACTGCGGAACAGATCGCTCAAGCCGGACCGATTGGGCAGGCCAAGGATCGTATGGACATGCGGACGGCGCATGTCCGCATCCACCAAAGCCACCCGCTTACCAGATTGGCTGATGATGGCTGCCAGATTCGCAGCGATGGTGGTCTTGCCTTCAGCAGGACCTGGACTGGTGATCAGGATGGTATGAATGGGCTTATTAACCGCTGCAAATTCAAGATTTGTACGAAGGGAGCGAAATGCTTCGGAAACGGGGGAACGCGGCTGGCTTGCGACATAAACTTCCTCAGCACTTTTTTTCTTGTAATGCATTTCCGCCACAAAGCCCACCACGGGCAAGCCCAGGATCCGTTCGACATCCTCGGGAGTCTTTAGCGTATCATCCAGATACTCGACCAGAAACACGATTCCGCCGGCCAACATCAGACCAACCAACGCAGCTAGAGCGGTGTTCTTGAGGGGCTGTGGACGAATGGGTTTTCCCGGCAGGACAGCCTCTTCGATCTGGACCACATTGGGCGTGTTCTGCAAGCGCGATAGGCGGATCGATTCCAAGCTGTTTAACAAATTGATGTAGATCTGTTGATACAATCCCAGGGTGCTTTGCAGCTGGTTCAAACGCAGATTTTCGTTACTGGCGTTTTCAAAGGGCTTTCCAAGCACCTTGAGGTTTGAATAAATTTCCTGATACAGCGATAAGAGTGGTTTGATCTGTTCAAGACGGGCTTGTTTCTCGGCAATTATGACTTTATCTTCCGTTCTCAGGGTTGGGAGCGCTGCAATCTCCTGTTCCAAGGTGGAAACTTCATCTTGTAATGGGCCGATTTGAGCTTCCAGTTGGGCAAGCTGATCCTTTAGATTCTGGGTGGACACCTGGGAAATGACAGTTTGAATTCCCGCGATCTGTCCTTCCATTTGCTTGATCTGTTCCTGAAGACTGGCTTCCGTGGTGGTAAAACGACTGGATTGAAGAGTATCGTTCTGCGCGATCAGCTTTTCCACCAACACATTGGCAATATCTGCTGCCTTCCGGGGATTCTGATCCTCCACAGTCAGCTGAATAACCTGTGTGTCCCGAAGCTGCTGGACTGTGATTTGATCCTGGCTGACGTTGTACCCCAACTGTTTGGCCACTGCATCCAGAACAGGTCGGGTCGTTACCAACTGGACGTAGGTCTGAGTTAATTGCTGGTCGCTTAGGTAGGTATAGTCCGAGCTTTTTTCCTGCGGCGCACGCATGATCATCGCACGCGTGGAGGTCTGATACACCGGGGTTTGATATCTGCTAACCAGATACCCCCTGCCCCGCCCAGAGTTACCCCAAGGATCAGGAGCCAGGCCCAGCGTTGTACGATTCGAACATATTCCTTTATATCCATTGATCACTCCTCAACCGTATTCCCATACAATAAATCATTAATTCAGATCGTCCATTGAATCTCGCACCACCTCGACCACCGAAGTTACCTCAGCCGCGGGAAGCGCTGGATAGCAAGGCAGGGTCACCGCACGCGCCGCCAGATTTTCCGTGAGTTCCTGATAGGCGCTGAAGTGGTGGATCGGGGGATAATAAATACTGGTCCAAATGCCACCGGATTTCATCTATTCCATGAATGCTTCGCGCCGCGTGCCTTCCGGCAGCAGGATCGGTAGTAGATGACAGACAGAAAGGCCCGGATGTTTTTTGAAAAGGAACGCCAACCGATGGACAGAGTTCTTGTAGTAATTCATGATACAGAAAAGTCCGATCTCTTCGCAGCTGCTTATTATGCGGGAGCTTTTAAAGTTGCACGCGCCCCAACGCCGAACGGATCTCATCGATACGGTAGTTGTAACCCAGATCCACCACATCGTAGCTCCAGGCATGCCCTTGATGTCGGTCAAGGGTCAGGCTTGTCAGACCCTGTGAATGTAACAGGCGCAACTTTTCTGCCAGGTTGTCATCATCCGTGACCAGCATACCACCTTCTCCGGCAGTCATGTTCTTATTGGAGAAGAAACTGTAACAACCGATGCTCCCCCAAGCACCCAACATGCGCCCATCCAGTTGAGAACCGACCGCATGCACAGCGTCTTCGATAACCACCAAGCCATGCTTACGGACAATTTCGAGAATAGCGGGCATATCACCGGCATAGCCGTCTTAATGAACAACCAGGATGGCACTTAAAAGGTCCAGTGTTAAACCAACCAATACAATAAACAATCCAATCATTCCTGTCTGTAACACAAACTGACCGGACCTGGGCGACCGTGTATGAAAATAAAGATGAAGTCTCCATGCCAGCATTATATTTAGGAGCACTCCAATCGCAATTATGAAAGCGCTGATAATCAACCACGGAGTTCTTTCGAGGGTGCGGAAACTCAGCCAATAAAAAACAATCCCAATAAAGATGCCAATGCCAATTACGATGGACAACAAACCGATAGATCGCAAGAGAGAATTATTCATTGTCATAGCTCCTTATTTTAAATTGGGTGATACACTTTTTTCAAAAAGAACATGATCTCCCGCCTTTTGTATTGGCAGTATCAGGGCTGATACTTGCCGTAGCCCTGCCACGGGATTTTCTGCTCCCCAAGCGGTTTCCCAGCGATACCCAGAATCTGTTGTTCACTAGAAAAGAGGATCATTTCAACGTCAGTCGTTTTATCAACGACATACATTTTGTTCGCGATCTGAGGCAGTTCAACAAGCATGCCGATCGAATCCCAATAAAGCACCATCCAGATTGTGGGCGTCTCCTTTGTGCCTTCGGGGGTAAGCCATACATAATCCGGGTCTCCATAATTTTCAATCAGTTCCTGCAGAGGGATCGAAACGATTGGGGAAAATCCTGGTACAGCAATGGTGGATGTTGGTGTATCCAGATAAACAGAGACAGAATGACCGCGACCGATCGGTGCATAATATCCGAAAAAGAGGAGCAAGAACCACAGGGCTGCTGAAAGAAAGACGTTCAACGGCAGCGTCACTATGCTGAGTTGTAGAGGTAGTGCCTGCCTCCGGACGAGCTGTATGATATACACAGCAAACCAAAGCAGAATGCTGTAGAACAGAACATCCAGGATAATCGGCACGGGTAGCGGAGGATCTTCTGGTCCCAGTAGCCCCCAACCGCCTGTTGGAGAACCGCCACCAGGGGCATCTACAAAGGCCGGCACAGGCCAACCTGCTTTTTGCTCCCCAAAACGACAAGCCCCAGCAGGGCAAGACATGCCTTCCAATGCACCACACAAACGGTAGCACTCTGCTGGCTGAACATATCGAAACGATACAACAGTGAAACCGATTGCCAGCCATGTGATTACAAGGCTAAAGAACCAGCCATGACGACCTTGCGAAAAAAACTGTATGTTCTTCATGCGATCACAACCTCCACTATTACTACAGAACGCAGCTGTGAACCGCCCAACCAAATTATACATCCCTCAATAAAAAACTAAATTACCGAACTGATCTCTAAGTATCTTGTTTTGTCTCAAATGCCAGAATCTCTTTTTGGATCACCTCAATAGGGAAATCCAACCCATGTGCCGGATAAACGCGTTTTGCACCCATGCGAATCAACTTCTTCCAACTCTGCACCACCAGGTTCATATCCGCTGCCAGTACAGGCAGGCCCGGTGTCGAGCGCAGAAACCAGGCATTCATAGCCATATCGCCCGCGAACACTTCACCCGTATCCAGCAATACACAGATCGATCCGGCGGAGTGACCTGGGGTATGAATGATCTTCCCGGGGATGCCAAACCTCTGTTTCGTCAGTGGGAGAATTTTAGAGTCAAGCGCATAATGCACATGGCATGGCTGGAGTCTGGGTCTGTATAAAACCTGACCAAGCCCGATCAAAGTCCGACCCCACAGAGTAGCACCGGGAGGCAGGTCTGGCAGCCCGCTTTCCACCCAGGCACAATCCGCCTTATGTATCGCGATCCTGGCATGGGTCAGTTGTTGAATTTGATGCAATGAACCGATGTGATCGGCATGACCATGCGTCAACAGGATCAGATCAATATCCCTGGGAGCTATGCCAATACGCTCCATGCCGCGCATGAAATCCTGCACATGCCCCGGTGCGCCGCCATCGATCAGGATGATCTTTTCCCCGCACAACAAATAGCAATTATCGATCCCCACCGGGATGCGGTGAAATTGAAATGAAGACCAGCTCATTGCGGCCCGCCGACCCGTGCTGGAGCAAACTTTCGATAGGCATAGATAAAGCCGGCACTGAATATCACCAGGAAGGCCGAGGCGCTGCCATATATACTGAAAGGACCGAAGGCGAGGATGGCTCCGAGGAAAGCCAGGACCACACTTGCAATTCGCAAGGCGTTGAAGCGGTCGAGGCTGAATTCATTTTTTGATGCGAGGGCCATGCCCGTTGCTAATGCGCCAGCCAGTTCAAGACCGGCCACCAGCAACCATTGGGATGGCGCGATCCCAAGTAGAACCATACTCGTAAACACCATGAAGTTGAAGATCCGCATCGGTACACTCCATTGAAAGAACAGGCGCGTTTCATGGACAGCGGCGAGAATGTAATACAACCCCATCGCCAGGGAAGCCTGGGAGGAAGCCATGACAAATATTTGCGTAGTGGGCGATGACGAAAACCCAAGCATGGCGAGTAAAAAATGAGGCACCATCAGACCGGTCATGCCCATGCCAACGATCAGAACACCAAAGATCATCATAGTTAATGCGGCGACATCCATTCCGTTTATGCTCCCTCTGGAACATCAGCAGCAACGTATTCCATGAAATCACTGTAAGCCGACTGCACCCCGGCACAGGAGATGATGTCCTCTCCGCCCATCAATTCCGTGAACCGTTGAACGTTATCTTCGATCCACGGTCCCTTCCAACCGCAGCCACAATCTTCATCATAATGAACTGTGATGCGGTCGCCTGTCAGGATGCCGCCCCAATACGTTTGAGCCAGCAGATCGAAATATCCCGCGCGGCCTGTTTGAGTTCCAGTGCGAGGCAGCGGCTCACCGTCATTACTCAAGACCAGCGGGATATTCCAGGGAAAGACATGATAGACACCCTTGGAGCAAGCCAAGTTATAGGAGTTGAGTTCAGTCATGCCATAGGACATGAAGACTCGGTCCACGCCATAAAATTCCTGCAGGATGCCTTTCCAATCGGGTACTTCCTTGCGGCCTTTGAATCCGCCGCCGGTGAGCAAAACTGAATCGGGCGCGAAGATTCTGCTTTCTCCATTTTGAATTCCCTCCAGCGCCACATCCAATAGATCCGTTGCAGATGCCATCAGGAAGACGCGTCGCCCGCGATACTCACGCACCATCTTGTCGAAGAAATTTTTGGTGAGACCTGCTTTGCGGGCCTTGAGCGTGATGATCTCACCCTTTGTTTTGAAAATGGCTTTGATGGTATCCATTGTGGTCAGGTCGCCGCGCTCCTGGGCATGCTTCATACGCATGGCGAGCGACATGAAGTCCGCCGACATCGGCGCATCGAACAGACTGTGATATTCCGCCTCACTCCCGGCCAGTGCGGGTCCGAAGTGGGTGATCAGGCGCATGCCGGCCTGCCGACCACTGCGATACGCCGGCCAGAAGACCGGCAGGTGTGTATCCCGAATGCCCGGCATAAAGGCTTCGAGGAAAGCATAGGTACTCTCGACCCAGGCTTCCTTTTCCGTCTGGCTGCGTGGGAAGAAACTCAATTTGCCGCTTGTGCCAGTGGAGTGAAAGACGAACATGCCAGATTCATCCAGACGTTCCAGCCATTCATCGATGGTTTGCACGCCGCGCATGTCCAGCCTGGATAAGTCATGTGTTGTTAGCTTATTCAACCAACGCGTCAATTCAGTGAACTGCTTGCGCTCAATGAAGGCAAACGGGTAATTCTTATAGACCTGGTGGGTAAACAAGATCGTTGCCAATGTATCGAAGCTGTCGATGATCTTTACGCCTTGTTTCTCCGCGAGGGATTCCAAGGCCGGAATGTGATCTTGCAACTCACCAAAGCGTTTCTGCGCCCAGAGCAGCTGCAAGGTATCCAGTTCAGGCTTGGAAAGTGAGAACAAAGTCTGGACTGGGAGGCGCGTCCAGGTTTCGG
The DNA here is from genome assembly GCA_040006635.1 of Chloroflexota bacterium. GTDB lineage: Bacteria > Chloroflexota > Anaerolineae > Anaerolineales > Villigracilaceae > Defluviilinea. The sequence goes on from JBDTWO010000004.1 coordinate 41,685, forward strand.
GCGCGCCTGAAAATGTTGAAGCAGTCATGAAATGGATCTCCTAGAATATGTGATGTTTGAATATCTGCCAGGCTTTGCGAAGATAGAACCAGGGCCGGCTTGATTTGGATGGTTGGGATTCATCGAGAATCCAGCGGCAGGCGCGCCGCATGATCTCGTATGAATTGAATGGTCCGCCGATGGCATAGTCGATGGTATGTCCGATGGAAATAAAACGACAGACGCCGCGCGCAACCAACACATCCCGCAATTCATCCTTGAGTGACTCTGGATATATGCCAACGGTCTGTGTGGAGGGGTGAATGCGTTCGGCAAGTTGAGCCGGGCTCCCTGTGAACGGAATAACCACCACCACCTTATGGGTTGGAAAGAAATCAGGTGCTTCGCCGGTGAGGCTCACCACCACTGCACCTTCCTGCTTTTCTCCACCGACAACATAATACAGATCATCCTGAGTGCGAGCAGCCTCGAGTTCATCATGCAGTTCAGTGGGAAAGTTCTTTGGCATGGCGCTCAGTGCCGGGTCTTGATTTTGCATATGCAGATACAAACGCCTGGCATATGCCTTTGCCTGGTCGGTTGTAGTTTGCACGAAATGAAAGCGCGCCGACCCGCAGGATTCCATATTGAAGGAGCCGGCGTCCTTGGCGGTGAGTTTGGCTATTCGATTAATTTCTTCATCTGACTTGAATGCTTGAGAACCCAGGATGGAGATGCTGAACTTCGGTCCCAAGGCAATCACATCAATTCCGGAGGCTTGCAGGCTGCCGTGATTCAAGGTGGAATTGACTCCGCCCATTGCCCCGCCCCACGAGATGATCTTTTCCAGATAGCGCGGTTGGATCAATTCATGTTCGAAGTCCGGCATGTCCTTCGGCCAGTATACAACCGAGAAGTGTTTGGTGACTGGATGGTTTGGATCGACATCCAACATTGCACCAACAATCGCCCAGGCTGTGAGCGGGTCATTGGGTGCGACCTTCACAATGTTGTCTGATTTGATCAGCGCAGCGCGGGCAATGCTCAAAGCTGCAACCACGGGCACATTGCCGGAGATGAAGTGCAAGGTCCTGGCGCCATAGGCGCGCCGTCTGGCGATCTTGTCGGCATAGGGCATTTCCACCCAGCCATCCAGGTATTGAGAACCGATCTCGTTCTCCACCATTGTGCGTAATGCTAACTTCGAGAAAACGATGGGGATCAGATCATAACTGCCCTTCACAATCGAGGACGGCAGGGCGCTGAATGGCATACTAAAGCGGCAGGCATCCTCCATGCGGGCATGATTGAGTGTCATGGCTTTGCCGGCTTCGGCAAGAAAGTCGATGATCTCGCCGACACGGACATGAGCAAAGTCGCGCTGGAGTTGGGTGGGGTCGGAAAGAACGATTTGACTGAGCAGAGGGCGCGGATCGGGAATTTGAAACTGCACCTTTCTGTCCCGGCTTTGATACAGTAGATCATTCGCCGTGATTTCCTGCCCGCGAATGATGAAGGGGATTTGTATGGGATTGTCTGATGACATGCGCGGAATGATATAAAAAAACACGGACGGGTGATCCGTCCGTGTCGCTAAGCCGTCAACAGGTTTTAGTTTTTAAGCCAGCTGAAACGTAAATCTGTATGACAGATAATCAAACCAAACTAATGCCGGAATTGTTGCGCGGCTCGTTCTGCATTTTCCAATTCACCGATCGACTCAAATACTTTCTGTGCTTCCTTGAATTGTTCATGGGCCTGAACGGTTTTTCCCTGCTGCCTGTAGAGATTGCCCATATTGAAATGGATTTTTGCCACATCCTCCAGCTTCCCCATTTGGTTATAGAATACCAGCGCACGGTCATAACTCATAAATGCATTCATCAAATCATCTAGTTTTTTGTATAAACTGGCGAGGTCCGAATATCCCTTGGCAATTTCCGGCACTCTGCCAAACTGCTCGTTGATCTGCAATGCTCTACGAACCATCTGTACAGCTTCTGCATAATCGCCTTGTTCAGTACGCAATAACCCCAGATTGGTACAGGCCTTGGCAACTATTAATTGATCGCCAAGGCGCGATGCGATTTCCAGACTTTTTTGTTCCATTTCAATTGCCAATTCATATTGTTTCTGCTGATGATATACGAGCCCAAGGTTGCAATATATCTGGGCGACTGTTTGTTCCAAGCCTTTTCGATTTGCATATTCCAATAGATCCTTATATACCTTAACTGCCTGGTCAAAGTCTCCCAAATGGCGGTAGGCGTTCCCTACATTCGCCCTGCTGCTGATGATGCCCTGCTCATCCCCAAGCCGTTGAGCTATCTCAATCGCCAATGTATGTTGTGTGATTGCATCCTTATATTTACCCTGACCCTCAAAAGCAATACCCACGCCCTCATAGATCTGTGCCACCAACTTCAGGTCATTGGTCAATTTGGCAAGATCCAACGACTGACGAAAAATATCCAGCGCCTGTTGATAATTACCCTGGTCACTATACAGCCGGCCTTGGAAGAGCAATGCGATGGACTGATAAGGAATGTGATTCGTTTGTCTGGCTTTTTTCAACAACACTTCAAAAGCCAAACCTGCGTCCTGCCAGTGACCACCATAAACCAGTTGTTGCCCCTGGACAATCAACTCATCCATTGACCGTTTTTCAAAGTTCTGTGTAACTGTTGCCGGTTGTGTTCCTTGTTTGTCTTGTGGTTTCTGAGTCACGAAAACGGTTGGTCTGTCATTTGCAATTGCCTGATCGGCCAGTTGAAATAACTTCATGATCTCTTCATCGGACATTTTTGCAGCGAGGGTCAGGTTATCCTGCCTGAATTGCAGGATTTGTTGACTCAAGTCACTTTGCGTTTCCGTTGGAGCCTCCTTTGATGTTGGATGATCGATTTCTGCCCGTATCCTATCAACCAGCTGTCTGGCTTCAGAGGCCTTGTCGGTATGCCCAACCTTTTCCATAATTTGGGCTGTCTCCTCGGCATAGGGAAGAGCGTCGCGAAAAAGATTTTGCCCGGCCAGGAGATTGGCCATATTAAATGAGTCGAGTGCCAGGCCAAACACATCGCCGATCTCACGATCAATGACCAACGCCTGTTCACAGCATTCAATTGCCTGTTGTGTTTCACCACGGTTCCTGTAGATCAGTCCCATATTGGTCAGGCAATCACCCTGGCTTTTTCTATCTCCAATTTCCCTAAAAATCTCCAAGGCCTGTACATGGTATTTGAGAGCCGGTTCCAGGCTGCCTAGATTGGAATAGGTCGATCCAATATTATTGAGGGCAAAAGCCTCTCCACGCCGATCTCCCATTCCCAGGGCAATTTCCAGCGATTTGTTGTAGTTATCCAGCGCCTGGTGGGCCTTACCCTGGTCACGATAGGCATTGGCAAGGTTATTAAAGCTTGCGATCTGGCCATATCTATCCCCGGTCTCTGCTTTGATTTCCAAAGCCTGTTCCTGGTACTCGATGGCACGGTCATAATCGCTCAATGTGGAATAGATGCCTCCCAGATTTGTCAGTGCCACGCTCTCACTCCGGCGATTGCCCGCCTCACGGGCGAGCTTCAATAATTTCTCGTAGTATTGTATTGAAAGCTGAAACTCACCCAACTGTTGATAAGCGCTGCCCAAATTAGCCAGAGCAGCCAGCTTGCCCTGCCTGTCGTCGATTTCACGGGCGAGCCTTAACGCTTCATCCAGGTGCTGGATGGCTTGGCGTGGGTTGCCCAATTGAAGATAATCTACGCCCAAACCATTCAATGCAGTGCCCTCAACAGACCGATCTGGAATCTTATATGCAATCGAAAGCGCCTTTTGATGTTGCTCAATGGCCCGTTGAGTTTCACCTTGCCTGCGGTATATCTCTCCAACATTACTTGTGACAGTGCCTACGAGTCCCCGGTCATTTTCCGCGTTGCCCTTCTTCAGGGCCATCTCAAAACACGCTCCAGCTATATCCAAATTTCCCGCATCTAGGGATATACAGCCCAAGGAATTCTGAAACCAACCTTCCAGTTTCCTTTCAGACGGGGTGGAAGAATCTGTTTTTTCTGCCAATGGAATCGAAAATTTAACCAAATCCTTGTAAGCAACGGCAATGGCAGACTCGACTGCATCCCAACCTTGATAGCGTTCATTCGGCTGCAAGGCCAAGCAACCAGCCGTCAGATCCTGAACTGCTTCGGGCAGACTCGCAGGCAAGGGAAGGATCTTGCCATTGCAATGCGCATCGCGCATGGCTGTCGTTGTATCACCTGCCACAGGATGCCGGCCCACAAGCATTTCATATAAAAGACAACCAAAGGCATACACAGCAGTTGCCGTACTTAGGCTTTCGCCTCGCCATTGTTCAGGCGACATATAGAGCGGTGTGCCGATAACGCCATTGATCACTTGGGTCTGCGTAATCGAGGTTTCCTCAATTTTTAGAAGTTCATTCAATCCAATCTCTGGGATCTGCCATAACGAGGACAGACCAATATTGGTGATCCGTAGACGATTTACATCGGCTTGCGAAAGTCTCCCTTTGCCAACCATCACATTCTCAGGCGTGAGATCATCGTAAACAAAACCAGGTATCTGGCTCGTAACAAGACGCATTCCCCGTGCAATCTGCACTGCAAAGAGCAAGGACTGCAATACCGGCAAGGGTTGACCGGGCTGCAGCCACGAAATCAAGGTGGGCGTGTCGTATTCCTCCTCAGGAATGACGGTCTGCAACACCAGAAAGATCTCATCCGGGCTCTGGGTCATCAATACTTCATGGCAACGCACAATATGTGGATGTGCCCCCAAATTCACCCAAGCCGCACCGATTTGTGCAAAGCGCTCACGTACCAGCTGATGTGATCCCAATTCTGGTCTCAGGGTCTTGAGAACAACAGGACGCACTGACTGATGATCGAGGCAGATGTAGTCGATACACACATCATTTGGGATGGAATGGTTGACGACCACAAACTTTCCAAGTCTGGTTCCTGGCGGGTGAATTCTTAGCATGTGTGGCTTCCCTGTAATTCCTGCCATCAGCATAGCACGATTTTGGGGTGATTGCAATTGCGCAGCAGATTTTCAAGTTCAATTATGTAGACTATAACGTTTACAATTAAGCCCGATGTACATTCACCTCACGACACACTCCTCCTTCTCCCTGCAGGAAGGCTTGATGACCCCAGCCGATCTGGTGCAGACTGCACAAGCCAACGGTATGTCTGCGATTGGACTCACCGATCACAATTTACTCACCGGAACCATTGAGTTTGTCACGGCCTGCAAAGAGAATGGAATTCAACCCATACTTGGTTTGGAGATCGATCTTGAGCGCGGTCCCCTCAACCTGCTCGCCACCAGCCTCGCAGGCTGGTCCAATCTTTGCCGGCTGAGCAGCGCCATTGCCCTGCGAGACAATCCCGATGCACCCTGTACTTTGGAAATGCTGGCGGCCTACTCCCAGGGCTTGATCGCCTTGACCAACGATCCGCAAGCACTCGTAGACATTTTTCCGGGTTGTTTGTATGTCGCTCTACAAGATCCAGCGACGGCTGCATCTCTCGCAACACTGGCACGTCAACTTGAGTTACCCACGGTGGTTACACAGCCCGTCTATTACCTGACTCCTGAACAAGCCAGATTGCAAAAGACTCTCACAGCCATTCGATTGAATCAAACCATTACCACAATTCCAAAAGCAGCCCTTGCGCCAGCTAATTCCCATTTCATGAGTCCACAAGAAATGGAAACACGCTTCCAAGAATTTCCCGAAGCCCTGAACGCAACGATGGAAATCGCAGAACGCTGCAAGTTCAATCTGCCGATCGGCAAATCTCAAATGCCCATCGTACCTCTACCAGATGGCGTCACTGCGGCGCAACATTTGCGCAACAAAGCCACTGAAGGTGCGACGAAGATCTATGGTGAGATCACACCTATCATTCAAGCGCGACTGGATCATGAGTTGGATACCATCGCCCGCATGGGTTTCGAACCGATCTTCCTGATCGTGGAAGACATCTTGAACTTCGCCCGCGAAACGGGCGTTCCGTATTCATCCCGCGGCTCGGCGGCTTCCTCCCTGGTCGCGCATTGTTTGGGGATCACCAGCCCGGACCCGATCCGATTAAATTTATATTTCGAACGCTTCCTAAACCCAGCCCGCACCACGCCTCCCGATATTGATACCGACTTGTGCTCACGCAGAAGAGACTCAGTCATCCAGCATGTCTTTGACACCTATGGCGCCGACCGCGTCGCAATGGTGGGCACGATCAATCGGTATCGTCCGCGTTCGGCATTGGGCGATGTCGCCAAGGCGCATGGGCTCGAACCAGCCAAGGCTCGGGAACTTGCGAATCAATTACCCCAGGCCTGGTGGGCACGCTTCGAAGAAGCGGAGGCAGGCAAAGACCCACCTTCACCCTTTGCGGATTTACGCACTGCTTATCCTTCTCAAACATATCAAGCCATCTTTGACGATGCCGAAGCCATCCTAAAACTGCCGCGTCATCTTTCCATGCATCCAGGGGGTGTGATCGTTGCTCCAGGCATGCTGACCGACCTTGTGCCTGTGATGGTTTCGGGTGGCAAAGGAGTCATCATCACGCAGCTTGATCTCGAATCGGTGGAGGCGTTGGGTCTGGTGAAGATCGACTTGTTGGGAATTCGTGGGTTGACTGTTTTAGGTGACGTAGCAGAATTCGTTCAACAGAGTCAACCAGATCGTTTTTCCAATCCCCTGGCTGTTTTGGATTCAACGCCAGCCGATGATCCTGCAACGTCTCAACGAATTGAGAAAGGTGAAACCATCGGCTGCTTTCAGATCGAAAGCCCGGGGATGCGCGCCACCCTGCGCGAGATCCACGCCCGCACGGAAGATGACATCATGGCAGCCTTGGCTTTGTATCGACCGGGACCATTGAGCGGCGGACTCAAGGATGCCTTTGTGCGCCGCTTCAAAGGCGAGGAAAAAGTCAAACACCTGCACCCCGCGCTGGCGCCATTATTGGATGAAACCTTTGGCGTCATTTTATATCAGGAGCAGGTGCTGCGAATTGCCAATGAACTGGCGGGCTTCAGTTTGGCAGAAGCCGACCTGTTGCGCCGCGCGATGAGTCATTTCGATCCCGGCAAAAAGATGCAGGAGTTGGAACGGAAATTTGTCGGTCAGGCACAGGCGAAAAGCGGTGTGCCGGCTGTGTCGTTTACCGTGGAAGGCAAAGACCCCGAGCAACTTGCGGATGCGATCGGCAGGGAAAATATCTATGTGTGGAACGGGCATAATTATGCGCTGGCAATTGTGGAACGATTGGGGTTGTTGGAAGCAGGCGGCATGATCCGTGTAGGACCGGTGCATTACAACACCAAAGAAGAACTGTATAAGTTTGGGGAAGTGCTGAAGAAGGTTGTCAAGTAAAAAGCGAAGGCTTTAGCGCAACGTAGAAATTCAAAATCAATCGTATACGTTTGAAAGATTTAGAACAATAAGCCGGCCCAATATATTGGGCCGGCTTATTGTTTACTTGGGTCTTACCCAACCCTAATTCAAACTTCCATCTAAGAATGATTGAGAGCAGTGAGTATTAAGGACAAAGATATAAGGTTAGGTAATCGTTTCGCGGCCTGCTGACGGTTGATTTATCGGTTTGGAGTTGATCAGCGAGATTAACCGGCATACGCGGACGGCGGGTATATATAATGACCTTATCGAAAGCAGGGACTACATAACAGGAGTCGTTCAACCAGGCAAGGATTTCAGGGTCACCTCGTCCTGCACCTCCAGGGCGTCTAAAAAATTGTGCGTACAGGATATAACGAAGATCGCCCTTTGCCACCAAAGCCTTTAAACCCTGTGCGTCTATGATCTGGTCCAATCCGCTGAACCCGCCCAAATAAAAAACAGGACGTTCTGATGTCAGAACCAACGGCATACCTTGCAAGGCTGAGGGTACTGCCACAAGATATTTCACGTCTTGTGTATTAGATTGGAGATATGAGAGAATCCGTTCGTTGGCTGACAGGTTCGGATCATTTTCCACAAATGTAGTAACCAGACTTTGAGTTCCTCCCTCGTACGCGTGAGGGAAAGTCTGGTTGGCATTGGTTATCGCTGTCATCAATGTCCAATATGCAGGAACAAGCAGCATTGCCGCTAAGATCGTGAGATAGGCAGTACGCCTACGGAAAATCATCAGCAGGCTTCCAATTACCAGCAAAACCCCAGCTGCGTAAACCAAATAAGTTCTATCTTTGAATTGCTGGATGACATATCCTTGGAATGCCAAGGTGCCAGCGGCAGCGAGGATCAGGATTACCCCTGCCCAGGACCTGTCCTTGCCCCAATTCCAAAGCCGTGTAAAACCGATCGCTACCATTGCACAAAAAGCCGGGACACCCACGATAATATAGTAGGAGTGGAAGATTCCAGAAATGATACTAAAGAAGACCAGACAGGTAAGAAACCACCCTCCCCATAGAATTAATGCTTTATGGATATCTGACTCAACCGGGATTTTAACGCGCGCATCAAACACAGCCAGCAGAGTACCGAGTAAAGCCATAGGCAACAACCATGACATTTGCCGTGATAAAGGAGGTATGAAAAAACGGAGCGCTCCGGCTTTACCCGTTTCTTGTTGGTAGGTTATAACGGGAACATTAAACCGTGGAATAGGCGACAAATTCTGCTCGGGTGTTTTACTATTTTGTAAAACAGGCACACGAGCCAATCCAAGCGTGGAGATTCTCTTTGCGGCATTATGGTCAAGCATTAGTTCCATTACACTATTCGTATTAGTTGAGCCAACGAATGGGCGCTGGTCAGCTGGTGTCCGATCCACAATAATCGCCCACGAAAGCGAAACAGCAATACATAAAGCGGTCGTCAGGAGCAGGTTTAATATTTTTCGAAACCAGCCTTCTCGCGAGCAAAGAAAATAGAATGTATACAACGCAGGCACAGGCAACAACACCTGAGCCATCTTGATGTTAAAGCCAATGCCAAGGATGAAGCCGCCCAGGAGCAACCAACGCAATTGACCCATATCAACTGCCTGCATAAAAGCCCAGGCTGCCAATAAGAGCGTGAGAGTTAACATGCCATCCAATGTATTATGCCGATGCGTCGCCACAAAAATAGGTGTCAGCACCAACACCAATGCGGCGATCACTCCCGGCAGATCACCGGTGTATCTTTTCACAAGAGAATATAGAATGGGGATTTCAATCACACCCGCGATAAGGTTGGGTATTGAAAGCGTAAATCCACTCACACCAAAGATAAAACCGAAAACAGCCTCTATCCACAAACCCAGAGGGGGCTTATCCACGGAAACTGCGCCACCTGGTTCTGCCGCAATAAAGAAGAAATTATGCCACGACTGCAGCATAGATTTCACTGCCGCTGTGTAATAGGCATTGGCATCTCCTTCTGTACGAATATTGTATAGAAACAGTCCCGCAGCCAGCATCATGAGCGCTATGACAATAAGCCTGGCTATCGTCAAATTAGGTAAAACATTTTTCTTCAAGCTAGCAGACTGGGAAGAAAGCCCGATACGTACTGCATTTACAAACTCGATCATTTGACGCTCCAATAATAAAACGTATGCAAAAAAATCTGCGGGATTTTCGTGATGTATTTTTCAATCATATCACCGCCTAAATAACTGTTCAGGTTTACGAACAAGTTGCCTGGACATGAAACCCGCATCCTTTCAGACCATTGAACTGCTTCTATCCATCGAGCTGGTCTACTGTCGAGGATTCCACACAAATCTCTATCGTTAGTGTGTGTTGCAAGTTTGGAATCGGTCAAGGTTCCAAGCTGATGCCGAATGGTCCAAGATAGAACCGCAAATAAATTCATGGGGTAAGCGCCTGTCGCAAAGCCCGAACCAAGCCAAGGTCGTTATTACGAAGCGATCTACTCAGCTCCATATGAATAAACACACCACCCTCCGTTACCAGTCTTTGAACATTGGTTGTGCCGCACAAACCCTGGTATTTCTTACCAGAACATAGACCAACAGTGATATTGTTATCCTGCAAGGCAGATACGATCTTTGAAATTAACAAATCCTTGTCGAGATCATTTTGCCAGTTATACCCGATCACCACCTGTGGGATGTTCGAATGCTCAGAAATGGAATATCCATGGATTTGGAGGAAAATAGTTTTTTTATCAGGCAGCCCGGCAAGTCTAAACAATGCTATATGTATTGCTTGGAAAATGGTATCTGGGGCATGGGCAGGGTCTGCTGAGTTATCAATGTTAGCATCCCGGTTCGCCCCCGCCACAATTAGTGCTTTTGCCTGAAGTGCTCGATATAAATCCAAGGCAACCTCTGGTGTATTGTCGTCCGTCACAGGATGAGGTGCTTCAACAACAATATTCTGTGAGGCGTATTTTCTGAAAAAAAATAAACCCCAGCCTTTTTGGATTGGCTGTTGTTCACGGAGAACATAACTCTCTGCCCCGGTGTCACCCTGATCAAAAAGCATTGCCAACTCATAATGAAAACTTGATACAGATGCGGCCGGGACGGCGATGTTACCATTCAGGATATCGAGTGCCATGCTCTGAAATGCCTGTTCATCAGATTTCGTGGGAACGCTAAAACCATCCGAATATGCAGCGGGCATGTTTCTTTCCATATCTGCAATTAATAACTTGAAATCATAGTGAGTGTTGGGAGTTGATGTTACAGTGGGTAAAACAGGTGTCGCAGTAAACAAGGCTTGGGTCGGACCTTGAATCTGTTTAATTACAACCGTCGAGTTACAACCTGCCACCCATCCCCAGACAGTGAAGCCGGCCAGGAGAACAATCCAAATACCTGATTCTTTTCTTGCTGGGGTACTCTTAAGGGAAAATTTCATAATTACTATTTCAGTGTATTCCAAATCGATTCTTAGTTTACAAATCATCAATCAAGACATAAAATTGGCGCTTGTCGTTTTTCATTCGTGATCAATAGATCCCAAGGAAATGAAATGAAAAGTTGGTATAAAAGTTTTGCAGAGCTTAACACAGTTGAGAAAAACGGTCTGGCCTTTCGTTTGCAGGTTAAAAACCGCAAGTCACCGTGCGCCATTATTGCGCCGCACGGCGGCGGTATTGAGCCGGGCACAACAGAACTCGCGATCGCAATTGCTGGCTGGTCATATTCACTTTACACCTTTGACGGCATCCGCTTGAGCGGGAACGAGCTTCTACACATTACAAGTACCCTGTTTGACGAGCCAAGATGTTTGAATTTGGTGCAGGCTTCAGATCGCGTACTCGCCATCCATGGATGCGAGGGATCAGAACAAATTGTTTATGTAGGCGGGCTAGATGTGGAACTGGGCGATCAAATTATTGTATCCTTGAAAGCCGCCGGTTTTGAAGCAGTGCGAGCAACTACACAGTTCCTAGGCACCCAGCCCGAGAACATCTGCAATCGGGGCAAATCCGGCCGAGGTACACAACTCGAAATCTCGGATGGATTGCGGCGTTCGATGTTTAAAAGCTTGAATCGAAGTGGCAGAAAGGAAATCCGGGCACCATTCCAGAAATTTGTGAATGCCATTCGAGAAACACTCCAAGCCGTAAATATGAGTCAAGACCTCTAGGGCGTTTGCTGCATGGTAAATTTTGAGATATCGGTATCTGCCACATGGAGCCAACTCTCACCGCCAGGCAAAACACTCTGGCTGAAAGTCAACTTCCCTTTGCCAATCAAATAAGCAAAATCGTAAAGGGCACTAAATACAGAACCATCAGGCGCCCATTGGATAATACGCAAATTATCGAAATCGGCGGTAGCGATCCCAGCCTTAGGTGGTGACAGCCGAAGGAATACCTGCAATGCGACTGCGTTCGCCGGGACTGGAGCATCTATTTGAAAGTATTGCCACTCTCCAGCACGTTTCGTGATTAGTAGTTTCGTAAATTGATTGCTTGAAGACCCGAAAGTATCTGGATACCAACTGACTTGCACTAAGGGAGTGGCATCCACGCTACTCCTGAACATGCCACAAACTGTAATGTGACTTTCGGGCTTTACCAAGATGCGATGAAGGTTTGTTGTCACAGCATCGATCTTGTTTGTGGCCTTGCGCGAGATCCTGATTCCAGCCTGACCCGCATACGCAAATTCTGGTCCTGCCTGAACGCTTGTTGTGTTTGTTTGTGTCCATAACGGTAGGAAGCCAGGTGTATTATTAACCATGGTATTTTCGAACCCGCCCACCCAAAGAAGGTCTCGTCCCAAAAGAAGTTTGCCATTTCCGTCAAAACCAGAGAGCTGTTGTCCATCCGGAATCTGGATTAGCGACCCTGCAGTACCCCCGTCTATATCAAAACTTTTGAAGGCTTGTTTGGATGTATTATTGACATCAACCTCCATGGTATCGCTCTCCATAATAAATGGACCTGTCTCCAGACCGGCGGCGTCACGTGCTACATAACCGGCCAAATCACTGGCGATGCCTCGGGCGACATTGTCATGGATCAAGACTGGTTCAATGAAAGCTCTAATAACTTTTCCTTCTCGAACATACACGATAAACATATACGATTCAAATGCAGGCCAGATCGTTTGGTCAAATATGAAGTTTCCCAGTGACCTGCCGATTATTTTGCCACTATCCCAAGAAAAACCACTGACCACATGCGGGTGATGATTGATCACTAGTGTTGCACCAGCCTGTTCAGCAACTTTTGAAAGTTGGATTGGGCCATTTGGAATTTCACGATCATATTCGATCCCCCCGTGAATCATTACTATAACTAGGTCGGCGTTTTTTTTTGCTTCCACAACTGCCGTTTTCAGCTTATTCTTGTCGCAATGAGCAGCCCCGCCTTTCTTTAAAGCATCGGATGCAACATACGTAATCTCGTTGGGCTGTGCTATACCACCCTTGGCAAATATGGTTGTGCAGCCGATATATGCGATTCTTTGTCCTTTTATAGTTACAATCGCAGGCGCCCATGCCTCAGCTTCGTTTAAGCCTGCACCAAAGTGAGGCGCATCGAGTTTGTTCAAAAAGCCAATTGTATTTGCCATGCCAGGATCAAGCATGTCATACACATGATTATTACCGAGTCCGAACATGTTCACACCGGCTTCCATCAAGGCTGCTAATGCATTTGGGTGAGTAGCGTAGACATAGTCTTTGGTTGGGTGGAAGGTAACAGGGCGAGTATCCTTAGATGAGAAATAAGGCTTCGTGTCCAACACGGATTCTAGATTGATCGATGTTATATCCGAATCCTTCAACAATGGTTTAATCGGTTCCAGTAAATTTAGGTGATCGCTCACAGATGGATCGACGGGCAGTAATCCGTCATCTGGAGTCCCGTCACTGTTCATATCAAAAAAACGTCGCCCAAACATAACATCACCAGCAAATTTGAGAACTATTGTTTTTCCATCATCCGGGCTAACACGAATCAAAACGGGGATTCCCGGTGATGCAGCGCGAGTTCGGGAGATATATCCCAGTTTGTACACCGTAACCCATTGTGCATTGCCTTTGGATTGAATATGAAACCAGCCATCATTATCGGTTAGCACTACAGTGGAATCAGCTTTTATGTTTGCATTTGGAATCGGAACTCCCAGATCATCCACCACCCGACCCGTCAATTCATCAGTGTAATTGATTTTCTGAGCAGGAGCTACCTCTGTGATAATAGGCAATGGTGTTGATGGGTAACAAGCGGAAATAATAAATATAAATATCAGACATCTTTGAACAACAAATCTAGACATAAACTACGATTCCTTAAGTAATATAAAGCCATTGAAGTCCAAGGAAATTCAACACAAAAACAAAGACTTGCATAACCAAAAACACACCGATTGCCGAGAAAGAAATAGCGGACATGGTTCGATAAGGTCCCTGACGGTCATAATCATTTGCAATCAATGAAACAATCGTAGGCATGATGACCACAAAACCCGACCATGGAATATATCTACCATTAGTAAGCACCGTGATCAAGGATTCCAAACCCCAGGCGATAACAACACCCGATAAGATCATAATTCCCAATTTTGTTCTGCCAAAAGCCAAAACAACCCGGGATGTAACAAATTTTACAAACCAAAATGTAATGAAACTACATCCGACCACAAAAAGCAGGTCAAGCGGTCGAAACGCAAAGAGCGCTAAATAGGCAGCAGTCACAAAACCGCCGGCCCGATAGTGCAAGCGGGAGTAAATAATAAAGTCGATTACTACACTGGCAATAATTCCAAATGGCAGGAGCTTCAGTGGATATGTATATTGATAGGGTTGGGCTCTATAAAGAGTCGTGTTGGCATAACTAAATTTCAACGGCAATACCTGTTCGATGGCAGAAAGCGGAATTATGATCAAAGAAACAACCAGCACACCAAGGAAAATGGAACTCAGTGTATTGGTCGGACCCTGCCGCCCCATGTCATGTGCGATCACACCTGGCAATACAAAACCGATCCCATATAAAGCGGTTAAGTCCACATCCACATCCCGGGCAAGAATTTTTATCAAGACCAACCATGAAATCTGAAACAGAAGCCCCACCAATATTTCCACCTCGAATAATTTCCGGCCGTTCAACATGTATCTTTTCTTGAGAATATTATGAACGATTTGGTAGGTAAAGTAGGCCATAGCCAGCGTAACAACTATATGAGCGGGCTGGCCAATAAACAAAGCTAAATATCCGCAAACAATCACACCACCGAGGGTTCTTCCTGTTTTCTTATAAATGATAGTTGAGATCACGATCCCCAGTACGATCGTCAACCTTGCCAGTTGATCGCTTACATAATATTCATACATAACTAATCTCGCTTTGCCATGTGTCCAACCATTTTTTCTTTTACCTTCTCAATTTCAGGGCGGTAATAATTCCAAGCCTGCTCCTCATGCGCATGAATTGGCGCATCGGGCCGATTATGAAAATATTCCATCAAAAGTTCGGCTTGCGGAGTGTGAATGTTTACCAAACCAATCAAAACACCTTGATCCCCCTGAATCAACTCGGAGATTTGATCAAAGATCTGATCCAAAGTAGGGTTGACACTGAAGCCCATATTGATAATCCTCTCACGTGAAACACCCAACTCCATCATTCGATCGGTGACTTGAGTTTCATAACCGCCGAAGGTAATCCAATACTTAATATTCATTAGGTCTTTTGCGGCGATTGTGGCAAAGCGCATCGCCCGGTCAGCCCGATCATATCGATTATTTAAGATGCCAATCGTAGTTGCACCAGGCTGATAATATGGCTTTAAAGCTTCGATACTAATGATCGTACTTTCACGGTCATTCACAGCAAAAAGAGGAATCCAAACGATCTCCTTACCCTTCCACCGCGTTCTTTGGATGTTTACAACGCCCACATCCGGTCTTGCATTCCACATTCCTCGCATGGCAGTTGCACGTGGGATCCCAAGGATTTCCGCGATTGCGAGCCCAATGGCTATGTTCTCTCGAAAAGAAAGATAGTTAAAACCAGCAAGGTCTGCTTCAGACACTGTTGCTGGATCAGCATAAATGAGCTGACTTCCACGGGCTTCGGCATTTTGTTTAAGCCTTTCACGCAAGTGCGGTCGGTTTTCTGCTGTAATCAGAATCCCATTGTGGGGAATTGTCAACGACATTGTATCTGCAATCTCCTCAAGAGACTCACCCATAACATCCTGATGATCTTCGCGAATATTGGTAATTACATTTATATTTCCTTTAACTAGCAATTCCTGGGAGGCAATCTGGTTAGCGGGAAAGAGAGCCATGGTTTCAAACACAATAGCTTCGGTATTTTCCTTAACATATTGCCTCGCTATATTAAATAATTCCATAATCGTAGGTGAGCTATTCCGCTCAATTGGAATATCCCTTCCATCAGGCAAAATAACCATCGCTGCGCTGCCGGTCGTTTTACCGACCGTTTGCATCCCGGCTTCCCTGAGCACGCCGGCGATCAGACGAGTGACAGTGGATTTTCCTCTGATACCATTAACATATATTCGAAGCTTCAACTCGGTAAGTTGTTTGTTGTAATCCAACCGCTCTTTCCACCACAGCAGCAAAACAGCTAATAACGTCAGTCCAAGGATTATTATTCCAAACATGCTAAATCCGCCTATTGTTGCTGATTATTTTCAATCGCCGGTGGAGTACTCTGATCAGATTCAGATGTATCCAGAACCCCTTTTGCTTTAGCAGGAAGAATCGTTGAGAAGGAAGGAGTCTCGCCAATAATTTCCCAATCAATAAAAAGGTTTTGGAAAATCCCCCCAACGTTTGTTTCAACGTTTCTTGTCAGAGAGAGTTCAGCTGCTTCCAGCATATCAAAAGACTTTTTACTGTATCCCAAAAAGACACTATATCCAAAGCGAATTTGAGCATACTGCTGTAATAATTCTGATGTTCCCGTCTGGGTAACAATTCGGCCGTTATTAAGCTGTCGCTGAATATTATTGATAACCTTGTTTGTCCCGTTGATTTCAGTGTCTGTAAGGATTAAAGCGATTTTGTCACTATTTAACAAGAATGGAATATCAAGTACACGGGTGGTATCTTTTACAGTTGTAGCGACAGCTCGCATGACAGAGAGCTTTTCGCCCCCGCTCCATTCTTTTCCAGGTTTTGGCAGAACCAGAATCAAAGCCAGTGAGATGGGGCGTTTATATCGGATTGCCCTATCATTCTCCTCTTTCAACCTCAGGATGCCTATGGAAGGTTTTATTAACCCTACAGAGGTATCCTCCAAATCCAATATTTGGAGTTTTAGCTTTGCATCATTATATTCATCGAAATAGGTTCTTAGATGATCGTGATAATATCCGCTAAAACTGAAGACACCTGCCATCAAAAGAGTTTCCAAAAGATTGAAACCCAAGGTATCCCTGGACCATGACCCAATGAACTGCTTGGTGATTATGGAGATCGAAATAATTAAGAGTCCCAGAAGTCCTCCACGCGCCAGTCCTCTAACAGCCATAATCACCATTCCTGCAACCAGCAGAAATAAGAAAATTGGAGCGCTCCGAAGAGCGTTATTAAAAATAATAGCCGCAACAGCCAGGGACAGAACTACTGTCAAAATAATTAAAATATTGAGAAAATATTGGGCATGATTGGAGCTATTGACTGGTTTCATTGCGCTCACTCCTGCTCCTTTTCGGATTTATCAGGGTGGCTTTTTAGTTTTATTTCAAATCTGGAAATAACAGGTGCAACATTAAGGGCAATCAATGTAAACAAACCTGCCAGTGCAATCGCGATTAAGGATATCGTCTCTTCCGATTGACCGTTTTGCTGGAGAAATTTCCCGATAATAGGAATTTTTACAACCATAGGAGTTTGCTCAAAAAGGATTGTGGTGGACTGTGTATTTGCTGTCTGGGCAGAAGTTCCTCTTTCCGGTCCCACTACCATGAGGTTGCCGGAAAATTGTTTACGCGTTTTAGGGTCGAGGATTGCGTTCCACGCCCACTCTAGTCCCTCGGATTTCGTTCCTGATAGCACGAGGATTTCCCTGCTGTCACGCCATGGTGACGGGACAATTTGCATTAACCCAATACTGGCTTCAGAATTAATGGTTGGTAGAAATACGCCAAAACCTTCTTGCAATTGGTCTGTATTTGGCTTGAAGGGTTGTGGTAAAAAATTATTAAGATCCCGAATTGCCAAATTCCTAGACGGTAATCCAACAAGGATGTAATTTTCATCTTTCGGTTGTGTTACGGAGTATTTCTCCGAAGTTAACACCTTGGGGGGCTGACTTGAGTAATATGAATTAGCTCCAATTGCAAAAGTTAATTGTGACACCTGCGTAAGTGTGTGCATATCCAATTGAGTTGGAACTACAAAGGTAACGCCTGGATATTCATTAAATGGAGCAGGGAAATCGTTCAAAACAGGAATCGAAGCGCGATTTTGATACGTCAACTGAAAGGTTGAACTATTGAAAATGGTTGCCCAAACCGTTTGCGGCGCTTTTTCACAACTACTGTAGGGAATATGCAAATCAAACGATATACGCAAAAAATTTGTTCCCGGATGAAAACGTTTTGTTGGCAAATCCACCCGGATCGGTTCCAACCTGGCGTTATTCGTTGCAGGTAGTATGGAAGCCACAGTGAAGCCATTCAGATTGACCTCGATGGAGGATGTCTTTTGATCCAAGTCAGGATTATGCGCGATCTGCAATGCGAGACTTGCTTTTGTAGGATCCACATCATAGGGAATATAGATTTTGTAAACCAGACTGCCTACACCAATTCCCCGCACCGTTCGATCCAAATATCCTAGCTCTTCAAAGGAATACTTGTTCTTAAAAACCGGCGGGTTCTTATCTGCTGTTCGATCAAAGTAAGCCACATTCCCATGCAGCAATATCTTTTTCATCCAATCGCCAAATATTAGTGTAGGTGTATAACCATCCTCGCGATCCTTATCGAATACGACCATCACCGTTTTGCTGGCATCCCACGGTGAGGCAAAAACACCAATTGCATTTTTCTCAGTTGCAATCACATTTTCAAATTGTGCAGGGATGTTGTCAACGAATACTATATTACTGTTGATCGTATTTAACTG
The DNA here is from genome assembly GCA_040006635.1 of Chloroflexota bacterium. Classification (GTDB taxonomy): domain Bacteria; phylum Chloroflexota; class Anaerolineae; order Anaerolineales; family Villigracilaceae; genus Defluviilinea. The sequence continues at coordinate 60,258 of JBDTWO010000004.1, forward strand.
ACCGAACTGACTTTGGGTTAATATTTGTGGATTCCAAACATACTTGTCCCCCGCTTGATGCCCGAGAAAGTATGCAGTAGCTGTTAAGGCATTTAAATCATCTGGTTTAACTTGATCTGGCAAAACAAATAACGTTTTGTCGCCCCCATCTTTCAGATAACGATCCAGTGGCTGCAGGAAGGCTTGAGGAAAATTAGACAAGTCAGATGGAAAAGATTGTTCTTGAAAGGCAATATGCAGGACACTTTGAGGATTAAATAGCAACCAACGAGATGGGTCATCCCAACCTTTGCAATTGGTCTTTAGATCATCAGGTAAATACAATATCGCATCGAAGGAAATTTTATTATTGCCCGGAATAAAATAACTCGATGGCAATTCTATCTTTCGGGCAGAACCGACCAAATCTTTTAATTGAAGCGACGTCAGTTGAAGTCCATTAAGAGATATAGTCAAAGAAGATGCGGATAAATCCAGCAGATCACTAGCCGTGATGGATAAATCCAACAAACTTTGATCTGTTATTTTCCAATTATCGGGAAGTGTAAATTCCAGGTTTTGGGTGCTGACCAACCCAGTCAGACTAATGGTTTGGTCGCCATTTAGAGATTCTAGAGGAATGTCAATGGATAAATCCCCTTCCGCTGATACCGGATGAACAGGGATTAAAAAAACAACCAACAGGATGGTTAATAATAGCGCACGTTGAATCATACATCCTTCAGTTTGCGGGTTGTTTCAGCCATAATTTGACCCTGCTTTTGAATTCATCAATATGTACAGGCTTGGAAATAAAATCTTTGGCACCAGCCTGAAATGCCTCAACTTTTCGATCAACATCCCCAACAGCTGAGAAAAATAGGATCGGTATTCTGTTCAATTTCGGGTGCGAATGAAGTAACTTGCATGTTTCCAGACCATCGACTTCCGGCATGGCAAAGTCAATGATGATCAAATCGGGATTGGTAGAAAGAGCAACAGAAAGTGCATCAGAGCTATTATTAACGGAATGGACTTCATAGCCTTCTTTTGAGAACACATTATCAATCAACCAAGTTGTGTTGACGTCATCGTCGATAATCAAAATTATTGCCATATTTCGTCTTTCATAAATAAGTTGTCTAAAAAACATGCACTAAATTTACAGGATAAAATTTCATCTATGTCTATGTATATTTAATTGGATGAGAAATCTTGCATTTAGCTACAATGGTCTTTGCTAATGCAGTTTGTAATGAGTTGATTATACTCCCCCGACAAAGTGTTGCTATGACAATCATCCTCTGCCGATTTTCCAAAACTTTGAGCGCTTGGTTTCCCCCATTATCACTGAATTTTACGATGAAATTAACTTTGCTATTACCAAATAATCTGATTTATAGAACCAGCAAAAAACCGAAGATTAGATGTACCAAACGCCTGACTACCAGCTTATCGATTCTTATTTCTTAAATGATAGCCGCCGGAGTGAGGGGGGCACCCAGGCGGCTATCGTCTATATATTACTACTTCTTATTTATCTTTTCAAGTCCTTTTTATTAAAGTTTCGTTAGAAATTTGTGAAGGTGCCCTGGGTGGGAATCGGACCCACATCTAAGCCTTAGGAGTGCCTTATTCTATCCATTGAACTACCGGGGCGATGAGAAAATTATATCAATAAAATGTAGGGGCAGGGTTTCCCCGCCCTATTACATTAGTAGCGTAAGGGCGAGAGAACCTCGCCCCTACCCTGCCATTACGCGCCATCATCTTTCGGCGGTGCGGTTTGACCGTAATCCAGGATTTGACGTAATTGCGTCGTCCCTTCGGAGGGACCGACAATGCCTTTATCTTCCATCGTATCTACGATGCGGGCAGCGCGGGTATAACCAATGCGCATACGACGCTGCAGCATGGAGACTGAAGCCCGCCCCTCTTTGCGGACAAGTTCTATCGCTTCGGGGAGCAATGGGTCGACGTTTTTATCTGCGGCGGTCATATCTTCAAACATCGCGGATTGTTTGAGCGGGACATCTGCCGCAGGAATATCTACTGATGTAGAAGAAGACGCCGCGCCATATGGACTTGTGTTGCCCACTTGCGCGCGCCAAAATTCGACCAGCGTTTGAATCTCATGGTCCGAAACAAAGACGCCCTGCAGACGCGCGGCGGATGGCGCATCGGGCGCCTGGAAGAGCATATCGCCGCGACCTAATAATCTTTCTGCGCCGGGTTGATCGAGAATGACGCGGCTATCGGTATTGGATGCAACCGCGAAAGCAATACGCGCCGGGAAGTTGGCTTTGATGAGACCAGTGACCACATCTACAGAGGGACGCTGTGTCGCAAGGATCATATGAATACCCGTGGCACGCGCTAGTTGTGCGAGACGTGTAATGGTCTGCTCGGTCTCGCCAGGGGCGATCATCATCAGGTCAGCGAGTTCATCAATCACAATTACAAGGAAGGGCAGTTTCTTCATGCCCTGTGATTTCATCTTGGCGTTGTAATCGGTGATATTGCGCGAACCAACCTGCGCGAACAGGTGATAACGCTTATCCATTTCACGCGTCATCCATTGCAGCGCACCGATCACGCGATCAATCTCAACCACCACCGGCGAAAGCAAATGTGGGATACCGTTATAGCCGGTCAATTCAACGCGCTTGGGATCAACCAGAATCATGCGTAGATCATCAGGCGTATTGTGCATCAGGAAACATGTGAGGATCGCATTGACGCACACCGACTTACCAGAACCAGTCGTACCTGCGATCAAAAGATGCGGCATGTTCTCAAGCGTGGTGTTGATCGGATGTCCGGTCACATCTTTGCCGAGTGCAAACCGCAACGCATTTTTATTTTTCTGGAATGCTTCACTCTCCAGCAAATCACGCAAAGCGACCAGTGTCATCTCTTCATTCGGGACTTCGATACCGACGTAACTATGTCCCGGCACCGGCGCTTGAATACGGATGCGCGGCGCGGCGAGGGCGAGCGCGAGATCATCAGCCAGGGACGCGATCTTATTCACGCGGACTTTCGTGCGGACTCCGCCGCGCGTCTCCACGAAGAGCGGCTCCACTCCGAATTGCGTGATCGACGGTCCACGATTGATCTCAACTACTTGTACCGGCGCGCCGAAGGATGCCAGCGTCTCTGAAATTAAGCGTCCGCGTTGTTGAATGAATTCTTCATTGACCGTTGCCGCCGTACCCTTATCAAGAATATCTTTGATTTCGGGTAACTTCCAGTTGATCACTGCATCTGGTACTCTGACCGTGGTCACAGGCGCGGCGGGTGTGCCGGGCGGGAGCACAGGCTCAGGTCGATTCAGAGTTGTGAAACCGCTGGCATCTGCAGGTAAAAACGATTCGCCAGTCTGTACTTTGGGTTTCACCAGCAGCCCGCGGACTTTCACCACGACCGGGCTCACCCAGCGGAAGAGGTCTTCCACATTAATATCAAAGACCATGGTGACCGTGATGATCAGCCAGGCGATCAATGCGACCCAGGCGCCACCTGCGCCTAAACTATTGAATAATATCTTTTCAAAGAAACTGCCGACATAGCCCCCGCCCACCCGGTCCAATGCGGCTTGATCGGCGAATTCGAGCGGGACATAGATCGCATGCATGAACGCCAACAGCCAGAAGAAAAAGAAAACGATTCCGGTTGCGCGTTCGAGATGCAAGGGCGGAAGTTTTTCGATGCGGCGCAGGATGAGCCATAAGCCCATCACAATCAAACCCACTGGCAGGATGTAAATGCCCCAGCCGAAAAGTTGCGAGAGCACGCGCAGCATACTGCCCGTCAACACACTGCGTTGAGCGGAGAAAAGAATCAAGACGGTGAGCAGACCCACCACTGCCATGACTGCGCCCACGACATCGAGTTTGCGCTCGGGGCTGAGAGTCTCCCACCAGGAAGGCGGAGCAGGTTCCGGCTGAGGAGGAAGCGGATGCAGTCCACGTCCCTTTTTGGGAGCAGACGGTTTGACTCCAGCTTTGCCCTTCGCGGAAGCGGCGGGTCCGCCTTTTCCCTTTACGGGAGGCGCACCGACTTTGCCTTTGGGCTGCGTGTCTGATTTATTGGATGCAGAGAAGGGTGTCTTCAGTGGCATGGGCTAATTGTAGCATAGCACAAATGGTCTGTTTTCATTGTGGGGTAAAATTATCACACATCAGCACGCAAGGACAAATCATTGTTTGAAATACTTTTTCTCGGCACGTCGGCATCTGCACCCTCCGCCAAACGCGGACTCTCGGCGCAGATCGTCAAGCATGATGAATATCGTTTTCTAGTGGATTGCGGTGAAGGCACGCAGCGCCAAATTTTACAATCAGGCACGGGCTTTAAAAATCTCACGCACATCTTGTTGACCCACGGACATCTCGATCATATTCTGGGGTTGGGCGGATTGCTATCCACGTTCATGCGTTGGGAAGCGATCGAGGAGTTGGATATTTACGCCGGGCGTTCGACCATGGAGCGTGTGCGCGCGCTGCTCGATGGCGTGGTGCTGCGCGGCAACCAGCCCCCCATGCCGTTCCGCATGAATGAGATCAAGCCCGGCATCATTTTTGAAACGGACGATTTCACGATCACGGCATTTCCCGTTTCGCACCGCGGACCGGATTGTTTGGGATATGTATTCGAGGGCAAGTCACGGCGTCCGTTCTTGAATGACAAAGCGACTGAACTCGGCGTGCCGTTCGGACCTGAACGCCGGGAGCTGGTCGCTGGCAACGAGATCACCCTGCCCGATGGCAAACGCATCAAACCGGACGATGTGCTGGGTCCGCTTCAAAAAGGGACGAAACTCGTCATTGTAGGTGACTCAGGGAAAACGGATAATCTCGTCGAAGTCTGCGAAGATGCGGACGCATTGGTGATCGAATCCACATATCTCGATGAAGAGACCGAGATGGCAAAACAGTTCAATCATCTCACCGCACGTCAGGGCGCGGAACTGGCGATCAAGGCGGGCGTCAAGAAGTTGATCCTGACTCATATCTCACGCCGCTATCGCGAGAAGGATGTGATCAAGGAAGCGCAAGCCCTTTTTCCAAATACATCTGTGGCGAGGGATTTTGATACGTTTCAGATCAAGCGAGAAGAATAAAGTCTGAAGGATTCAGCCACAGATTTCACGGATTGCCACGGATTTCAAAACTATCTGTCGCGGAATAAATTAAATAATAAGCCAACCCATGACAAGGTCGGCTTATTCTGTGTAAATCAGTGTAATCCGTGGCTAAAAGCTCGAGGGATTAAATATTTTTAAATCGCGTCACTGGTCATGATAAACAGCGGCGTCATCTCAAAGCTTTCGAATTTCGGTCGCAGGCGATCAGTATTATAGAAGCGGTCCACATTGACCGTTTTCTTCGTGCTGGTGACAATGTCAACCGGGATGTTGTCGTAGCGTCCGTTTTTGAGTAGAACGAGCTGCTGACCGTTGATAAAGAAACTCGCCTAGAAAATTCCATAGGCAAGTTTCTTTTCATGTTAACCAGCGATTACTGTGGGTGGGCGAGAAATGATCTTTGGTTTTCTCAAGCGGGAACGGATCGGGGCGAGTTTGCCAACATCAATAAAAACCACATTCTTTTTCGGCGCTTTCTTGAGCATGTAGTTTGTATAACCCGAGTCGTGGCGGTCAAGCAGAATGACCTCCGCTCCCTTGGGAATGCCTTCACCAAAATCCGGATGCGTAATGAGGTAGCGCGTAAATTCCATGAATAGCTCATGGGACTTAGCTCGATAAAATTCGTTCATTCATCACATTGCGTCGCTGGTCATAATGAACAGCGGCGTCATCTCAAAGCTTTCGAATTTCGGGCGCAACCGATCGGTGTTGTAGAAGCGGTCCACGTTGACCGTTTTCTTCGTGCTGGTGACAATATCGATTGGGATGTTGTCATAGCGTCCGTTTTTGAGCACGACGAGCCTGTGATAAAATTTATACAGTGACTTTCATGGAACGCGCTCAAGCTCTAACCCTCCTCAAACGCCGCAAACGCCGCCTGAAAAAATTCGGCGTACGTTCCATATCCCTGTTCGGTTCGGTGGCACGCAACCAGGCGCGTAAACGCAGTGACGTTGATTTACTGGTGGAATTTGAAAGGCCCATTGGTTTATTCGAGTTTGCCCGCCTGCAACTCTATTTGGAAGAGTTATTCGGTCAGCGGGTGGATTTGGTGACACCGGAAGCCCTACGCAAAGAATTACGCGAGGGCATATTGCGGGAGGCAATCCGTGCGCCTAGAAATTGGAAAATGAGGGTTGGAGATATTCTGGAATGTGTTGCCAAAATCCAAAGGCATACACACGGTTATGGCTATGACGACTTTGCAGGCGACGATAAAACAGTCGACTCAGTGCTTCGTAATTTAGAGATCATCGGCGAAGCAACTCGGCATATCCCATCTGACATTAAGAAAAGATACAACAAATTACCCTGGCAAGAAATGCAGACCATGCGAAATATTGTCATTCATGAATATCACGGGGTCAATCTTAAGATCATTTGGCAGACTGTGACTGAAGATCTGCCGCCGATCATCCCGCAATTGAATAAGATACTCAAAGAAGCAGAAGAAAAATAAGTAAATTCGTTTCTTGAAATCTCCCCCATCATATTAAACATCCCGCAGGTTGTAACCTGCGGGATGTTTAAATTTAATCACATCGCATCGCTGGTCATGATAAACAGCGGGGTCATCTCAAAGCTTTCGAATTTCGGACGCAGGCGATCAGTATTATAGAAGCGGTCCACGTTGACGGTTTTCTTCGTGCTGGTGACAATATCGATCGGGATGTTATCGTAGCGTCCATTTTTCAAAACGACGAGCCGTCCATGGATCTTCTTGAGGATCAGATCCAAAGCAAGATTTCCGTATGCCATCGGCACGATCGAATCGATTGCGTCCGGGTCACCGCAGCGGACGAGATAGCCGAGTTTTTGATTCACGATGTCCACCGAACGACCGTTATTGTGTTTGGCGGTCATGTCCTTCATTTGCGCTGAGACCAAATCGCCGATGCCGCCGAGTTTGGCATGCCCGAAGGCATCCGTGTTTTTATCGGCAAAGACCATTTCCCCGCCCTCGAACATCGCGCCTTCAGATACCAACACGACCGAATATCGGCTGGGATTCTTGGTACGGTCATACATCAAAAGTTCGGTCAGACGTTCGATATTGAATTTATATTCGGGAATCACACAGCGGTGCGCTGCGCCCGCCATGGCTGGCAGCATGGCAGTGAAGCCTGCGTAGCGTCCGAAGACTTCCAGCACTAAAAGCCGTTCATGCGAGCCTGCCACCGTCCGCAGGCTGTTCGCCATTTCGATCGTCCGTGTGACGCAGGTACTGAAGCCGATGCAATAATCCGTACCCGGCACATCATTATCCATCGTCTTTGGGATCGCCACGACCTTTATTCCCTCCTGATACATACGGACACCATAACTCAACGTGTCATCTCCGCCAATGGGAATCAACGTGTCAATGCCCAGGAAAGCCAGGTTCTTCAAAATCTCTTCAGTAATGTCGTTGACCTCGCCGGTATATTTTTCCTTGAGATGTGCAGGCGTGCGATCCTGCTTGAGCCGGCTGGGATTTGTCCGCGAGGTGTGCAGGAAAGTCCCACCCGTCCGCCCGGCTTTATTGACGATCTCTTCGGTCAGCACCTGATAGTTGTTGCTGTTATCCGCGTCTTTATCACGGATAAGATCAACCAATCCCGCCCAGCCTCGGCGAATGCCGATGACTTTATAACCTTCACGCGTAGCCCGAATCGTTACCGCTCGAATCGCCGGGTTCAGCCCCGGAACATCGCCACCGCCTGTCAAAATGCCGATCACACCTTTTGTCATATCAACCTCCATGAAAGCTTGGATGAGATTATCTTATCTGATATTTTACAACTTTCCACGTCAAAGCGGAGTATTCAGTTTACTAAAGTCATCTCAAAATGTCACCCTGAGCGATAGCGAAGGGTCTCTACCATTGAAATCCTAGACTCTCACCTGCACTTGCGTGCGGTGCAAGTGTCGGTCGCAAAGAACGCTCCCTCAGAGTGACATGGTTTTTTTTAGATAAGTTTTAATACGTATTCTTGAAATACTTCGTCATCAGGTCAGAAATATCCGCGGCGGTGTGTTCACGCAGCACGCGGAAGAAATCCGTGGTGGTGGCGCGTTTCCCTTCGTATTGGGTGTAATAATCCTTGAGGAAGGCAAAGAAGATCTCATCGCCAACTCGTCCGCGTAACTCTTCCATGAAACGCGCGCCCGTCAGATAGACCTTATCCCAATACGGGCGCTGACCTTCGCCATCATAGATCGACGTGTCAACAAAGCCAGGCTTCTGAAATTCGAAATAGCGATAACCCCACCACCACTTCACCATATCGGGATGGACAGTCTCATAATAGATGCGTTCGCTATAGGTCGCCAGCGTTTCATCCAGCCACGGCTCAAGCGCCTGATTATTTGCCACGCTATCGAACCACCACTGATGCGCCGTCTCGTGCGCCGCGATGATCACCAGATAATTCTTGGGCGTGTTATCGTACAAATTAAAATAATCACGGCTGATGAAATAAAAACCCGAGAACTCCATGCCGTCGTTGAAATCGCCCTGCACCGCTGTCAACGTCTTATGATGATACGGTCCGAACTTTTCACTGAACACCTGCAGCGCCTCAACCGACGTTTGCAACAGGGCTTTCCCCGGCGCATCGTAAAAGGCAAAGAAATAACTATAGACGGTCACATCGCCGACGGTCTGCGTGGCGACCTTGTAATACAAACTCATGGACAGGGCAAACGTGCGCCCCGCTTCCAACACGAACCGACGGCTGCCACTCTTGCCTGAATCTGTTTCCGCCCCTGACGCCGCGATCTGTGGCACAGCTCCATCTGTAAAATGGATCAACACATCAAAATCCGCGAGGTCATACACCAGATGTTCGCCGTAATACCAGGGATTATATAGAAGCCAGCCTTCCCCCGCCTGATACGGCACAATGAACGGATACCAATCCACGAGGTTGGTCTGCTTCTCGGTATACCCATAGATCTGCGGACGGACATCATTCGCATTGCTATAAGCCGACATCGGCGGCAGGACCAGTCCATAATTCATCGTCAACGTCAGCGTACCGCCCGCTAGCAAAGGCTGCGGCAACGTCACATCCAATTTCTGACCATCCAATGTATATGTAGAGATGGGTTGATTATCTATAGTCAGAGCATTGATGGCAAACCCGCCATTCCATAAATTAGGTTCAACCGCCAGCACAAGATTGTTGAGTGTTTCACCCGTCCAGTTGGGATACGTGATAGTCTGGTTCACGGTTGCGATCTTGGTCGTAAAGTTAAACTGCAAGTCAAGCGCATATTGCGGACGCGCCAACGCGGGCTGTGGCAGAGGCGTAGCAGTCGGCGTATCGGTGGGCAGAGCAGTTTCCGTTGGAGGCGGAAGCGTAGCGGAAGGTAGCGTCGTCTCGGTTGGCAGAATCGGCACATCCGTTATGGGAGCCGCGCATGAAACGATCAAAAAAATACAGATCAACAAGAACAAGAATCTGGGGGTGAAATGTGAACGCATGGAAAACATTTTACTGGATTTAGTCCTTTCACTCAACAGCGATAAACAGCTTTGCAACCTTGGTTATAATTTCCCGTAAGAAAGGTAGGAATTGTATTTTCGAAAGGAGCATCACATGCAAACAAATCGTTCCAATACTGGAGCACTGGTCGGCGGCACACTTTTGATCGCCTTCGGGTTGTTATCGCTGGCAAGCCAGGTCTTCCGTGGGTTTAACTGGGGTTTCTTATGGCCCTTCATTGTCATCGGCATCGGGGCAATGTTCTTCGCCGCCATGTTCGCAGGCGGTAAACAAACCGCCGGGTTCGCCATCCCCGCTACGATCGTCAGCGGCGTAGGACTGGTTTTGCTTTTTCAGAACATCACGAAGCATTGGGAATCGATGTCCTATTTCTGGACGTTGATTATCCTCTTCGTGGGTGTCGGCATTTATATCATGGGTGCATACAGTCATGACTTGGGGCAGAAGAAATCTGGAGTGAGCTTGATGAAGGTCGGGCTGATCTTGTTCATCATCTTCGGTTCATTCTTTGAGATGATCTTCTCATCCTTCGGCAATCTTATCTTCCCCATCCTGCTCATCCTGTTGGGTGTATATTTGGTCTTGAATCGTTCTGGTCTGCTCGGCAAGCGAAAGGATGAAACATCCGAGATTCTGCCGCCTGTCAGCTAAGTTTTCATCGAAAAATAAATCAAGAAAAAAGAAAGAAGGAAATCATGGAAAATCGAAGATCTATATTTGGTCCATTATTACTGATCGCAACCGGCGCGATTTGGCTGCTCGTCAAATCCGGGAACATTCCCGTTGAAAATGTTTGGGCGCTCACGCATGTGTGGCCCTTCCTGCTGATCGCGGCGGGCATTGGCATCATCCTGAGTCCGTACTGGAAATTTTCCCGCGTCCTCATGGATATTCTTATCATCGGCGGCTTGGTGCTGGCGATCGTCTACGCCCCGAAGTTCGGCTGGGCAAGTCCATCCATGCTATTCGTCTCATGGGATGATAACAACGCAACCTTTGGACCTGGCGAACCCGGTTCAGGAGTTGTGAAGTCACAGACCCGCGAAGTCAGCGACTTCCATGCGCTCGAGATTGATTATCCGGCGCAGATCACGATCACGCAGGGCAAAGCAGCTTCGGTTAAGATCGAAGCGGAAGACAACGTCCTGCCGGGGTTGATGAGTCAAGTCAAAAATGGGACGCTCAACATTTTCTACAGGTCTGCTGATGGCAAGCATGTGAATCCCACAAAACCTGTAAAGATCGCCATCGTCGTCAAGAGTCTTGATGACATCCAATTCTCAAGCGCCGGTGAACTCACCATCACCGGCTTGAAGACCGACAAACTGGAATTTAGTCTCAACGGTGCGGGCAAGGTGACAATCAGTGAGATCACAACTAAAGACTTGAAACTTGGTCTCAGCGGTGCAGGCAGTTTGGATGCCACCGGCACAGCCGACAATCTCGATTTGAACATCAGCGGCTTCGGCAGTTTCAATGGTCAAGATCTGCACAACAAGACCGCTAGCATCAACATCAGCGGTGCAGGCAGTGCCACCGCCTGGGTGGATGATAGCCTGGATGCCAGTGTCTCCGGTGCAGGCTCGATCACTTACTATGGCTCACCTACTGTGTCCAAAAACGTAAGCGGCGTGGGCAGTGTGAGCTCTAAAGGCGATAAGTAGATCGCGTGGATGATAAAACAAGAGCAGCTTCGAGGCTGCTCTTGTTTTTATTTAACGTAATGTCACCCTGAGCGACAGCGAAGGGTCTCTGAGATAGTCGTAAAGATGTTTCGTTTCGCTCAACATGACGTTGCATAATGTGAGATTATTATTCACCTACTCCACACGCTACTGCATAATCATTCAACACGCTGTTGATCTTCCGCGCAATGACTTGTTCGGCATTCAGCCCCGTCTCCCCCAAAAATTGACTCAACAACGCATACGGCAAAATTTTCTCATCAAGATTTTTCAGTAAGCGCTCAAATGCAGTCCGCACTTCAGGTCGGACCCAATAATAGCGCGCACGGTCGCTCAGACTATACTTGCGTTTGAAGGCTTGTTCCGTTTCATTGCCGCGATAATATTTCTGCCAGTGTTCGGGATGTTTCATCATCGCATCATCCAATACTTGAATGATATTAGAGCGATCATCCTTGGCAATCAATTCATTCTCGATCATCGCTAAGGCAAAGACTGCTTCGCGAAAAGCAAACGTCAAGCCGGGACCGACCTTGAGGATCGCAAAGTGATCGCGGACAAGATTTCTTAACCCCTCTCGTGTTTGATAATCGGTGGAATGTGCCTCATACACCATGGACTGACCTTCGATAAACCGTGACAATTCTTTTGCCGCCTCCGGCTGATACGGCAACACAAAGTCATCACCAAACTCCACCCCCGGCTGGACAACCACCGCTATGACCCTTTCCCACGCGGATTGCAAACCCAATTCATAAAATGCTTTACGATGCACCTCAATCGTCTCACGCGCATCTGCAACTTTCGTCACGCGAACGCCTTCTTCATGTTCCGTCGCCCCACCCGGAATGGGGACTTCGGTCCCAATCACATACCGTGGGGCGAGTCCCCCTCTCCCTTTGGGAGAGGGGTTAGGGGTGAGGGCGTTCTCCGCCACTTTCGCCAACTCCGCCGCACGCCTGGCAATGACTTCAGGATCCAGAGCGCCCTGCGGGTCATCCGCAAGTCGCATACTACAATCCAAATGGATTTTGGCAAAGCCCGCCTGCACATAATCGCGGACCAACACCTTCGATTTTTCCATAGCGGATCCAGCCGGTTCATTCTGCCAAACGTTCGGACCCAAGTGGTCGCCGCCCAAAATAATATTATCAAATGGGAAATCGTTGTCTGCTGCGATACCACGAATATACCTGACAAAATCTTTGGGCGTCATACCTGTATATCCACCGAATTGATTCACCTGATTACAAGTGGCTTCTATAAGCGGCAAAACCCTAAAGGTCTCAGAGACCTTTAGGGTTTGTTTGATTACATACGGATGCGCCGAACAAACAGAAGCAATCCCCTTAGCTTCTCCACGCTTTTGAGCTGTGATTAACTCATCAAACACGTTCAACATTTCAACCTGCAAACCTTCCAACTCGCTGAGTGATATACTTCGTCGGGTTTTCGATAATGACTTTCAAACTTCCACCAAAAGATTTGCTTTTCGCGCGGTTGTACTATTTCACCTTCATGGGCGGATGGGGATTCATCCTGCCTTTTGCGAATCTCTTCTATATCAGTCTCGGCTTCAGCGGCAAACAGATCGGCTTCATCTCATCCATCAGCGCCATCGTAGGGATGATCGCTTCACCAATTTGGGTCAGCACGGTCAAGCGGCATCCATTAGCAAAACGAATTCTGCAAACCGCCATTGTCCTTGGCGCGATCGGTTATTTTCTGATCGGACACCAAACCAACTTCCTGCCGATCATCTTCTTGATCTTTCTCCACTCGCTCGCCGCATCAGGCATCATGCCGCTTTCGGACTCCATGGCGGTCACCGTCTCGCAAGAGTCGGGCATGGGTTATGGTAGTGTCCGCGCCTGGGCTTCGCTGGGCTGGATCGTGTCCCTGCTCACCTCCGGTCAATTGGTGGAACGCTTCGGGTACATTGCAGCGTATATCGGTGTGGCATTGACGTGGCTGATCTCCGCGAGCGTGGTCTTCTTCATTCAACCACGCTATTTCACGCATCACCAAATACAAGACCAACCGAAGCCCAGTCTGCGGGTTTCGCTGCAAAGAGTATTTCAAGACCGCACGTTATTGGGCTTTGCAGTCGCGCTCATCGCCATAGGGTTCCTCAACAGCGGTGTGCTTCAATTTGAAAATGTTTTTCTCTCGCAACTCGGCGCGTCAAAAAGTCTCATTTCTGTCGCGGGTATTCTCAGCGCCATCGTCGAACTGCCGTTCATGATCTATGCCGACCGTTTCGTGCACCGCGTGGGTGCGCATCGGCTTATGCTCATCGCGCTTTCACTGACTTTCTTTCAACGTCTCACCGTTTTAATTTTGCCATTCATTCCAACCATCATGATCGTACGTTTCATCGGCGGAGTGGCGTTTAGTTTCTATACCATCTCATTCGTGGGTCTCATCAGCAGCCGCACGCAATCAACAGAAACTGGCACTGTGCTCGCACTCTACACCGTTACAATTGCGGGCTTGGTCAATATTGTTGCCGCGCCGATTGGCGGAGCCATCTTCGATGCGGTGGGTGCACGCTGGCTGTATGCTTTTTCCGCCGCCGGTTATATCATCGGCGCGGCGAGTCTATGGCTCACGCGACCTCAGCCTGCTCAAGCGTAGGCTGACCATTCGTCCCGCCCGCTTGTTGCGTGGACAACGCTCCGCACACACACGCCAAGCGCAGACTCTTTTCCATACTCCATTGATTCAAATAACCATACAGAAAACCAGCATCGAACGAATCCCCTGCTCCAACGGTATCAATAACTTTAACGGGGATCGAAGCGACTCTGACTCTCGCACCTTCACGGACTCCCAAAGCACCCTCTGCCCCCAACTTAATCGCCAACGCTTCCACCTTGGACCCGAGCCTGCTCGCGGCTTCGTCAACATTCGCCGCCCCTGAAAGCGACAACGCTTCGCGCTCATTCGGTAGAAATACATTCGTGACGGAAAGCAGTTCATCGAACCCAGTCCATTTTTCGGAGGGGTCGTAGTTTGTATCGAGTGATGTTGTAAGTCCTAGGGAATGCGCGCGGCGAAAGAGATTGGGTAATTCAGGTTGAAGTTTTGTTTGTAAGAAGTAACTCGCCACATGCAAGTGTCTTGAGTCGCGTAACAAACTATCAGAGATATCTGAGGCTTGTAATTCAGCGATCAAGCCAGGATGAGTCAGGATCGCGCGGTCTGAACCCTGATTAAGAATCACGCTCAAACCTGTCGATCCGCCTTGAGTCACGATCACGTTTTCGATATCCACCTGACGCTTTGACATTTCATCCAACATGAAATGACCGAAGACATCGTCACCGCACACACCGATGAACGCGACCTTCAATCCCAACCGCGCCGCGCCACATGCAAAGATCGCGGATGAGGAACCGATGGTAAGCGCGGCTGAGTCAACCAGTTTTTCGACCTGACCAAATTCGGGAACTGTATTACCCGAGAGGATCAGGTCGGGGTTGATCTCACCGGCAACGAGAATATCAAACTTCGGCATATTGGATTCGGGGAAGCTGTCTTTCCAAAAGAACGTAAACGATCAACATGATGAACATTAGCGTGCCAAAGATGGTGTACATCTGCGCGCCGCCCACCCGTTCCAGCAGAAGCGCGCCAATGAAGCCGCCCGCCGCGGAACCGAAACCAAACACTGCCGCGCCGAAGACGCCCTGCGTGGTGGCAAGCAATCCGGGCGGCGCGTTTTCGTTGATATAGGAAACGCCCGCCATCCATAACGCGGCGAACGTAAAACCATTGATCAGTTGAAAAGCCAGAATGCCCGTTGTGGTAGGGAAGATGGCATACAGGAACAAACGGAGCGTGGTCGCGAACATGGCTAGGATCAACAAGCCATGCGGCTTAAGTCTGGCAAGTAAACGGTCGCCAAAGAACAGAACAAAAAATTCAGCAAAGGTGGCAATGCTGAGCGCGAACCCCAATACGGATCTACTCATGCCCAACTCGTTCAGATATGCCGACAAAAATGAATTGATGCTCGTCAACGCTATGCCGGTCACAAAAGCAGTGGATAGAAAAAGGATCATGCGTCGGTTCGATAATAATTCACGCAGACCGCTCTTGATCGAAACCTGCTGTTGAACCTGACCATATACAAATTGCTGGCTGACGAAAAAGCCGATGAACAGCAAAGCAGCATACGACCAGAATGCCCAGCTCAATCCATACCTGGCAATCACGATCCCGGCGATCGGTGCGATCACCCCCCAGCCGATCGTGCCGCCCACACGGATGCGCCCATACATATTTTTTTGATCGCCCAGCATCGTCAACGTGGCAGTATCGGCAAACGAATTGATCGGTGCGACCATGATCGAGAACAAGGATAGCAGTACAAATACAGCAGTAATGGACTTCACGACAGGAAACAATACCGCCAACCCAATGGAACCCAAAATGGTAATGCTCATGATCAATTTATGACGATGTAAGGTATCGGCAAGCCCGGTCCAGAACGGCGCGCCGAACAGCGTGATGAGTGGGGAGATCGCAAAGAGCAATCCGATCTGCGCGCCGGAAAATCCCAGGCTTTGATAGTACAGAATCATATACGGCAGAACGCAGGCATTGGCGCCATATAACAACAAGTAGAAACTAAACGGGTAGATTTTTTTCATTGGCTCTCAATAGGTTTTATACCAATCGAAGGGCGCTTCGGCAGTATAGAAATCAGTGAAGGGTTTGGCGAGTGCGTGACACAATGAGGTGAGCCGCGAGATACGATACTTGGCGATCGTCCGCAAAAACTTCATCCGTTCATCGCCGCTCATCGTGACGGCTTCCTTCCAGACTGCGCGCCCTACTGCGATTCCGCTGGCACCTGCGTTACACGCCACTGTAACTTGACTCAGGAACACATCATACTCCACCGCGGCGGATAAAAGAATCCACGGCGTGACGGATGCGGCGGAGATTGCTTCGCACGCTTCTTTCCATAAGCCCTGGTCTGATTCAGTCACGTCGAGCGGAAACTCAGCCTTGAGAATATCTGCGCCCAATGGCGTTAAGCGTTTGGCAGTTTCAACTACAACATAACGCTTCTCTTCAGATGAAAGTTTTTTAGTTTCATCCAGCGAATAGGAAAGCGGTTCAAGCATGAGAACAAGATCATGTTTCTGACATTCTTCCGCAATATTGGATGTGAAGTCTTCGATCTCTTTAGCAGTCGGTGAATCAGGATGATAGTAGACCAGCAACTTGATGGCAGATGCGCCCATGCGTTTGGCTTTTTCCACATTCCAGCCGGGGATGATCTGGGCGTGACGCGCGGTGGCGTCACCGGTGTAGCCAGTCGATTCGACGGCGACAACCAAACCGACATTCGGAATGGCACGCGCAGAAATCGCTTGCGCGGCAGAAACTTCTGGATCGAGGAGCACAGCCGTTGCCCGATGAGCCAGCGCTTTGGTCACATCCAGTTTGAAGCGCGAGAGTTCGGTGTCATTTACGAAAGCAAGATTCGCTTTGCGCAGGTTTTGACGATGGTCCAGTGCGAGGCAGGTGAAGGTGCCGCGTTTGGAGGCGATCTGTTGCAGTCCGCGAAATTTGCCGATTGTTATGGGTTTCATGTTTAGGGTTCCAGGTTTACAGGTTGGCAGGTTTCAACTTTCAACCTGCCAACTTGTAACTTGTAACTGATTTACGGGCAGGTTTGAATCCACGCATCCAGTCCGCGTTTTTTGAGGATGGTGCTGAAGTTAAGTTGTTTGGATTGTTTACAAAAAGCGGCGAAGTCGCCGGGCAGGTCGGTGTATTCGGCGGCGAATACTGGTTTACCGGCTTTGATGTATGGGAGCATCAACTCTGCCTGTTTGTAGTAGAAATAATCTTCGGTGATAGCGAAATCGTAAACATCCACAAGGTCTGCGATTTGGTCGGAAGCATTTTTCTGTCCGATGGCGAGTCCGCGTTTGTGGACTTCGTCTGCAAGCCAGAGGGCGAACTTCAACTGATCATCGTAAGTCAGCGGGAAGCCGGTGTCGTTGGTGTAGACTTCCACGTTATCAGGTTCAACGGCATCGAAGCCTTTGGCTTGACATAGGTTAAGGCGGGCGAGCATGATGGGCGCAAGCAGATCGATACGACGAACATCCAGCCACTTCTCCCCTTTCCAACCTTCGTAATCTTTGCCCAATACTTCAGGCGGGAACTGGTCTTTATCGGGCCGCCAATCTTCCCATGAGCCGACGCTGATATAGCCGATGACCTTGCGTCCCTTGGCGTGGAGTTCGTCGATGATGGCTTGGTCAACGTAGAGGTCAATGTCGTAGACATCGGCTTCAATGGATGTATCAATATCATTATTTCCAATTTGCCATTGCCAGGTGAGTCCCACAGTGGGATGCCACCAGGCAGTTTCAGGTTTCAGGTTGGAAGGTTGAGAAGTTAAAGGCATAAGAGTTGAAGTCGCTTTCGAAATGGAATCAGATTGAGATGAGGATGAAGCGGATTACTATCCTAGTGATATTCTGGCAGCATATCGCCGTGGGCCGCGATGAGTTCATCCACCAGCGACCAGATCTGATCGAGGCTGAGTTCGGCGGCGGTGTGCGGATCGAGCATAGCGGCGTGATAGA